>JBGSOR010000567.1:0-11042 GCA_041738985.1 Chromatiaceae bacterium | reverse complement strand
CGTCTTTTCGCCCGCCTTCGGCGTCGCACCGACAGTCACATAGCCCAGCTATGCTCCTGGCGGCGCTCCTTGAAGGCAGACGAAAATCCTTCGCGATCCGGTACATGATTTTCCGGCAATCGCCTTAGAACTGGGCCTCTTCGGTCGACCCGTGCAGGGCTGTGACCGAGGAGTGTCCGCCCTGGATGGTGGTGGTCACGTCGTCGAAGTAGCCGACGCCGACCTCCTGCTGATGGGATACGAAGGTGTAGCCACGGTCGCGGGCGGCGAACTCGCGCTCCTGGACCTTCTCCACGTAGTGCTTCATTCCATGGCCGCGAGCGTAGTCGTAGGCCAGGTCGAACATGTTGAACCACATGTTATGGATGCCGGCCAGGGTGATGAACTGGTACTTGTAACCCATGTCCCCCAGCTCGTCCTGGAAGCGGGCGATCGTGGAATCGTCCAGGTTCTTCCGCCAGTTGAAGGACGGCGAGCAGTTGTAGGCCAGGAGCTTGTTCGGGTTCTTCTCCAGGATGGCCTGAGCGAACTCGCGGGCGAAGCCCAGATCGGGGGTGCCGGTCTCGCACCAGACGAGGTCGGCGTAGGGGGCATAGGCCAGGCCGCGGCTGATCGCCTGCTCCAGGCCGTTCTTGACCACGTAGAAGCCCTCGGCGGTGCGCTCGCCCGTGAGGAAGGACTTGTCGTTGGGGTCGACGTCGTTGGTGAGCAGGTTGGCCGCCTCGGCATCGGTGCGGGCCAGAAGCACGGTGGGCACGCCCATCACGTCGGACGCCAGACGGGCGGCGATTAGCTTCTCCACCGCCTCCCGGGTGGGCACCAGGACCTTGCCGCCCATGTGGCCGCACTTTTTGACCGCGGCGAGCTGGTCCTCGTAGTGCACCCCGGAAGCGCCGGCGACGATCATGTTCTTCATCAGCTCGAAGGCGTTGAGGACGCCGCCGAACCCGGCCTCCGCATCCGCCACGACGGGCAGGAAGAAATCGACGTAGCCCGCGTCCCCGGGGCCGATGCCGCGCGACCACTGGATCTCGTCGGCACGCTTGAAGGTGTTGTTGATCCGCCGCACCATGGTGGGCACGGAGTCGACCGCATACAGCGACTGGTCCGGGTACATGGTCTCGGAGGTGTTGCCGTCCGCGGCCACCTGCCAGCCGGAGAGATAGATCGCCTCGATCCCCGCTTTGGCCTGCTGCATCGCCTGGCCGGCGGTGATCGCCCCCATGCAGTTCACATAGCCCTTTTTGGCGCCTCCGCGCACTAGGCTCCAGAGCTTCTCGGCGCCCAGCTTGGCAAGCGTGTGCTCTGGCTGCACGGAGCCCCGCAGGCGGACCACGTCGGCGGCGGTGTAACCGCGCTTCACGTCAGTCCAGCGGGGGTTCTCGGCCCAATCCTGCTCAAGTGCCTTAATCTGTTGGTCGCGGGTCATGGTGGCTCACCTCAGTTTTGGATTCAAAAAAGCCGCTGTCTTGCCGTGCCCCCAGGCTCTCCCCCCACGCCTAGAAATTTCAGTTGGTTGTGGCACCGGCCCCGCGGTAAATTGCCGACCGTTTGTCTTGGTCTTAACACCGCAAAGTAACGGCGCCGCAATCGTTTGACGAAGCAATTCTTCTAATTTTCTCTATTGGCATTGCCAAGCATCAATGAAACAACAGATTTCCCGGGTCGCCACCGCGCCGGTGCGGCCCGCGCCGGTCCCCCGGCACCGGATCGAACCCGACCAACGCCCTGCCCGCCCAAGGACGCCCAGATGACCGCAAGCCCAAGCCCGAACGCCAACCCCCAAGCCTTCCGCACCGCCGCAATGGCCGATGGTCTGTCCCTGGAGGAGCTTGACCCCGACCCGGTCGCTCAGTTCCAACGCTGGTTCGAGGATGCGATCGTCCAGGACCTCCCGGAGCCCAACGCCATGAGCCTGGCGACGGCGGACCTCTCCGGCCAGCCGACCCTGCGCACCGTGCTGCTCAAGCTCTACGACCGCGACGGCTTCGTCTTCTTCACCAACTACAGCAGCCGCAAGTCCGCACAGATCGATGGGAATCCCCGGGTCGCGCTGCTCTTCCCCTGGGTCGCCCTGGCCCGCCAGGTACACATCGTGGGCAGCGCCCGGCGCATCCCGACGGCGGAATCCATCAAGTATTTCGCCACGCGTCCCCGGGGCAGCCAGATCGGGGCCTGGGCCTCTCCCCAGAGCCAGGTCATCGGCTCCCGCTCGCTCCTAGAGCAGAAGGTGGCGGAGATGAAGCGACGATTCGCCGACGGGGAGATCCCCCTCCCGGACTTCTGGGGTGGCTACCGCGTGATCCCGGAGGAGATCGAGTTTTGGCAGGGCCGGGACAGCCGGCTGCACGACCGTTTCCGCTACCGGCGGGACGAGGCCGGCAAATGGCTCGTCGAGCGACTGGCCCCTTAGCTTCTGCGCGGGGCGCAAGTGGGCAATACCCGAAACGGGTGGTGTCGTAACCCCGTTAATCGATATCATCGGTGCGTCTCCGACGCCCGGCCTCCGCTGCTGGCGTCGGCTACCGGATTAAGGCGATTTCTGTCAAATCATGTACCACCTCGCTCGTCTTTTCGCCCGCCTTCGGCGTCGCACCGACAGTCACATAGCCCAGCTATGCTCCTGGCGGAGCTCCTTGAAGGCAGACGAAAATCCTTCGCGATCCGGTACATGATTTTCCGGCAATCGCCTAACGGTCGCGCCATCACCTACGGAGGATCGGACATGTCCAGCCAACGCGGCGTTTCGCGGTATCGGAAGCCCAGCGTCCTGCTGCTCTCGGCCTCCCTGCTTGCCTTGGCGGGCTGCGGGGCGGACGGGTTTTCCCGGGACGCCCTGGTGGAGAGCCCGGATGCCGAGGCCTTCCTGGATCGCATTCAGGCCAATTGCGGCAAGCTGTCCGTGGGCAACCAACCGATTGGCTGGCTGCTGAGCACCAGCAGCAACGACACCACCTTCGTGGACGCGAGCAGCAAACTCTCTCTTGGCCAGTTCTCGCGGTCGGACTACGCGAGCTTCATCAACTCCTTCTACCCCACGGGCACCAATCAGCCCGCGCTCGACTGCATCTTCAAACAGCTTTGACCTTCGCAGGCACTCGGGCCTCACTTCGGCGGATTGGCCCGCAGCCGCCATTGGAAGTGGCTGAGGAGCCGGGAGCGGATCTTCTTCTCCTTGTGCTTGCCGGCGGCGGCCAGGCGCTTTTCCGCGACCCCGGCGAGAATCTCCTGGGCGCCCTTGACGTTGTCATCCGCGGGGGTGCGCTGGACATAGGTGCCATCCGGCTGCATGTCCCAGGCGGAGCGCTGATCCCCGAGCTGGACGTCCAGGATCAGGCGCAGCTCCTGGCGCAGCTCCGGGTTCTCCACCGGGGCGTGGACCTCGACCCGACTCTCCAGGTTGCGGCACATCATGTCTGCCGAGCCGATGTAATATTCCTCGTTGCCGCCGTTCTTGAAATAGATAATGCGCCCGTGCTCCAGGAAGCGCCCCACGACGCTGACCACCCGCGCCTTTTCGCTGATCCCGGGTAGCCCCGGGCGGAAACGGCAGGTGTCGCGCACGATGAGGTCCACCTGAACCCCGGCGCGGCTCGCCTTGTAGAGCGCGCGTACGATGTCGGAGTCTTCCAGGGCGTTCATCTTCATCTGGATGAGCCCATCGCCGTTCTGCTGCTGGTGCTCGATCTCCCGGTTGATCTTGTCGATGATGGCGCGCTTAAGGTTATAGGGTGCGGCCAGGATCTTGCGGTACGACGGCGGCGGGGAATAGCCGGTGAGGTAATTGAAGAGCTCGGTCAGATCCTGGCCGATGTCCTCGTCGCAACCGAGCATCCCCAGGTCCGTATAGAGCTTGGCGGTGCCCGCGTGGTAGTTGCCGGTGCCGATGTGATAGTAGCGCCGAAGCTGGGAATAGTCCCGCCGCACCACGAAGATCAGCTTGCTGTGGGTCTTCAATCCCAGCACGCCGTAATTGACGTGAATGCCCTCGGCCTCCAGCCGGCGTGCCCACCCGATGTTGGCGGCCTCGTCGAATCGGGCTTTGAGCTCCACCAAAACCGCTACCTGCTTGCCGTTGCGGGCGGCTTGGATCAGGGAGTCCAGGATGACCCCGGCCGAGGTGCGATAGAGGGTCATTTTGATGGCCAGCACCTTGGGGTCGTCGGCGGCGGTGCGCAGGAAGCGCTCCACGGAGGTGCTGAAGGGCTGATAGGGGTGCTGGAGCAGGATTGGCCCGTTTTCGCGGACGATGTGGAAGATGTTGCGCCGGTCGTTGGCCAGCAGCGGATGATCGACCGGGCGATGGGGCTGGTCGTGGAGGTCCGGCATGTCGAGCCCGGCGATCTCGAAGAGATCGCGGATCTGCATCATGCCGTCCACCTCGACCACGTCCTGCTCCTCGTTGAGCCCTAGCTCCGCGGCGAGCATGCCCCGGTGGACTGGATCGGTCCCGCGCTGGACCTCCAGGCGCACGATGGGCGCGAAGTGGCGCTCCCGAAGCTCGGTCTCGATCAGCTCCAGGAGATCGTTGGCGGCCTCCGCGTCGGGCACCACGATGGCGTTGCGGGTGACCCGGAAGAGCTCCGCGGAGTCGATCTGCATGCCCGGAAAGAGCATGTCCAGGTTGTCGACCATCAGGTCTTCCAAGGTCACGAAGGTCGTACTGCCGTCGAGCGCGATCAGACGCTTGGACACGTCCTTGCTCACCGGCACCTTGATCCTGGCCATATAGGCCTCGCTCCCCCCGGGATAGCGCAGGGTCACCAGCAGGTTCAGCGCCAGGTTAGAGATGAAGGGGAAGGGATGGGCCGGGTCCATGGCCAGCGGGGTGAGCATCGGGAAGATGTTGGCACGGAAGTGCTCGCGCAGGCGCTCGCGTGCATCCGCGGGCAAGTCAGCAGTCTTGACGATACGGATGTCGCGCGCGGCAAGCAGCCCCATCAGGACATCGAAGATTCGACTCTCCTTTGCCTGCATCTCCCGGACCTGGGCGATGCAGACCTTGAGCTGCTCCGTGGGGGTCCGCCCGTCCTTGCTTGGGGTGTGCACACCGGCAGCGATCTGCTGCTTCAGCCCCCCGATGCGCTTCATGAAGAACTCGTCCAGGTTATTATTCACGATGGCGAGGAATTTGACCCGCTCCAGCAAGGGATTGCGCGGGTCGTCCGCCTCGTGCAGGACGCGCTGGTTGAAGGCGAGCCAGGTCAGCTCCCGGTTCAGATAGAGAGCGGGATCGTCCAGATTGACCTCGTCTGCCCCCGCCGCCGACGCGCCCGCGCCGCTTGCCTCCGGTCCGCCGTCGAGCCAGGACACGGCATCCTCGGCGTCCGGATCCAGTCCCCGATCAAAATCCAGGTCGTCTTCAAGCAGCATCTGGGCTTCGCTAGGTTTCATATCGGCTTCCCGGTGTTAAGGAGACTGGGCGGATAACCCGGGTATTCTAGCAACCGCACGCGCTCGCGCGAGGCACCGTCTTGTGGCAACTTCAATTCTCCACACCCGATCGATCGAGCTGACCCGGCGCCCCAAACATGCCCACACCCGCCGTCCTGACTCCCGACGAGCTTCAACGCTTCCAGCGCCTGCGTTGGGGCATCTACGCCATTCTGATCCTGGCGTACATCACGGTTTACTTCCACCGCATGGCCCCCGGTGTGGTCTCAGGCGATCTGATGGCCGCCTTCCAAACCAGCGGGGCGGCCCTCGGGTCCCTGGCTGCCATGTATTACTACATCTATACCGCTATGCAGATCCCGGCCGGAGTCCTGGCGGACACCCTGGGGGCGCGCATCGGCGTCGCACTCGGGTGCCTGGTGGCCGGCATCGGGTCGATCCTGTTCGGGTTGGCGGAGACCTTCGAGATCGCGTCCATCGGCCGCTTCCTGGTGGGACTCGGGGTCTCCGTGGTCTTCGTCGGGCTCATGCGCTCCAACACCCAGTGGTTCTCCGAGCGCAACTACGGGTCGGTCAGCGGGGCCACCCTGTTGCTCGGCAACCTGGGCTCCATCCTGGCCGCCGGGCCGCTCGCGCTGCTGCTCACCACCACCTCCTGGCGGGCGGTCTTCGTTGGGATCGGTGTCCTGTCGCTTGGGCTCGGGATTCTGGTGGCAGCCTATGTGCGCAACCGCCCGGAGGACGCGGGGCTCCCGTCGGTGCGGGAGTTGGAGGGACTCGCCCCCCATCCGCCGCGGGAGCGCCACTGGGCCCACGATTTGCACGGTGTCATCGCCACCCGGGCGGTGTGGCCCAGCTTCTTTATGATGTTTGGGGTGACCGGGAGCCTGTTCGCCTTCGCCGGACTCTGGGGCGTACCCTTGATGCGGGATGTCTTCGGACTGGATCGCACCGGGGCCTCCCTCTACACCACCGCGGCACTCGGCGGCTTTGCCATCGGCTGCCTGCTGGCTGGCTGGCTCTCGGACCGGCTGGGGCGGCGCAAACCGGTGATCCTCGGTGCCTGCGTCCTCTCGGTGCTGGCCTGGCTGGCCCTGATCCTGCTGCCCTGGGGCCTCGGCTGGACAGGCCTCGCGCTCTACGCGCTCTTGGGATTCAGTGCCGGGGGCTTCGTGGTGGGCTATGCAGCGGCCAAGGAGGTGGTGCCCGCCGGGGTCGCAGGGATGGCGATCGCGCTGGTCAATACCGGGCTCTTCTTGGGGGCGGCAATCATGCAGCCGGCCTTCGGCTGGGCCATGGACCTGACCTGGGACGGCACCCTGGTCGACGGAGCTCGCCGCTATGCCCTGTCCGATTACCACAACGGACTCTGGCTTTCCTGCTGCTTCGCCCTGCTGGCATTGGTGGCGTCCCTCTACACGCGAGAGACCCGCTGTCACAACATAACCGTTGCGGCTGCCCTGCGTTGAGCGGCGACCGGAAGGCTCGCCTTGCCGTCCAAATTGATCACGCGGCCTTCAATACGAAGTCCACATGGACCTCGTCATAAGGAAAAACGATCTTGGCGTCCGACGTCTTGTCCAGAAGCCCAGCGTTGACCAGCAGGTGCACATCCCCGTGCACCGCCTTCACATCCCGGCCCACCCGGCGCGCGATCTCTCGAATCGCCAACGGTCCCGCACCGGTCATGACCTTGAGGATCTCCCAACGCCGGGGTGCGAGCGTCTTCCAAAGGTCCTCCAGGGCTAGGAATCCGAAGTGCGCCCCTTGGGACTCTCCAGTTTCCCAGGAACGGATAAACCGCTCCGACGCCTCCTCCGGGGTCGTCAGTCCGATGGTCACCGATCTCGATTCAAGCTTTGCCATGTTTCAATGTCCTCCAAAAGTCAGCCAGCAATTGTCGCGGCGAGGCAAATGAATAGCCCGTTTGCGACTCGCCGAGGTGCTTGTGATCGCCCTTTCCCGCCTCGTTGTCGTAACGCAGCACGCATTTGCCTTGCACGATGAAGGCCAAGCGGTACTTGTGGGGATGTGCACTGCCTCGGACTGGGGTCCGCGCCAAAGCTGAATTGCTGCAAAGGCAGCCTCGCCCACCTTCACCCGCTCGTCCACAAGCAGCTCGGCGTTCATGGCAGACAAGATAGCCACTGGCCACGTCGTTGTAAAATAATCCAACAATCTAGATCCGGATTCGGTGGCCCGGGTCCGATCGGGGCCGTATGACAGGATGGGTGGCGCGCATGCCCGCTCCCCTTTGCGAAGGTCCCCCTGCCCCGCCTCCGGCCCGCCCCCCTCTATGCTCCCATCATGCCCCCGTGGATATTTTCAGTCCCCCGACCTGCCGCTGGTTCACCCACAGCTTCCCCACCCCCACTGAGGCCCAGACCCGCGGTTGGCCGGTCATCGCCGCCGGCAGGCACTGCCTGATCGTCGCGCCCACCGGGAGCGGAAAGACATTGGCTGCCTTTCTCTGGGCCATCGACCGCCTGATGCGCGGCGATTTCGCCGACAGCCAGCCGAACCCCACCATCCCCCTAGCGACTAGTCACTCGCAACTCGCCACTACGCAGGGCGTCCGAGTCGTCTACATCTCGCCCCTCAAGGCCCTGGTCTACGACATCGAGCGTAACCTGCGCGCGCCGCTCGTGGGTGTGGCCCGGGCAGCGGAGGCGCTTGGCTTAACGGCCCCTGCCCCCCGCGTGACCATCCGCACCGGCGACACCCCCCCGGAGGAGCGGCGGCGCCAGTTAAAGGACCCGGCGGAGATCCTGGTCACCACGCCCGAGTCCCTGTACCTGCTGCTCGGCGCCCAATTCGCGCAGCACCTGCGGTCCGTGCATACGGTGATCGTCGACGAGGTCCATGCCCTGGCCCCCACCAAGCGGGGCGCCCATCTGGCGCTGTCCCTGGAGCGACTCTCGGCCCTGTGCAGCCAGGACCCCCAGCGCATCGGACTATCCGCCACGGTAAGGCCACTGGAGGAGGCGGCGCGCTTCCTGGGTGGGGACCGGGAGGTGGAGATTGTCGATGCGCAAGCACCGCCGCGGCTGGACATCGAGGTCTGCGTCCCGGTCCCCGACATGGAGCGCCCCCCGGAGGTCCCACGGACCGGACCCGAGCTGGACCCCAGCAGCGGCTCCATCCTGGGCGCACTCTATTCCCGGGAGGTGGCCAGGCCGCCCGCCGAAAAGGGTATGTGGTCCGCCATCTATCCCGCCCTCCTTCGGGCCATCCGCGCCCATCGCTCGACCATCTGCTTCGTCAACAGCCGCGGGCTCTGCGAGCGACTGAGCCAGCGCCTGAACGAGCTGGCGGCCACAGAGACTAAGGAGCCGGACGGGGCGATGGACGCGCCACCCCCGGACACGCCCGACCTGGTTCGCGCCCACCACGGGAGCGTCAGCCACCAGCAGCGCATCGAGATCGAAGAGCTCCTCAAGCGCGGGGAGATCAAGGCCATCGTCGCCACCAGCTCCCTGGAGATGGGCATCGACATGGGCGCGGTAGACCAAGTGATTCTGGTTGAGTCCCCCGGCTCCGTCGCCCGCGGTCTGCAACGGGTCGGCCGGGCCGGCCACGGGGTGGGCGAGGTCAGCAGCGGCCGGATCTTCCCCAAGTTCCGGGGGGATCTGCTGGAGTGCGCGGTGATCGCAGGGCGCATGCTGGCCGGGGAGCTGGAGTCCATGCGCATGCCCCGCAACGCGCTGGACGTCCTGGCCCAGCAGTTGGCCGCCCACTGCGTGGGCACGGATCGGACGGTGGATGAGCTCCTCGCGCTCGCAACCCGTGCCGGACCCTATCGGGACCTCTCCCGACCGGCCCTGGAGTCGGTGCTGGATATGCTCTCTGGGCGCTATCCGTCCAGCGACTTCGCGGAGCTCAAGCCCCTGCTCGCCTGGAACCGATCCACCGACACCCTGAGCGCCCGCAAGGGGGCCGCGCTGGTGACGCGGCTCAACGCCGGAACCATCCCGGACCGGGGCAATTATGCCGTTCATTTGGGCAGCGACGGACCCCGGATCGGCGAGCTGGACGAGGAGATGGTCTTCGAGACCAAGGCCGGGGACTGCATCCTGCTCGGCGCCTCCACCTGGCGGGTGGAGCGCATCGACCGGGACCGAGTCATCGTCTCCCCCGCCCCCGGCGAGCCCGGCCGCCTGCCCTTCTGGAAGGGAGACGGCCCGGGACGGCCGGTGGAGCTGGGGCGAGCGGTGGGGGCCTTCTGTCGGGAGCTCGCCGCGGTCAAGGACGGGCTGGCGGCGGACTGGATCCGCGCCCGCACCCCCTTGGACGCCCTGGCCGCCGCGAACCTGGCGATCTATATCCGGGACCAGCGGGAGTCTACGGGCCAGGTCCCGAGCGACCGCACCATCGTGGTGGAGCGCTTCCGAGACCAGCTGGGTGACTGGCGCGTGTGCATCCTCACCCCCTTCGGCGCACGCATCCACGCACCCTGGGCCATGGCGCTGCAGTGGCACCTGGCGCGGCGCGAGGGGTTCGAGGTCCAGGTCATGTATACGGACGACGGGATCGTGCTCCGGCTGGTCGACGGGGAGGACCTGCCCGAGCTGGATGACCTGCTGCCGGACCCGGAAGACGTCGCAGACCGGGTGACCGAGCAGCTTGGGGACACCGCACTCTTCGCCGGACTCTTCCGGGAGAACGCCGGGCGCTCGCTCCTCCTGCCCCGCAAGTCCCCAAAGGGCCGCCAGCCGCTTTGGGCGCAGCGTCTGCGGGCCCAGACCCTGCTCGCGACGGTCCGGCGTTATCCCGCATTCCCCATCGTCATCGAGACCTACCGGCAGGCGCTCGCGGACGTCTTCGACCTGCCCGGGCTCAAGGGCATCCTTGCCGCCGTCCAGTCCAGGGCCATCCGGGTCCATGAGGCGGAGACGGCCAACGCCTCGCCCTTCGCCCGGTCGCTGGTCTTCGCCTATGTGGCCGCCTATCTCTACGAGCAGGATGCGCCTCTGGCGGAGCGGCGGGCGCAGGCATTGACGCTAGACCGGGGGCTCCTGGCGGAGCTCCTGGGACAAGCGGAGCTGCGGGAGCTGATCGACCCGCGGGCGCTGGAGGAGCTGGAGCTGGAGCTCCAGCACCAGGCCGAGGGGCGGCGGGCGCGGGATGCCGACGAGCTGCACGACCTCTTACGGCGACTGGGGGACCTGACGGAGACGGAGATCGTCGAGCGGTGCGCGTCGCCGGCCGATGGGTCCGAAAGGGCCGAGCGGGACCGAGACGCATCGGCCCGGCACAAGCCGGACGCAGGCCCCGACAGCTGGCTCGCCAAGCTTAAGGAGCAGCGCCGGGCGGTCCAAGTCCGCATCGCCGGGGAGCCCCGCTGGATCGCCGCCGAGGACGCCGGACTCTATCGCGATGCCCTGGGCTGCGTTCCTCCACCCGGGTTGCCGGATACCTACCTCCAAGGTGTCGAGGCCCCTTTGGAGCACCTGCTGCGCCGCTATGCCCGCACCCACGGACCCTTCCTCACCCGAGACCCGGCCTCGCGGCTGGGTCTGCGACCTACCCAGGCGGAGCCGGTCCTGCGCCTGCTGGAGACCCGGGGCGCCCTGATCCGCGGAGAGATTCGCCCCGCCGGGAGCGAGCCCGAGTGGTGCGACCCGGAGGTCCTGCAGCGGCTGCGCCAC
>JBGSOR010000556.1:0-14638 GCA_041738985.1 Chromatiaceae bacterium | reverse complement strand
CTGGGTTGGCCGGCCGTCGGTGCTTCCGCCCTGGGCGGGGCCATCACACGGCTGGACGCTGGCCTGCGCCACTGGCCCGTGGCGGGGCTCTCACTTTTGGCGCTCGTGCTGACGTTAGCCGTGGGACTCGTGGCGGGTTCCTGAGCCCGTCACCGTCACCCGGCGGCAGGGGGGCGACGCTGAACCTCGGGCGAGCCTCCAATTGAGTCGCTACTTCCCGAACAGGATTGGTGGGACCGGAGGCTAGGCGAGGCGCGGATCATAGCCGAAGGGCTCGCTCGCGGCGTCCCCGGCGATGGCGGCAAAGTGGGGGTGGGTGGGAGAGACCAGCAGGTTGTGCTCCCGTGGGATGATGACGCTTGGCACCAGGAGCGCAAGCGATCGACCGGAGGCGGCCCAGCCATCGCCAAGTCGAGCCGTGCTCGCAGGGAGCGGATCGGCGCGCCAGTCCAGGGGCAGGTCGGATGCGTCAAGCCGCCGCACCGACGAATCGGGGATGCTCAGCGTGAACAGCCGGTAGCTCTCGAGGACCTGGCCGCGATGCAGGTGCACCAGGAGCTCCAAGGCGGCAAGCGCGATGCTCTCCGAGCAATAGAGGATGGCGGTGCCAGGGCTGTTCCACCGGCCTCCGTAGGCCTTGGCCCCGCTGCCGTCGAGCGCGCCCGCCGCCCAGCGCTCCTTGACCAGGCGATAGGCGAGCATCAGGAATAGACGCCGTGCTCCAGTCGCCCAATCAGTCGGCGGACCTCGGTCGCGCCGACCTCGGTGGCGAGATACGCGAAGGGCGTGGCGCCACCCAGGGCCCGGGCGGGCTCCATGAGCCAGCCCCGCGCCGCGCCGCGGTCGCCCTCGAAGAGCCGGATCGCATCGGCGAGACAATCGGCGATCCGGTAGACGCGGTCGCTCTCCGCAGGTGAAAGACGGCCTCCGGCGTTGCGCCGGCGAGTGAGTGTTGCCGGTGCGATAGCCGAGGCCGCGAGAAGATCCCGCTGACTGACACCGAGCGACTTGGCGAGCCCTTCGATCACGGTCGTCGGCAATCCGGTGCGGACGCGCGCGACCGCATCGCTATCCGGCCCATCGCTCAGACCCATCAGCCAAAGCGGATCGTCCGCCGCTTGGCCGGCTCGTGGATGGTCTATCTCTCGGATCTCCTCGGGGACATAGCGTCGTGCAAAGGCGGTCATGGTGGGTTGCACCGGTGAATGCATCATATGGAACGAAGGATACGCTCATGTGAACGAACTTCAAGCATGAACTGCCAGTGGTACTGCCGACGGCGCTGCATCACCGGCCCGTTGGCATAGAGGCCGTCAAGCAGCAGCAGGATCGGCAGGTGCGGGAAGAACGTCTCGATGCGCTCGCTCAGGCGGGCGACGGCGCGTAGTTCGTAGTGGATCTGGATGGCTACCCCATCGATTTGAGCATATCCAATGCCTTCGACACCGCATCGTCCACGCTCCAGTTGGTCAGGGCCGAGGACTGCAGGTTGGGGATCGCCGCGCGGGTGAGCACCGCCATGGCCGGCTCATGTAGGCGCGCGAGTAGCAGCGCGATCCTGTGTTCTCCGGTGAAGCCAGCCAGCTCGACCAGGGACTCGATGCTGGTGCCGTCGAGGTCGGGCGACTCTTCCAGGCTACGGAACAAGGCCTTCACGCCACCTCGGGTCTCGATCTGCTGCCGGACGATGGTCAGCATCTGCTCGACATTGGCGAAGAAGAGCGGGGTCTCGGGTCGCATGATCAGCACACCGGGTATCTGCTGCGCTTGCGGGTGCGCCGCGATGTTCACGAAGCCATGTCATGCAATCAGGGCTAGGCCCACTCCGGAAGATCATTGAGCGGCAGCCTAAGTGTCAAAAGCACCGGCAAAGACGCTGCCGGCTATGGCGTGTACCCCAGCTAAGACGGTGCTGACCGCAGGCAGGAGTCGCGCCTCTCCCCCGCGCGCCGCGTCTGCCTCGGGCGCGACGAACCGAACGCGGGGGCTGCAGACCCGGGCATGGTGCTCTTTCGAGCCCATGCTGCGGATCCCCTCCAAGTCCGCAATCGCCCGGTGTGCGCCCGCCATACCCCCGATCTGCCAGATCGGCAGCGGACACGCCCGCTCCGCGCCGTCTCAACGCCCCGGAAGCTGCCGATACTCCGAGCAGCGCTTGGGCTGCGGCACACCCTTGTTCGGATTGAGCAGCCCAGCCGGGTCCCAGGCGCGCTTGACGGCATGGAATTGGGCCAGCTCTTGCGGGCTGAACTGGACGCACATCTGGTTGATCTTCTCGATCCCGACCCCGTGCTCCCCCGTGATGGTGCCGCCCACCTCGACGCACAGCTCCAGGATCCGCCCACCCAGCTCTTCGGTGCGCTCCAGCTCGCCCGGTTTGTTGGAGTCGAACAGGATCAGGGGATGCATGTTGCCGTCCCCCGCATGGAAGACGTTCGCCACCGGGAGCCCGTACTCGGCTGACAGCTCGGCGGTGCGGCGCAGGACCTCCGGCAGGGCGCGGCGGGGGATAGTACCGTCCATGCAGTAATAGTCCGGGGAGATCCTTCCGACCGCGGGGAAGGCGGACTTACGACCCTGCCAGAAGCGCAGGCGCTCCGCGTCGCTCTGGGAGGTGCGCACCTCGGTCGCCCCGCTGGCGAGCAGCAGGTCCCGCACTTGCGCCGAAAGCTCCGCCACCTCCCCCTCCGTGCCGTCCAGCTCGCAGAGGAGGATGGCCGCGGCGTCCGTGGGATAGCCGGCGTGGACGAAGGCCTCGGCGGCCCGGATCGCCGGTCCGTCCATCATCTCCAGCCCGGCCGGGATCACGCCCGCCGCGATGATGTCTCCCACCGCCTGACCGGCCCGCTCCACGTCGTCGTAGGCGGCCAGCAGGGCCTGGGCGCGCTCGGGCACAGGCAGGAGCTTCACCGTCGCCTCCACCGTAACGCCGAGCATCCCCTCGGAGCCGATGAAGAGCGCCAGCAGGTCGTAACCCGGGGAGTCCGGCGCGGCGGAGCCGATCTCCAGCAGCTCCCCCTCTATCGTTACCAGCTTGGCAGCCAAGACGTTATGGACCGTGAGCCCGTACTTGAGGCAGTGCACCCCGCCCGAGTTCTCGGCCAGGTTGCCGCCGATGGTGCACGCGATCTGGCTGGAGGGATCCGGGGCGTAATAGAGCCCGTGCGGCGCGGCGGCCTCGGTAATCGCGAGATTCCGCACCCCCGGCTCGACGCGGGCGGTGCGGCCCACCGGGTCCAGGTCGAGAATCCGGTTAAAGCGCGCGAGGCTCAGGAGCAGCCCATCCCCCAGCGGCAAGGCCCCCCCTGAGAGCCCGGTCCCCGCCCCCCGCGCCACCACCGGGATCTGCCGCTCGTGGCACAGACGCATAATCCGCTGAATCTCCGCCACGGTGCGCGGCAGCGCCACAAGAAGGGGAAGCTGGCGATAGGCCGAGAGTCCGTCGCACTCATAGGGCCTGACCTCCTCCTCCTGCTCCAGCACGCAGTCGGCTGGCAGGAAGGCCCGCAAGGCCCCTTTAAGGTCAGTGCGGGAGGCGGCGAGCCGGGGGTCGTGAAAGTCGGTTACGGTCGGTTGAATCAAGCTCATGAGGCGCACGCTCGCGGGTAATAGTCTGGGCGGACTCGTAGAATGAGGCGAGAGACGCCCCACATCAATCGCCGCCAAGCGAGGGGCGCCCACGAGGGCGGAGGGGCAACGCGTGCGCGACGCCACCGGACGAGGCGCCGTCGACAAGCTGTCGGCGTCCCAGCGACAGAATCTGCCGGGGCGCCGGGCAGCCCAGACTGCGCCGGTGCTTCGCCTGGCCGTCGGATCGCGTTAAACTCCGGATCGGCCGCGTCGGGCAATCCGACCGGTTCAGTCCAGACAGGCCGGCGTAGCTCAGTTGGCAGAGCGGCTGATTTGTAATCAGCGGGTCGGGGGTTCGAATCCTCTCGCCGGCTCCATAAACGCAATGCTTAGACCAAAAACTTCTGGGCCGTCGTCTTTTGAGCAACCACGCGGACCAAAGTCGCGGCTTCGGGGGTCTTCCGGGCGGGCTCAAGTCTGGCTCGCTCGGATCTCCACCAGCACCACCAGTGCCCCAGGACATCCGCCAGGGCGGGGCGGGCCGAGCCTTCGCTGGTCTGGCCGGTTGCACAGGATGTGTTAGCCCGGTCGAATGATCGGCCGTTCCTATCTGGAACGGCTTACGTTTCGCGGTAGTCGACTATCGCTTCATCGGCAGATAGGTCCATCCGCAAAGCCGTGCCAAGAGGCAGTTCCTATCGTCACCACGGCGTGTTTGCGGCGGCGTGCATGGCGATTGCACCGCAGGGGCACGATGGGCTAAATCTCCGGGTCGGCAGCGATGGCGGCGACGTGATTCAGCAGCACCGTCACCTCTGCAACGACAGCGGCACGATCCAGCGGCTCGTCGGTGTCGGGCGGGCCTTCCTCATCGCGCGCCTGCACCGCATAGGGTGTGAACCGGGCCAAAGACCAGAACGGTCCGACATCGGCGCCGGCACCCTCCAACAGCGCCAACAGGCGCGGTAGTTGATGCGTGAGCGGATAAATCGTGCCCATCGCACTCAACCATGCCTCAAGCGACTTCTCCACGGTCTGTTGGGCATGAAACCCGACGATCTCGTCCGCGAAAAGCGGCGAGTCGCCCATGCCGATCAGGGCATTCAGGTCTCTGCGCGCGAGGCGCAACAGCGACCTGGCGTGTTCAATGTCGCGCATGGAGCACCCGCCCTTCGCGATGCGCGCGTCCCACGACATGATTGAGCGAACCCTTCCAGTGCTCGAACTCATCGCGGCTATACAGCAGCAGGTCCGTGGACACCGGCACATTGCGCAGGGCCATGTACAGCCGATTGGCCTCGCGCAGCCGACTGCGTTGCGCCGAAAACGGCGCGCTCTCCACCACCAACAGGTCCACATCGGAATCCGAACGCGCCTCCCCCGTGGCCCGCGAGCCGAACAGGATGATGGTCTCTGGGTCGACCTCCCGCACGATCGTCTCGACCATCTGTTGCAGCAACGCGGCTTCGTCTTCGCTCATGTCTTTGGCTCCGGACTGATAAGAAGCGGCACAATTCTGCTATTCGACGAATGGTAGAGCTGGGTCTGCAGATGGTCGTCGAGCGGTGCCAGATGTGCCCCATCGAGCTCACAGCTCCCGCGGTAAGCGATGTGCAGCAAGCCCGCCAAGCCACCCTGCCGGTACCGCCCGAAATGGTTGCGTACGGTGTTGAGGTCGATCGGCAGGGCGTCGGCGATAGCCTCCTCGCTCCAGCCGCTGGCGAGCAAGATGACTGCCTTGATCCGATCGACCTCCCGCGTGTCGCCCGGTGCGCCGCATGCAGCGCGGCAAGCTCCGAGGCTGGACGGCTGTAGTCGACCATGCGGTCGATGATAAAGCAGCCTCAGCCGGTTACGCCAGAGTCCTCAAAGTCAATCTCAGATGAGATGGGCATGGAATCGTTGGCAGCCATGATCGAACCGCATAGTCAGGTTGGGTTTTGGACAGGGTCCCCGGATGGTCGCACCCATACTGGGACCCGTCTTCTTCGCGGTCTCTCGTCTCTGCGGCCGCCCGCCGCCGCGCCTGCGGACCGCCGATTCTCAACCGTCGCTCAGCTCAAGGCGCCGCGCCAAACGTTGGGACAGGTACAAGCGGCTGTTGCCCGTCAAGCCAAACCGTTCTCTGGGAGCGAGCGACGTGTCCTTCGAATGTGCTTGAGCAGATCCGGTGAGATGCGATAGCCGCGCTCGGCCATATGGGCGATGCAGGCCGCGGCATCGGACACAAGCCCCCTTTGCTCCGCCAAGTCCAGAAGCTGTACCGTCCCGACCAGATTCAATCCTCGGCGCAGTGCATAGCGACGCGCGAGCCGATCATCCAGTATCGATAGTGTGTCTTCGGGGTTCTTAATGGCCAGGCGAATCGAGTCGGATTCGCCCGCGCCAAGGCTTGACGACAACGCCTTGGCGGGCTTGGGGGCACGCTGGATACTGAGCCAACCGGCCTCGATTGCTGAGCCGATTCTTTGTGAATCGGCACCGGCCTTTTCGCTGCATTCAGCGCGAACCGATTCAGTGACGACGAGCTCGGAAAAGAGCGCCTTGAGGACGAAGAGCAGATCCACCGACGCGAAAGCGATCAGTGGTCCCGCGTCGGCGATTACGATTCGAGCCACTTGTCGAGAGACGCGGTTTCACGATCGGTGGTTTCATCCAAGCGGACGATGTCGATGCCCAATTCATCCAAGTAGCTCGAGAAGTCCTGAAGGGACATGGCACTGACCCGCGCAGCCGCCCCCAAGGACAACACTCCGTCCTTGAACAGGGCAGCAGCGAGTGCTGGCCTGATGTTGCGATCCGTGCCGAGGATCGATGCATCCAGGTGAACCAGGAGTGCGTTGGGCTCATCTCCCTTGAGGACCAACACCGGCGCTTGCTCGGCCTGTCGCAGGGCGGCCGAGGGATTCTGCTTGAGGCTGCGAACATTGATCGCATGCATGAGGGGCCGGTCTCCCGTGGTCTACGGTATGTAGGCCACAGCGTATAGGGCTTTGGAGCCGCTCGCAAGCGAGGACAGCCCAGAAAGAATGTGCGACGCAACTCCCCGGAGTGCTCGACGGGATGCCCTCGTTCTTCCGTCCCGCCGTCCGCGGCCTTCCTTGGCGTTTGCCGCATGGAACAATCTCCCACTCGATATATGGCCGACAGGATGTCGGCGCTCCGGGACGGCGCTCCGGGACGGCGCTCCGCTCATGTTACTCGGGTGGGTACGCCGGCTCGTCGCTGGCCAGCGGGTCCGGTATGGCGGGTCCCAGGGTGAACATGTAGAAGGTCTGGAGGTCGCCGCCGGGGACACCCAGGATCTCGTGGATGGGCTCGTCGAAGAAGCAACCGATTCCGCTGGAGCCCAGGCCCAGGGCCTCGGACTCCAGGTAGAGTACGTGGCCGATGGCGCCGGCCTCCCGCAGGAGTCCGTCGTAGCGGGCCTGGGGGGCGTCGCCAGGGAGCTCGGCGAGCATGGCAAGGGCGAAGCTCCCGTCGGCGGCGATCCGTTGGTGGCAGGCGAGGCGCTGGGCGGTCCCGCGGGCGTTGGCCGGGATCAGGCGGTAGAGAGGCAGACGGTCAGGGCAGCCGTCGGGGCGGGACCAGTCGAGCTCCGGGCGCAGACGGACCTTGAGGCCAGGGACTCGGGAGCGGTCACGGGCGAAGAGATACAGGCCCGCGTCCATGCCCAGGACACGATGGACGAAGAGCAGCAGGTGCAGGCGGGCGGGTTGAGCCAGGGCGTCCCAGGGCGGGGCGCCCGGGCGAGGCAGGCAGGCTTCCAGGAGCCGGTAGAGTGCGCCGGCGGAAATGGCCAGGCGGGGGTCGAAGACGCGGGCGCTACGGCGACCCAGAATAACCTGGACGGCAGGCGGGTCCGGGATGCCTCCCAGTGGATCGGCAAGCCGGACAGGTTGACCCTGGCCCTCGGCAGTAGGCTCTGGCAAACACTCCCCAGATGGCTCGAAATGGATGGTCGGGATCTCCGCCGTGAGTGGTTCCGGCTCGATGGGTCCGGAGTCGCGCCCCATCGCGTCCACTGCGGGCCAGCGGTAGAGGTGTCGGGAGTCCAAGCGGTTGGCACGGCCCTGCCAGGCCTGACTCGGGAGGCGGTCCAGCAGGGCGGTGCGGGCAGTGGACTCGGGCCAGGGGCCGGATAGCGGCGGGGCACTAGCCGGTGAGACCAGGAAGAGGGCTTGGGGAAACTCGGGCTCGTCGGGCTCGAATTCGTCCGCGCGGTCCAGTCCGAGCAGCTGGCTCAAGGCCGCCGCATTCCAGCCGGGCACAGGCGTCAGGCGCCAGCCCAGGCAGGCGGCGGCATAGTCCAGGGCGGCGATGGCGTGTCCCAGGTCGAGCTGGCAGTAGCGCCAGGCGCGCAGGCCGTATTTCCATGCCTCCCGCCAGGGGACCAGGGATAATCCGAGCAGCAAGGTGCCGGGCGGGAGGTCGGCAAGGCGGCCGGCGGTCTCGTCGTCGTAGAGGCAACGGCGTTCTAGGGCATGGTGAAGCGCTTCATAATGGTGCAGGCCGGCGGGGATCTCGTCCAGGGCCGGGACGACAAGATAGGCCTCGACCGGATGCAGGTTTCCACTCGACGGGTTGCAGCGCACCGCCCAGCGGACATCCCCCATCGCTTTCCAGGCGCTGATCCCCAACCCCAGACGCAGGAGCCGGCCGATGGAGTCGATACCCAAGGGCCGCGACGCCACCACCCCTCCCCGGCGCCGCAGGTCGGCAAAGCCGGGCGAGCGGCTCGGGGATAGAGCCGAACCCGCCGCCAGGTGCGGGTCCCGGTCGCCAGTGGGGAGCAGCACCCGCTCAGAGCCGATGTAGACCCGATAGGGATCCGGCTGGCGGTCCCAATCCAGGCTCGCTGGGCCGGGGGCGTAACGATCCAGGGCGTGCTTGGAGCGTTCATGGTAGTCCCGGGGGGTCAGTGCGCGAGAGGGGCTGTCGGCGCCGTTGGTGATCATGCGTCTGTCCGAAATGCGACAAGGCGTCGGCTACCCCACGCGCTCTCGCTGGTTATCGATCCTGGAGCCTGCCCGCACGGGCCGTAATCCCAGGGCTGGGGGACGCGCGGACGTTACTCACGGAATAGCACGAGGTTTGCATGCTTACGCCGATCCGCGGGCCGCTGTCATCCATCGCCACGCATTCGGCTCGACGTGCATGGAGCCACTTGGAGTCCACGGAGCGATGGGTTCCTGAGGCGGATAGCGACGGCCTGCGCCAGCGCAGCGAACCCTGGAGAGACGACGGAGCACCATGAACGATTCCAGGCTGATCCTTTACCACAAGCAGACCACCAGCGCCCGCACCCGCTTCCTGCGGCTCTCCTACGGCGGGGTCTGCGCCTTCGACGCCCTGCCGGAGACCTCGGAGCTGGTACCGCCCGGGGAAGGCCCGGGGAGTCTGGTCTCGCACCCCGCACGCCTGGTCCGGGCGGCCGAGCAGCGACTTGGGGTCGCACCCGGTAGCCTGGCGCCAGAGCCCGAATTCCGCTTCCGCTTGCGGGGGGCGGACGGGGAGATGGAGGTCCTGCTCGCCCGTTTCACCGCCATCGACCCGCCCTTCGAGTCGGCCAACGCAGCGGGCGGCGCCTTCATCGACCTGACCCAGGCCCGCGGACTCCCGCCCCTGGAGCTGGCCCTGCTGCGTCTCGCCTACGAGCAGATCATGGGCTGAGGTCGGGGCCGCCCAGGGGCTGGCAGCGCGGGCGCCGCCCCCCAGTTTCGGCAAGACCCGACGACCGGTCGCGTCCGCCCTACCCTCTGGCAGCATTCTTGCTGTCGGCTGTGGACCGATAGTCCATTCCGAGAGGCGAACATGGTGTCAGAGCAATTGCGCGAGCTGGTGCAGGGCATCCGCTGCGGCGAGATCGTCCCCTACCTCGGTCCCGGTGCCTTGGCCGGGGTCGTCGACCCCACCAACAACGAGCCCATCCCGGCGGACAGCGACAGCCTGATCATTGCACTCAACGACGGCAAGCCCATGTCTCCCAAGCTCATGTGGGAGTTTCCCCGGGCCGCCATGAACGTGGAGCTGAAACGCGGGCGCAAGGCGGTGCACCGCTTCCTCGACGGCACCTACGGGGAGCGCACCTGGACCCGCGCCCCCCTGCACGACTGGCTCAAGTCTATCCGCCCGCCCTATGTCATCGACATCAACCGGGACACCCAGCTTCAGGACTCCTATGCGGGGGTCCCTCACGTGCTGGTGCGCGGCATCGCCCGTGTCGGCGGGACCGACTACCGATTTCGCCTGGACCTTTACAACGGCGAGACCTACCGGGAGGTCGATCAGGAGTCCGTCGATCCGTGTCTGCCCGTGCTCTTCAAGCCCATGGGGAGCCCGCGCCCGGACTCGACCTACATCGCCTCGGATGCCGACTATGTGGACTACATCACCGAGTTGATGGGCGGATTTGCCATCCCCTCTTTCCTCAAGGCCTACCGCCGGGGCCGCCGCTACGCGTTTTTCGGCCTGCGGTTGCTTCGCGATACCGAGCGTATGGTAATGTCGGATATGATCTACGCAGCCGGGACGCCCCCGGGCTGGGCCCTGATTGCCGACCCCACGGACAAGGAGCGCCGCTTCTGTCAGAGCCGGGGGATCGAGATCGTTGCGGCAGATGTCCCAGACCTGCTCGCAGTCGCCGCCACGGGGGCCGACGGGGCAGCAGGGTTGCCAGATCCGGTCGGGCACCTGCTCCCCGCCCATTGCGAAGCAGGCTGCTGAGTCTTCGAGCATTCGGTTGGGTGCCGACGGACGCGGAGGAGCCATGCCCTTGATCGACGTTTGGGACGACCGACTCACCCTCGGCATCCCGGCCATGGACCGCACCCATCGGGAGATGGCGGACCTGGTCAACCGCATGGCCGACTGCTCCAACGCCAGCTTCGTCTATCTCTACCCGGACCTGGTCAGCCATACCCACGCCCACTTCGCCACGGAAGAGGTCCTGATGCGCGAGACCCGCTTTCCGGCCACCGCCGAGCACAAGTCCGAGCACAACCGGGTCCTCGGGGAGCTCGACGCCTTCGGCCAACGCCTCGCGAGCGGCCGCATCGCCATGGCCCGGGCCTATGTTACCGAGCAGCTCCCCACCTGGTTCGCGGTGCACCTTGCGACCATGGATAGCGCACTCGCGGCCCATGTTCGCGCTGGGACCAGGGTCAAGAGCTAGACGACGCTGCCGGCAACCTTTGGCACGCGGCGCGACCGGCCAAGAGGTGCACATGGATCCCGCTTCAGGTGGAACGAGCTCGAATCGCTGTTGCCCTCTAGACTCCCGCTTACCCCGACCCGATGCCACCCCCAGGCGGGGCCCGGCGCCCGTGCGAATGCGAGACCTCCCAACCGACCCGACTCCGATATGGCTTCACAGAATGTCGCCCCGATGGCCGCGAAGCGTGAACGAGACGTCCTGAGACTGCTGGGTGGCGTGGCCTTGGCCGGCATCGCCGCGGTGGCTGTGGCCCTGGTCTCCCAGCACGTCTTCGGGATGGAGCCCTGCCCCTGGTGCGTCTTCCAGCGCCTCATCCTGCTGATCATTGCGCTCGTCTGCCTCGTCGCGCTCCCGTGGCGCGGCCGGGCGGCTCGGGTTGTGGCGGCGGGACTCGGATCGGTGCTCGCACTGGTCGGCATGGCGGCTGCCCTGTGGCAGCATTTCGTCGCCGCCCGCTCCGATTCCTGCGCGGTCTCGCTTGCCGACCGGATCGTCTCCGGCCTGCATCTGGATACTCTCTGGCCGGACGTGTTTTTCGCGGGTGCCGGGTGCGCGGACGCCACGGCAAATCTGCTCGGGGTTCCCTTTCCTTTCTGGAGCTTCGGGCTCTTCGCGCTGATCGGTGCCGCCTGCGCATTGGCGATCCGGCGAACCCTGGCGCGGGGATAGCCGGTCGATACGCTAACATCTCCGGTATGGTTTGCGGCACTCATCCATATGGGGGCTATCGGCGTGTCGGCGCATGGCATCCTCAACCCAGCGCCGCTACTCCTGCACCCAAAGCCGCGCCCACTACGTTAGCGGTACCGAGTTGGACCTGGCGCTGAGGAACACTTGCGCGGTGCCTCCCTGTCCGGACAATGTACCGATCTGAGCGAGCTGCACGCACCGCTGCTGGTTGTGCTCATCCCCAACGGCCAGCTGAATCTGACCTCCGATCAGAACTCCGCCACCGCCCGGAATCCGAAGACCCAGCCGTCTACGTCATCTCCCTCGCGATATTTATCCTTCGTGTACTGCACGTCCGCGCTGATGGCCAGATAGTCGTTCAAGGCGAAGCGGTAGTAAGCCTCGAACGACGTTGGTGCGGGCGATGACCTGAATCGCCTCCTCCGGGGCTTCTTCGGTTCCCTCGACTACCGATGGGCCTTCGGGCTCAACGATCTCGTCGTCGACCGTGGGGCTCCAGCCGGGGCCCTCAAGATAGCCGAATGCGATGCCGATGTTGTCCGCCTCAGTGTGAGAGAGTCCATGCGTTAGAAAACATGAGACTCGCTTCTCAGTTGCGACGCATGATAATCTGTTCTCAGTTGTGGTCAAGCGGAGAACGGGCGTGAGCTACTCCACACGGCAACGCGAGGCGATCCTGAACACCTTGCGGCGGGCGGATCGACCCCTGACGCCGCAGGAGATTCGAGAGGGGGCGAGCCAGGACAGCGCGGGGATCGGGTTGGCAACGGTGTACCGCGCCCTGAAGGCATTCATGGCACGCAAAGAGGTCCTGCTGGTCGAGATTCCGGGCAACCCGCCTTGCTACGAACCGGCCGACCGGGGGCATCACCACCATGCGGTGTGTGAACAGTGTCGACAGGTCTTCGATCTGCACGGCTGCGTGCAGGGACTGGATGCCCTGGTTCCGCGCAATTTCCGCGTCCAGCGGCACGACATCACGCTGTACGGGGTCTGCGCAGCGTGCGGCACGGGGGCGGCCGGATGAACGCGCTGTCAGCATCGTTGCGCGATGCCTGCCGCCGTTTCCACGTCGACCGCACCCGTCTGCGCCTCATCTGCACCTGTCGGGGACCGGGCACCGAATGGCTCGACGACCGCCAGGTCGACCGGGAGGCCCTGATGGGTCATCTGCCCAATGAGTCTATCCTCCGCCACGGACACCCGGCGCGCATGGAGACCGGCTGGGTGGGGCTGATGAAGGGCGAGGTCTTCCCTGGCAACTAAGGGATGGGGCTGGTGCACCGCTCGCCCCCCATCGCTGGCACCGGGAAGACCCGGGTGCTGTTTTGCCTGGACGGCTGAGGGGATGAGCACCGCCGCCCGCGCACTGACACCGCCGGCCGTCGGCGCTGAGACCGTCTATTGGGCCGAGGGGTTGGCGGACCTGGTCGCCATCTTCGAACCGGGGGTCCAGATCTTGGTCCATCCCCGCCCGCCTGACCCGCAGATCGCGGCCTATCTGGATTCGGCAGATTCCAGACGGCTCGGCCTTCGGCGGGTCCTGGAGAACGCGCAGGGTCTGACCGGGATGGGTCCTTCCGCCCCGACTTGGCCGGATCTCCCTGGGCGTGACGCCCTGCTCGCGGACATCGGGCACCTGTTCGAGGTCTACCAGGACCTCCTGGGCTGCGAGCGTCTCGGGCTGCGTTTCGAGTCCCTGGAGCGGGCCATGTGCCCAGGTTTCCACCGCGACCGCACGGGCATCCGGCTGGTCTGCACCTATCGCGGACCCGGTACCGAGTGGATGGACGATGCCGGCCTGGACCCCCAGCCCTCTCCGAGCCCGGGTGCCAGGCAGTCCTTTGCAGCCCCCGCAGACGCGTCGGCCATCGGCCGCGCCCCCGCCTTCGCCATGGTCTTGCTCAAGGGCACCTTATGGCAGGGCAACGCCGGTCGCGGGGCCATCCACCGCTCACCGATGCCTCCGCCCGGGGGCGGCAGCCGCTATCTCTTGGCCCTGGATGCCCTGTGGTAGACCCGCCTGGCGATCGTTCCCGCGGACCGCAGGCTTCTTCGGCAGGGCTCGGGCCCCTGAGGCCCGGGACCGGGCGCGACCCCCCAGATGCTAGCCCTCGGCCGCAGCCAACTTAACCTTGGAGATCCCGACATGAAACGACACATCGTCTCGCCCGCCTGGTTCCCAGCCTCGGTCTTTGCAGCGGCCTTGGCCATGGTCCCGCCGGTTGCGCTATCGGAAGAGGCCCACGCGCACCGGGAGCACGGCCCCCACAAGCACGGGGTCGGATCGCTCAATCTGGTTGTGGACGGCAACGTGGTGGAGATCGAATTGGAGAGCCCCGCCGTCAACATCGTGGGCTTTGAGCATGCCCCTACGGACGCCGCCGAGCGCGCGACTTTGGACCGTGCGGTCGCCACCCTCAAGGACGGGGAGCGATTGTTCGGATTCCCCGCCGCGGCAGGTTGTCGGCTGACCGAGTCATCGGTGAGCTCCTCGCTCCTGGGGGAAGCGCCCGCGGGGGAGGCGGACCACGAGGGGCACGAGGACCACGACGACGCGCAGGCCACGGAGACCCACCACGAAAACGGCGACCACGATGCCCAGCACGAACATGAGACCCACGCCGACCTGGACGCGGACTACCGCTTCGAGTGCAGCGATGCCGCCCGGATCGGCCCGGTCGACGTGCGCCTGTTCGAAGCCTTCCCGGCCACCCAGCGCCTGCGCGTCCAAATCGCCACCGCCAAGGGCCAGGGGGGTGTGGAACTGACCGCGGCGCGCCCGCGCATCGAGCTATAACAAGAGGCCGACAAGACCCTGATCGAAGGCGACCGGTAGATGACCGTATCCCTCCGACCGACGTCCGGGTCGCGTCACACCCGACCGACCCAACGCCTGCTTCCGGTCGCGCCCCGCTGGCGGCGGCGCCCTGTTCGCAGCCTCCCCAGGCCCGATTGGCGCCTGGTGCTTGGGCTGGTCCTGATCTTGTTGCTCGGCCAAGCGTTGGTCGGTGTCCACGCGTTGGAGCATCAGTTCCAGGGCGAGTCCGACGTCTGCCCACTGTGTCAGTTGGCCGGTGCCCCGGCCCTGCCGACCCCACCACTGCTGGTGACACCGCGCGCGGCGCGCACCGCCGAGCCTCCGGCCCCGGTCCTTGCCGG
>JBGSOR010000552.1:0-3690 GCA_041738985.1 Chromatiaceae bacterium | reverse complement strand
GATGCCGCGCTGCACCCCGCCCTGGACGGCGGCTACCCGCTGCTCGGCCTGCGGGCCTACCACCCCAGCCTGTTCGCGGACATCCCCTGGAGCACCTGCGCGGTGGCCGACCTGACCCTGGTGCGACTGCAAGCCCTGGGGTGGCGGGTGTGGCTAGGGGAGCCGCTGCCCGACATCGACGAACCGGCCGATCTCGTCCACCTGCCGGAAGGGCTCTGCCCGGAAATTTAGCGCCAATCCATAGGAGACGCATCGTGATCGACTGGACCCTCGCACCCGTCCTCCTCGGCGCCCTCTGGCTGGCCTGGAGCAATGGCGCCAACGACAACTTCAAGGGCGTAGCCACCCTCTACGGCAGTAGCGTGCTGAGCTACCGGGCGGCGCTCGCTTGGGCGACCCTGGCCACCCTCGCCGGCAGCCTGGTCTCCATTACCCTGGCCCAGGGCCTGGTGCAGACCTTCAGCGGCAACGGCCTGATCCCCGCCGGCACGCTGAACGATGCCTGGCTTGCCGCCATCGGCATCGCCGCCGGGGCCACGGTGTTGCTGGCGACCTGGTTGGGCATGCCGACATCCACCACTCACGCCCTCACCGGGGCATTGGTGGGGGCGGCCCTGGTGGCGGATAGCAATGGGGTGAACTGGACGACGCTGGCCAACAAGTTCGCCCAGCCCCTGTTGTTGAGTCCGCTGCTCGCCATCGGCCTGACCCTGCTGCTGTACTCAGCCCTGCACTGGGCGCGCCAGCGGCTGGGCGTTGAGGCGACGAGCTGTCTGTGCCTGGGCGAGACCTCGGCCTCGGCATTGCCGGCTGGTGCACAGGCCGCCGTCCTCTCCACGCCAACCCCCTCGCTTGTGGTGGGCAACCTGTCCGGTTGCGCGGAGCGCTACGAAGGCGGTTTCGTCGGTCTGGAGGCGCAAACGGCGGTGAATGCCCTGCATATCCTCAGCGCCGGCAGTGTCTGCTTCGCCCGCGCCGTCAACGACACCCCCAAGATCGCCGCCCTACTCCTGGGCGCCGCCGCCCTGGGCGGGCAGGCGCAGCCGGCATGGGTCATCGTCCTGATTGCGTTAGTCATGGCGGCGGGCGGTCTGATCCAGTCCCGGCGCGTGGCGGAAACCCTGAGCCGGCGCATCACGCAACTCAACCAAGGCCAGGGGTTGACTGCCAATCTGGTCACGGCGGGGCTGGTGCTGGGTGCCTCCCACCTGGGCCTGCCGGTCTCCACCACCCATGTCTCCACCGGCGCCATCTTCGGTATCGGCGCGGCGAACGGCAAACGCAACTGGAGCACCATCGGCCGGATCCTGCTGACCTGGGTTGTCACCCTGCCGCTTGGGCTGGTCTTGGGGGCAGGGCTGTACGCGCTCGGGAGCGGGCTATGAAGCCGCGCCATCCCCTTTCCGAACCCATCCCGCTCCACCAAACGCTGCCAGGAGACCGCCATGCATGACGTCGTCAAGGACTACTACGGCCACCAGCTTCAGGGCACGGCGGACCTGCGTACCACCGCCTGCTGCGATGCCAGCCAGACGCCGGAGTGGCTCAGGCCCCTGCTGGCGCGCATCCACCTCGAGGTGACGGCCCGCTACTACGGCTGCGGCCTGGTCTGTCCGCCGCTGCTCGCGGGCTGCCGGGTGCTGGATCTCGGCTGCGGTACCGGGCGCGACCTCTATGCCCTGGCCCAGCTGGTCGGCGAGGCGGGCCAGGTGGTGGGGGTGGACATGACCGAGGAGCAGCTCGCCGTGGCCGAGCGGCATCGCGACTACCATCGCCAGCGCTTCGGCTACCGGTATGACAATGTGGAGCTATGCCTGGGGTATATCGAGCGGCTCGACGCGCTGGACCTGCCGGAGGCCTCCTTCGACGTCGTGGTCTCCAACTGCGTGGTCAACCTCTCCCCGGACAAGGACGCGGTCCTGCGCGGGGTGCACCGACTGCTCAAGCCAGGCGGCGAGCTGTATTTCTCCGACGTCTATGCCGACCGTCGCGTCCCCGCGGCGGTGCGCGATGACCCGGTGCTCTATGGCGAATGTCTGGGTGGTGCCCTCTACTGGAACGACTTCCTCGGCCTGGGGCGGCGCCAGGGGTTCGCCGACCCGCGGCTGGTGGAGGACCATCCCATTGCCATCACCGATCCGGCCCTGGCGGAGCGCACCGAGGGCATCGGCTTCTATTCCGCCACCTACCGACTGTTCAAGCTGGACGGGCTGGAGGGCGACTGCGAAGACTATGGCCAGGCGGTGGTCTACCGCGGCAGCATCCCCGGTCACGCGCAGCGCTTCAGTCTGGACAAGCACCACCTCATCGAGGCGGGGCGGGTCTTTCCCGTGTGCGGCAACACCTGGCGCATGCTTCACGAGACGCGCTTCGCCCCGCACTTCGATTTTATCGGCGACTTCGGTAGGCACTTCGGGATCTTCGCGGGCTGCGGCGGCGGGCTGCCTTTCGATCATGGCAACCTCAAAGACGCCCCGACCTGTTGTTGATACAGGTCTAGCGACGCTGAGGTACCGGAGCGGCTGGGCAGGGGGACATTGAGCAGCGGTTGCAAGATGCGGAGCTTGATCTCGTTGCTCTCGTCGTCGCTAGCGAACAAGACGCGGCTGTGGATAAGCAGGCCCCACAGCAGACCGGGGCTGCGCGCTGCGGGCTCGACTGCCGTTCCGAGCATCGGGGCCTCTCGGGTCCGCAGGGCGATTTCTGCTCCGATGGTATGGTGGAGCACGACAACCAGGTCGGCGTGCTGTTGAAGCAGCTCGACGACCTCGGCCCCGCCGATACTGCTTCCCAGGCCCCGCTGTTTCCCCTGGAGGGGCATGTCACGCGCAACCTCTTCCGTGCCTTCTGGATCTCCCTGGATGCGCTCTATACCTACGGCGGCGAGACCGAGAAAGACGACGTCTCCGCCGGCAGGCAGGCACTGGGCCGCTCGGTCGTGCTCAAACCGAGCTGGGGCGAGACGGTCAGCAGAAACCAGGCCGGCCCCGAAGGGACCATGGCCAGCGCCATACTCTCCCCGGTCTTCTAGCCGTCGGGGCCAGGACCCGCGCCGCGGGCGCTCGCCCCGTCGTTGCAGCACGTTCTTGTGGATGACCCCATCCTTCATGATCACCAGGAAGCGCGCGGCGGGACCCGCACTACAACACCGTCCGAGAGATAGCGCGAAAGTCGGGTATCGACCTCGATGTGAAGTAGCCAACGATGTGAAGTTGACGTGCTGGCGCCGGGACGACTCAGGGTCTGCGCCAACGATTTCTTCACAGAGTTGCCGTTGCAGGGTATCGAGACGCACTCTCGGAGCATCCGGCGGTCGATCGCGCGGGGGATCGGACCCCGGTCGAACCGTGCCCGTTCGCGCGTATCGGGCGCGCGATCGGCTACCATCCATCCAAACACGGCGATCGTCCCGCCTATCCGGAGCCCGCTTATGACGACCATCACGCTCACGCTGCCCGACGCCCTGGTGGAGCGCGCCGGCGGCGCGGCCCGGGCGATGCATCGTCCACTGGAAGATGTCCTCGCCGCCATGCTGGACGGTGTTCTGCCGGCGCTGGAGGATGTCCCTGACGACATGCAGGCGGAGCTGGTGGAGATGACCTGGTGGGACGATGCGACGCTGATGGCGGCCGCTGACGAGACGCTCAGCGAGGCGGAGCGGCGGCGCCTGGCGCAGCTGAGCGCTACGGC
>JBGSOR010000550.1:0-4090 GCA_041738985.1 Chromatiaceae bacterium | reverse complement strand
GCGACCCGCCGCCGGGCCTGAAGGACGGTGCGCGCGTGGTCGCGCGCGAGGGCGCCTAGCCAATGACTGGACCGGCACCGATCCAGGACGCGCCGCAAACCCCGCCCCTGGTCGCCATCCGCGGCGTGAGCAAGGTCTACGAGCGGGGCCGGCAGCGGATCGAGGTCCTGCACCATGTCGACCTGGACATCCCGAAGGGCGATTTCCTCGCGTTGATGGGCCCGTCCGGCTCCGGCAAGAGCACCCTGCTCAATATGATCGCCGGCCTGGACGTGCCCACCGAGGGCTCCCTGAGTGTGGCCGGCCGGCGAATCGAGCGCCTGTCCGCCACCGAGCTGGCCCGCTGGCGGGCGGCCAATGTCGGTTTCGTCTTCCAGTTCTACAACCTGTTGCCGGCACTCTCGGCCCAGAAAAACGTCGAATTGCCCTTGCTTCTGACCCGGCTGTCCGCCGCCCGACGCCGCCGCCATGCCTCCATCGCGCTGGAGCTGGTAGGCTTAAGCGACCGCGCCACCCACAAGCCCAACGAGCTCTCCGGCGGCCAGCAGCAGCGGGTCGCCATCGCGCGCGCCATCGTCTCGGACCCGACGCTCCTGGTTTGCGACGAGCCGACCGGCGATCTCGACCGCCACTCCGCCGAGGAGGTGCTGACCCTGCTGCAGCGGCTGAATCGCGAGTACGGCAAGACGATGATCATGGTGACCCACGACCCCAAGGCGGCGGAGTTCGCGCAGCGCACGCTCCACCTGGACAAGGGGACCCTGGTTGAGCAGGTTGGGATCGAGCAGGTTGACGCGGCTGCGCCGCATTAAGACGTGAAGTACCTGCCCCTTCTATTCGCTGCACTCCTGCGCAAGAAGGTGCGGACCCTGCTGACGCTGCTCTCCGTCGCCGCCGCCTTTGCCCTGTTCGGCATGCTCGACGCCGTCAGGGTGGCCTTCGACTCGCCCCAGAGCATGGTCGGCATCGACCGCTTGATCACCTCCTCGCGCCTGTCGCTGATCCAACCCCTGCCCTTTGCGGATCTGACCCGTATCCAGTCGGTGCCCGGGGTGAAGACTGTCACCTTCGCGAGCTGGTTTGGAGGTATCTACCAGGATCCCAAAAATTTCTTCCCGAATTTCCCCGTCGAGCCCGCCAGCTATCTCGACATGTACCCCGAGCTCGTGTTGCCCAAGGAGCAGCGTCAGGCGTTCCTGAGCACCCGCACCGGGGCCGTCGTCGGTCGGTCGCTTGCGGACCGGTTTGGCTGGAAGATCGGCGACAAGATCCCGCTCAAACCAACCATCTTCCCCAATCGCGACGGCAGCGCGGTCTGGACCTTCGACCTCGTCGGCATTTTCCACGCGGCGGAGCCGGAGCTGCGGGCCTCCGAAAAACAGATGCTGTTTCACCACGACTATTTCGACGAGGGACGCGAGCTGGGTCAGGGTACGGTCGGCTGGTACATCGAGCGGGTGACCGATCCAGCCCAGGCCGACCGAGTGGCCCAAGCGATCGATCGGCAATTCGCCAACTCGGCCTTCGAGACCCGGACCCAGAGCGAGCGCGAGTTCCAGCTCTCCTTCGCCAAGCAGATCGGCGACATCGGGCTGATCGTCAAGGCGATCATGGGGGCCGTCTTCTTCACCCTGGTGCTGCTCACCGGCAATACCATGGCGCAGTCGATCCGCGAGCGCATTCCGGAGCTGGCGGTGCTCAAGACGATCGGATTCGCAAACCGGGCGGTGTTACTGCTGGTGTTGGCGGAGGCCGTCATGCTGCTTCTGATCGGCGGTCTGCTGGGTATGGGAACCGCACGCCTGTCCCTGCCGGCCATTCGCGCGGCCACGTCCGGTCAATTCGACCTGACGATGCAGACCCAAACCTGGATCCTTGGCCTCGGGCTCATGACCGCGATCGGGATCGCGGTCGGGTTGCCGCCGGCACTCAAGGCGATGCGCCTCCGCATCGTCGATGCCTTGGCCGGTCGCTGAGCCGGTCGAGCCTGCGAGCACCCGGTCGGCCCAGCCTCGCCATGAATCTCTTCAAGCGTCTGTCGCGTCGTCTGCTCCCGCTGCTGGCCATCGTGGTTGTCGGTGCCGTCTGGATCACGCAACCCCTTGTAATGGTTGTACTGGGTGTGCTGTTAGTTGCTTGGCTGCTCCTGACCCAAGGCGGGCGCCAATCGCTCGCGATCGCCTGGGTCGGACTCGCCACGGTTCCCGATCGGCTGGGCGCCACCTCTGTCGTGGTGGTAGGCATCGCCGGGGTCGTGGGCGTGCTGGTGGCGCTCCAGGCGATGGCGGCGGGTTTCGAAGCGACACTCGACGCGGCCGGCCGCGACGACACCGTCCTGGTACTGCGTGCCGGGGCCAATGCCGAGCTGTCCTCGGCATTGGATCGACCCGCGACCGCGCTGATCGTCCAAGCGCCGGGGATCGCCCGCGACGCGCGCGATGTCCCCATCGCATCGGCCGAGATCATCGTGGTGGCCAACGTCCCGAAACGCGCCACGGGTACGGATGCCAACCTGGAGGTCCGCGGTGTCGGTCCGAGCGTCTGGGCACTGCGCCCGCAGGTCCGTCTGTCGAGCGGCCGGTCCTTTACCCCCGGTCGGCGCGAGCTGATCGTGGGTGAAGGCGCGTTGCGCCAGTTCCGTGGACTGGAGCTCGGCAGCCGTCTGAACCTGAACAATCAGGATTGGCAGATCGTCGGCGTCTTTGCGTCCGGCGATGCACATGAGTCCGAGGTGTGGGGCGATGCCGAATCCCTGATGGCCGCGTACCGGCGCAATGGGTTTCAATCTGTCGCCGCGCGCTTGACGGCGCCCGAGTCCATCGGACCGCTGCGTGCCGCCCTCGCGGCCGACCCGCGTCTGCGGGTGGACGTGGAGACGACGCGCTCGTACTACAGCAAACAGTCGCAGCGCCTCACCAAGGTCATTCGCGGCATCGGTACCGGCGTAGCCGTCATCATGGCCTTGGGCGCCGTGTTCGGCGCGCTCAACACAATGTATGCGGCGGTCGCCAATCGGGCACGCGAGATTGCCACATTGCGTGCGCTGGGGTTCACCGCGTTACCGGTGGTGGTCGCGGTGATGCTTGAAACCATGACCCTCGCCCTCGCCGGTGGCGCCTTGGGGGCTGGCATCGCCTGGGCCCTGTTCAACGGCTTTACCGTCTCGACGCTGGGATCGAATTTCAGCCAGGTCGTGTTCCAGTTTCGGGTGACCCCGGAGCTCATGCTGCGGGGGCTGCAATGGGCGCTGGGGATCGGCTTCGCCGGCGGGCTATTTCCGGCACTGCGCGCCGCAACCCTGGCCGTGACGGTGGCGTTGCGCGAGTCCTGATCCAGGTCACCCGCCACAGCGAATCACCCCGGAGACGATCCCGAGGATCTGCAGCTCCTCGTGGCGCAGATAGATGGGTGCCATGGCGGGATTGGCCGGCTGCAGCCGGATCCCGTCCGCCTCGACGTAGAAGCGTTTGAGGGTCACGCGCTCGCCGTTGATCATGGCGACGACGGTTTCCCCGTTCTCGGCCGTCTCGCGCTTCTCGATGACGATGATATCCCCGTCCTGGATGGCGTCGTCGATCATCGAGTGCCCGCGCACGCGCAGGGCGTAGCTATTCTTGCGTACCATGTGGCGGGGGACGGCGACCGTTTCGCGATCCTCCGGGATGTCCACCGGCTGCCCCGCGGCGACGTACCCGAGCAGGGGGATCTCGATGCCCGGCTCGCCGCTCAGGCACAGGGACTCCAGGGCGGGATTCCAGGTCGCATGGCGGGGCTTCGGAAGGATGTAGGCAATGCTTGGACGCATGAGGTATACCTCGGCGCGGGGCGGGTCGTTCTCGATTCGTTCTCCGTCGGAACAGCATAGACCATGAGAACGAAAAGAGAACCACGCGCCATGCGACTCACCCCGCGCCAACAGGAGGTGCTGGATGTCCTGCGGCAGCGCGCCGCGGACGTCGACCAGGCCCCGACCCTGGACGCGCTGTGCGCAATGCTCGACCTGCGCTCGCGCGGATCGCTGCACAAGCATGTGCAGGCACTGATTGCCGCGGGTTTGGTGGAGCCTTTGGAGGGGCGTCGCCGCGGCATC
>JBGSOR010000522.1:0-2695 GCA_041738985.1 Chromatiaceae bacterium | reverse complement strand
TAGGGCCTGAACCATCTCGGGCACGGCCTCGCCGGCGGCGGCTCCTGTGGTCCGAGCGGGTGCTTGGGCTTGCGCGGACAGGACCCGATTACGCCGCCAGGGACGATCGGGGGCCAGGTCGGCACTGGCCGGATTGGGCTCCCCCCGATGGTTCTGGAGGGCCAGGACCACGGAGCGCAGCAAAGGCTCGGCGTGGTCCGCGGGCACGAGGGGCAGCAGACGGTGGCAGTTGGCGACGGTGATCGCCTTGTGCCCGATGGCCCGGAAGTCGCGCGCGCCGTAGGCGAACAGGTGCTCGAAGAGCCGCTCGCGAGGCAGGGTCCCGATCAGGCTAACCAGGGCCGCGTCGGCGGCCTCCGGTTCCCACCCATCCATCGCCTCGACGAACGCAGATTCCGCTTGCGATGCCGGCGGAGACAGGCACTCGGGGGCCGGTTGGAGCGTCCAACCGCTCGTCGCCCGCTCATCGGCCTGGGATCCCTTGAACGCGTCCGCCGCCCACAGGATCGGCAGCCAGCGATCCTCGGGCTGGCCAAGGACGCTCGCCCGATGGATGGCCTGCAGCACCATAAAAGCGTGATACTTGAAGCCCACCACCGGGTAGGGTTGCACCTCGCGGGCCGCCGCCTCGGCGAGCGCGCCGAGCAAGGTAGGGTAGGGGAGTCCGGTGCGGATGCGGGCGACGAGCAGCTCCGGCAGGCGCGCCCGATCGGAGTCGATCAGAAGCTGCACAAGCTCCCGATTTCCACCTGCCGACGTGGGCGTCTCGGTCGCAGACAGTAGATCTCCCGCGGCCCAGGCCGCAGCGGCGGCGGTTGTGGTCTTGAGGAAGTCTCGGCGATCGAGCGACATGGGCCAGTCCCCCGAGCTGCTGCATCGATGGAGCTGAGACCGGCGCTGGCGCTATTGGTGCCCCCGCCCCGGTCTGTCCCCACCCCGGAGGCGTTGGATGCGTTCCTGGATCCGATTCGCGAAGCGAACGATCGGCGCGCGGTCGCCAATTGCAGGTCCGTAGTGGGATCGGGTACCTTCGCCGGCTCGCCGCGAGCCCAGAGATGGATCGACGCACACCTCGCAACCACCAACCGGAAGCACCCGCCATGCAGCCCGTCCTCAAGTCCACCAAACTGGCCAATGTCTGCTACGACATCCGCGGTCCGGTGATGGCCCGCGCCCACCAGATGGAGGAGGAGGGCCACCACATCATCAAGCTCAATATCGGCAACCCCGCCGTTTTCGGCTTCGAGGCGCCGGATGAGATCGTGCGCGATGTGATCCACAACCTCCCCAACGCCTCTGGCTATGTCGAGTCCAAGGGGGTCTTCGCCGCCCGCAAGGCGGTGATGCATTACAGCCAGGAAAAGCGGATACCCGGGGTTCAGGTGGGCGACATCTATATCGGCAATGGGGTCTCCGAGCTGATCGTGATGACCATTCAGGCCCTGCTGGATAGCGGCGACGAGGTCCTGGTTCCGGCGCCGGACTATCCCCTGTGGACCGCCGCCGTCTCCCTGGCCGGCGGCACCCCCTGCCACTACATCTGCGACGAGGGGTCCGGCTGGCTGCCGGACCTGAACGACATCCGCGCCAAGATCACCCCCGCCACCCGCGCCATCGTCGTCATCAATCCGAACAACCCCACCGGCGCCCTGTATCCGGTGGAGCTGCTGCAGGAGATCGTGGAGATCGCCCGCCAGCACCAGCTGATCGTCTATGCCGACGAGATCTACGACAAGGTCCTCTACGACGGCGCTGTCCACACCTCGATCGCCTCGCTGGCGGAAGACGTGCTGTTCGTGACTTTCAACGGCCTGTCCAAGAACTACCGCGCCTGCGGCTACCGCGCCGGCTGGGCAATCGTGTCCGGGGAAAAGCGCCATGCGCGCGACTACATCGAGGGGCTCGACATCCTCGCCTCCATGCGCCTGTGCGCTAACGTACCGGCCCAGTACGCGATCCAGACCGCGCTGGGCGGCTATCAGAGCATCGACGACCTGGTCGCCTCGGGCGGGCGCCTGTGCAAGCAGCGCGACCTCGCGTACGACCTCCTGACCTCCATCCCCGGCGTGACCTGCCACAAGCCCCAGGCGGCCCTGTACCTGTTCCCGCGGCTGGACCCCAAGGTCTATCCCATCCTCAACGACCAGCACTTCATCCTGGACCTGCTGCTGGAGGCGAAGGTGCTTGTGGTTCAGGGTAGCGGCTTCAACTGGCCCCATCCCGACCATCTGCGCCTCGTCTTTCTGCCCAACACCGACGACCTGGAGGATGCCTTGGGACGGATCGGCCGTTTCCTCGACGGCTACCGCAAGCGGCACGGGGGCTGAGGCGTCGCCGCCGAGTCATACGGGTCGAATCAGGTTACCCGCAATCGGGCGGCGCTGGTCCAGGGCCGCCTGCCGGTCGTCCAGGATTTCTCGCGCAATGACCTCGGGCGTGGGCAGTTTTTCGGGGTCCGCCTTGAGACAAGAAGATGTCCGGGCTGGCTTGACCCCCCTGAGCCGCGCCTTGTCGTAGGCTCGCCTGCACAGGCCCATCTCGCGCGGCGAGGCGCTCCGTCCGCAGGGTTACCAAGCCCGTTCGTACTGCACTGGGGGTTTCAGCGCCGCCGCTTGCCGCAGCGCTCTCGAGGCCCGCAGCGGCCACTCGGCGTCCCGCAGGAGCTCGCGGGCGAGCAGCACCAGGTCGGCACGGC
>JBGSOR010000508.1:0-6988 GCA_041738985.1 Chromatiaceae bacterium | reverse complement strand
CCCGTGCCGGGCCAGGGCGCGCAGGTGGTCCTCCGCCGCATTGGCGGAGCGGAACCCCAGGGTGCGGGCGATTTCGGCGCGGGTCGGCGGCACCCCGGTCTCCCGGATATGGCGCGCGATCAGCTCCAGGATCTGGCGTTGGCGCTCGGTGAGGCTGTCGGTCATGGCAAGTACCCCGATGGGACGCTGGCGGGAGTTGTCCCGGGCTGGTAACTGTATTTTTGTACAGTTTCGGGGGCTTTTCAAGGGACCGCGTGGAGGGCTGCCGCCCGGAGCCCCAGCGGCCTGCCGATCCCCGTAGACTGACACGGACGGCAAGGCCGCAAGCTCGCCCTGGCCGCTTTCGCCCGTGCCAATGATCTGCGTCTAGCCGCCTGCACCCGATCGGTGAGACATTGCCACGCGCATGCAAACGCGTCTTCGACGACCTGTCCGAGCGAAGCGAACATCGGCTCGACGCAATCCTGGAGGAGCGAGTTGGAAGCCATTGCAGTCATCGACTTCGAGACCACCGGCCTGTCACCGGGTTACGGAGATCGCGCCACGGAGATTGCCGCCATCTTGGTGCGCGACGGACAGATCGTCGATCGGTACCAGAGCCTCATGAACGCCGGAGTGTCGATACCGGCGTTCATCACGGGCTTTACGGGCATCACGAATGCCATGGTCCGCAAGGCGCCCCCGGCGCGTCAGGTCATGGCCGAGGTCGCTGATTTTGTCGGCGACCATCCGCTGGTGGCCCATAACGCCTCGTTCGACAGCAAGTTCTGGGACGCGGAGCTGGGAAGGATCGGGCGTGCCCGGCGGCAGGCATTTCTCTGCTCCATGCTGGTGGCCCGGCGCGTCCTGCCCCAGGCGCCCAACCATAAGCTCGGCACCCTCGTCGATTTCGCCAAGCTGCCGGTCACCGGGTCCTACCACCGTGCCGAGGCCGACGCCGAGATGACCGCCCATCTGACCCTCTACCTGGAGCGGGAGCTGATGCGGCGATTTGGCCTCGGTACGGTGTCGTGCCAATTGCTCGCGAAGATACAGAAGACCCCGGCCAATCGGCTCGAGCACTGCGTTGCGCGCTTCGGGCGGGAGTGCGCATGATGCTGGCGATGAGGTTCGGGGACCCGCAGCGCCATTTCCACCCTCCGCAAGCGGTCTTCGTCCCGGTCGAGCTCAAGGAGATCGAGCAGCTCGCAAACCGGATCGACTTGATCGATCCCCCGGACAACCCCCAACAAGACCTGTTTCAGGACATCTGAGGCCGAGTCACGAAGAACGCCGTGGTCCTGTTGAGCGGAGGACTGGATTCGACGACCGTGCTGGCTATCGCCAAGGCCGAGGGCTACATCCCCTACGCCCTGTCCTTCCGCTATGGTCAGCGGCACGAGGTGGAGCTGGAGTCCGCCGCGCGGGTCGCTTCCGTGCTCGGCGTGGCCGAGCATGTGATCGCCGACATCGACCTGCGGCGCTTCGGTGGCTCCGCACTGACGGCAGACATCGCCGTACCCAAGGCCCGCAGCATCGAGTCCATGGACCAAGGCATCCCAATCACCTAAGTCCCTGCGCGTAACACCGTGTTCGTTTCGTTCGCGCTCGCCTGGGCCGAGGTCTTAGGGGCAAACGACATCTTCATCGGGGTCAACGCGCTCGACTACTCCGGCTGCCCGGACCGTCGGCCCGAATATATTGCCGCCTACGAGCGCATGGCCAACCTGGCGACCGCGGCCGGCGTGCAGGGTCGCCAAGGTCCTGATTCGCGTGCAGGATGACCTCGAAGCCCCCGACGGGGACCCGCGCCGGCGCCTGCACGGACACAGCTACCTCCTGCGCCTGCATCTCATCGCACCCTTGAACCAGGTCCTGGGATGGACCGTCGACTACGGTGACCTGAAGACCCTGTTCAAACCCGTCTACGAGCGTCTCGACCACCATCGGCTCAACGATCTGCCGCATCTGCGCGACACGGATCCCGCGAGCGTCGCCCTCATGGATGCGCGAGGCGGTGGCCGCACACCTGCCCCAGCTCGACCGTATCGATCTGCACGAAACCTTCGGCTGCGACGCGAGCCTGTGCTTGGGGAATCTCGGACCCGTGCTGCCCTTATGACCCCGAGCACGCGTCCCATGCCCACCGATGCCAGCATCCGCCAATGGAGCTCGCGCGATCCCACCACGGCAGTCGTCCCCCGCGGCCCGGACCGCCGCGGCCCCGCGTCCCGTCTTGAAGCGGCTCCACATGCCTCTCAACCTCGGAGGGGAGTAGGATCATCCCAAAGTCGGCAGTGTACGACCCGGCAAATCCGGATGACGCTATGATGGAAAAGAGTCATCCCCAACTGCAGTACAGATGAGCTTCGCACCTTGCGCGGACTGCAACCCAATGACTTTCGGTCTTTTCTCAATATCTTGCGGTTCACCTACCGGTGCAACTGCCGGATCTGGGGATAGTAGTCAGATCGAATGGGGGGGTTGCCGGTCTGCTGATGCCGGAGCCACGCGACGCGCGGTGAACTTAACACCAAGGAAGTCAACTTGCAGGTCGAGACTGTGACCACCAACGACGGCACTCTCCTACGTGCTGTCCGCTCCACGCTGGACGGTGCAAAGGACGTCTTTCTCTGCGTTGCTTTCGTGCAGGAGAAGGGGCTGCGCCTCCTACAAAGTGAGCTCGAGCAGCTTCGTCGCCGAGAGGTCCATGCTCGGCTTCTTGTCACCACTACGTTCCAGACCACAACTCCTAGCGCCCTATCGATGGCTATGGGCCTAGGCATGGATGTCCGGGTTCTGAATCCGGGAACGGGCAGGACCTTTCATCCGAAACTTTACCTCGGCAACGCAGGTGAAGACGCGCGTGCCGTGATTGGTTCCGCCAACCTGACAGGGGGCCTTTTCGCCAACATCGAGGCGGCAGTCGCATTGCAGGGTCAGCGCTCGGACCAGCCGATAGCGCGGGCCTGGGAGTGGGCGCTCGACCTTTGGGCTGATCCACGGGTCCAGCCTTGGAGCCACAAGGTGGTCACGCCGCAGGACGAAGCATTCGATTCAGAACTTTATCGGGCGCTCAAGGTACAAGTTCGCCGCGATCCCGTGTTCCGGACGCTGGGCAGGGACCGCCCGAACCGTGTTGTCGAGCTGACACCCATTGAGGTACAGATCGAAACTGAACGCTCGCGCGCGAAAACCGGAGGGGCGGAGCCAGTGCCCGCCTGGATGTTCAATCTCGCCTGGGCGCGGCTACAAACCCACGGCACCCTGTCGAACGTGGAACTCCTGAATGACCTTCGCGTGCACCGCTCGACCGCGGTGTGCGCCATTTTGGCCAGGCTCCCGCAGGTCGAGGTAGTTCCTGGAAAATCGGTCTTATTGCGCTGGCACTTAGCCGCAGAGCCACCGGGGGATATCACCCGCATTTGATCGCGACCCCCAAGAGCTGGTGGCCTGATTTCAAAGGGAGGAGATCAAACACCATTTCGACAGCATCGTGGAGTACCTGGACCAAGGAGACGTCCTATTCCCGAGTGGCGACATCCGCTGGTTCTCTCCCGAGGTCACCTTCGTCCAATCCCGTGGCGGCAAACCCGACGGAGCATTGGATGCCGGCGACGCCGGCACCTTGAGCATTCCGGTGCGCCCGGAGGGCAACCGGGTCGCATGGATCGTGGACGGCCAACAGACCGGTTGAACGTCGAAGGCCTCGAACATGGGGTAGACCGCGATGCGCTCGCCGTGCTCGACGGCCGTCTCCAGATGGATGGATTCTCCGCCGTGCACGATGAGCTCCACCTCGCTATGCGGGACGCCGCATAGCTCGATCAGGTGTCGCGCGGCAAGGCAATCTGCGGTTTGTCGTGGGTGAGTCCCGGGCAGGAGCACCAAACTGACCAGTCTGACTAGATCGGCTGACGATGGAGGTTCCCATGCGCCAATGGGCCTTACAAGATGCCAAGGCACGCTTGGGCGAGCTCGTGCGGCTCGCGACCGAGAGCGAGCCCTAAGAGATTACCCTGCGCGGCGCGCTGGCGGTGGTCGTGCTTGCGCGGGCCGAGTACGACGCGCTGACCAAGCCGCGCGAGTCCTTGCTGGAATTTATGCAGCGCTCCCCGTTGTATGGGGCTGACGACGTGGACTTTCCTCATGATCGGAGCCTTACCCGCGAGGTTGACCTGTGAGCTGGCTGATCGACACCAACGCCTTGTCGGAGCTGAAAAGGCGCCGCCCGCACCCGGGCGTCGCGGCCTGGTTCGCGCAACGTCAGCCGCGTCGCTCCACCTCTCGGCACTGACCCTCGGGGAGTTGCGCAAGGGTATCGATGCCATGCCGGAAGACGACCGCAAGGCCGCCTTCGCGACCTGGCTGGAATTCAAAGTACCCGCCTACTTCGCCGGCCGTATCCTGGCCGTCGACGCCCACACCGCCGACCGCTGGGGCCGACTATGCGCCGAGGCCCGCCGCCCGCTCCCCGCCATCGACAGCCTGCTCGCGGCCACCGCCCTGGTACATGGCCTGACCTTGGTCACCCGCAATCTGGGTGACTTCCACCTGCCGTTGCTGCGGGTCCTCAATCCTTGGGGCGAGCCGCCCGGGGCGAGCTGATTGGAAGCGAGCCCACTGAGAAGCCAGCCAATCGTGGTTGGCCAGAGGGCAGTTTCGGTGGGCTGGCCCCGGACCCGAGCCGCGATTCCGCGGCAAGTTTGACCGTGGAGCCGGAGTCGACCGAATCCGCAGCGGCTCGGGAAGGCGTGTGACTCGATTGGGATGCCTTACGCCGGCTGGGCCGGCGGTAAGTCCGGACCAAGGTCCATGTGCGCGCGTCAAGACTTGCCGCTGCATTCGCCGGATCGGCTAAGTCTCTTGGTAAGCATCGATGCAGAGATCCCGGATCCCCTGACACATCCTGGCCCAATGACTGCCTTTCCAATAGATTCGCTCGCAGACATCGCAGCGCCAGTACTCCCGATGGGAGGCCCAGACCAGGGGTGGGATCGCCGAACGAACCGCCTCCGGCGCTGCTGCAACCAGGGTCCCGTTGCAGACGATGCAACGGCTGAAGGGCGCCATCTCCGCGCAGAGCTGAAACCGTTGAACCAGATCAGCAAGCTGGGCGCTGGGGGAGGCGTGCCTCACATAGCAGCCATGCGTGACGTTGCGCCGCATGAGCAAACCCCGGTCCCGTGTGAGAAGAATGCGCTGCTCGCGCTCGGCGAGCTCCGCGAGTGCGGCGTCGCCCAAGTGGTTGAACCAGAGCGTATCGAAGCCCAGCATGCGGAGCCTGTTCGCCAGGGCGCCCAGATGGGCATCCGCGAGAAACCGCGGCACCCGGAGCGGCCGGGCCCGAATACGCAAGACCGGTCGAACGTCGAAGGCCTCGAACATGGGGAAGACCGCGATGCGCTCGCCGTGCTCGATGGCCGTCTCCAGATCGATGGATTCGCCGCCGCGCACGATGAGCTCCACCTCGGTGTGGGGGACGCCGCACAGCTCGATCAGATGTCGCACCGGCGCGGGCGGCGGGAATTCGAGCACGCAGTCTCGCTGGCGCCGCTCGGGCGTCAGGAAGTCGTTCAGCTCGGCATAGAAGCGCAGGGCCGCGGTGGCCATGGTGCCAAAATCGGGACGGTTGGCAGCGATTGGCAGGTGGGGCAGGCTGGAGACCGTCGCGGTCGTGACCCGTCTGGGCGACTCCTTGTCTCGCGGCGAGCGCGCGAGTCTGCGAGCTTCCGCGCGCTCGAGTATGGCGTACCGGGCTAGAGCCGCGGCTGGACAGCAGCCTCCGCGGGCAGCGCGACCTTGTTGCGGGTATACCAGGCTTGGTCTAGGTACCAGATGACGGAATCCACATCGGGTTGGTCCAGCAACAACTGGATGGCGCGATACTCATGCTCTTTGAGGGCCTGCTCTGCGCTGCGCATCGCCGGATCGTCCGCGCCCATACCCGCCAGGGCTGGTTGGATGTGGGTGAGAAAGAGCTTGGGACCTAGGGCATCCGTGTAGGGTCGCGTGACCGCGGCGATTCCGTTGAGGAAGTTCACTACCCGGAACTCATAGGGGTAGGCCGCGAGCACGGGGTCCTCTCGAAGCATCGCATTCATCTCCCAGATGCGTGGCACGAGATTTCTGCCGTAGAAGACCAACAGCAGGGCAATCAGAGCAATCACAACAAGAGTAATGCGGCCGGCCTTGAGGGGCGACGGGGGGACGGTAGTGGGCATATCGGGTGCTCTTCCTGCGGTCTCGATGGGCGATATCAGCCGCCGCGGCCGACCGGATCGCCAACAGGGCGCTCCGCCTTCGGCGCTGCATGCCGCGACTCTCGCAAAATAGTGCGCGAGCTTCTTCAAAGCGGTCAAGCGAACAGGAGCCAGGGCCCACGCCGAATCGCTCGGAGGTCGGGCCGATGCCCCGGGGGCCGCCAGGCTGTAGACGATGGCGGGCGCTGCCCCCGAGATCTCAGCGGATCGTCGTGCATCGCAGCGCCGGGGACGCTGCGCCCGAGCGATGCCCGCGGCGGCATGGGCCCTGCGATCTTGTCGTCGGGCGGCACGGTCGTCCGCTCCCAGCGCCCAACACGCACCAGGTGTCGGCGCGCTACCAACCCCGGGGATTTGTGGCTATGAGCCCCGTCGCCGTGCTAGCCCCAAGGGTGGATCGGCCGGGTTATACTCCCGACCTCTCGATCCAATCCATCCAGATGCGTTGAGACCGAATGGACGCCGATACTATCCGCCTGATCCTGATCGTCGTGGGAGCCATGTTCCTCCTGGGACTCTACCTCTGGGAGCGCAGCCGCGACCTGGAAGACGCCGAGGACATCGATGAGGGATACGACGACGAGGACGCGCCCTATGGCGCCGTTCCCGCGCGTGACTCGCGGGCGAAACGCGAGCCCAACCTGGGCCGCTTGGACGATTCGGAAGAGCGCGGTGACTCGCAGGACTGGGATCGCGCCCGTCCTCGCCAGGAGCCCCAGCCGGAGTCGACCCATCCCGCCAGCCCG
>JBGSOR010000488.1:0-19758 GCA_041738985.1 Chromatiaceae bacterium | reverse complement strand
GTCGGAACCGGCGTCGGTTTCGCAGGCGTTGGGGAGGGTTTGGTCGGGACATGCTTAGGCGCTGGCGGCTCGGCGGCCACTGGCTTGGGCGCGATGGGCACCGGAGCCGCCGACGATGCGGAGGACGCGGGCTCTGTCGACTCCTTGCGTTCCGGCTCCGGCTCCGGCTCGGTCCCCGGCGCCTGGTAGGCGTAGACCTTGGTGCCTTGCTTCTTAGGGGCAGCAGGTATGGGGGGCGACTCGGACACCCGCTCGGAGGTCGCCGTCCGTGTCGCGAAAGGCTCGGCTTCGGCCTGGGGCGGCGTCCGAGTGACGCTGACCACCGGCGCCGGAGGTCCCTCCCGGGACGCGGTTGCACAGGCACCGGCCAGGAAAGCGGCGCCGACAATGCTCGCAAGGCTACGCATCGCGGTGAACATGGCTCAGAAATCGCTCAAGAAGTAATTCTCGGTCTTGGGCTTCGGCTTGGGGGCCTGGGTAGCCGTCGCGGCCGACCCGCCCGATGAATTCGGCTTCGGCTGCGCATCGACCACCCGATCCGCGGCACCGCCCTGCCCACCGGCGGACCGCTGAGAGCCGCTGCCGTCGCCGCAGCTTCCGCCGCTCCCCGCGCTGCCCTGTATATAAGGGATGCCGGAGCGTCCGCAGGCGCTGCCAAGTACAACCCCCTCGGGGGGGGAGTCGGGAAGGGGCTCGTTGGGCAAGGCCAGCATGAAGTCCCCCCAAACCCGCAAGGCCCCTGTACCGCCGGCCAGCCCCATGGGCTGATAGTCGTCCCGCCCCACCCAGACCACGGCGACCTTATCGCCGCTGAACCCGGCGAACCAGCTATCGCGCATGTCGTCGGTGGTCCCGGTCTTGCCGGCCATGGTAAGGCCCTTGGGCAGGCGCTCTCCCAGCCATCGGGCAGTCCCCTGACGAACCACCTGTTGCATGGCCCAGGCAGTGAGATAGGCCGCTCGCGGATCCACCGCCGCTTCTACTGCCAGCGGATAACGATTGAGGGGACGTCCGCTCGCGTCCATGACCTCCCGGATCGCACGCAGGGGTGCACGATAGCCCCCCGCGGCGATGGTCTGATACATCTGGGCCACCTCGAGGGGCGAGAGCGAAACGGATCCGAGTAACAGGGACGGCACCGCCGAGATGCGTCGCTGGGCACCTAACCGGTAGAGGGTCTCGGCCACCTCGCCCACGCCCAGGCTCATACCCAAGTGCACCGTGGCAAGGTTAAAGGAATTGGCCAGGGCCTGGTAGAGCGCCACCGAGCCGTGCTCGCGGTGGTCGTAGTTCTGGGGGGTCCAATAGTCTCGACCGATCCGCAGGCTGTAGGACGTATCCGAGATCCCGGTCGTCAACGTATAGCGCTTGGGCTGGGAGAGGGCAGTGAGATAGACCGCCGGCTTGACCAGCGAGCCGATAGAGCGCACCGCATCGAGCGCGCGGTTGAAGCCCGCGTAGCCCGGCTGGCGGCCGCCGGCCAGGGCCAAGACCTCGCCCTGGGCCACCGAGGTCACCACGGCGGCCGTCTCCAAGGTCCCGCGACGCATGTTGCGCGACTTCTCGAGCTGGGCGAGACGGTCCGGCAAGGCCGTCTCCACCGTGGACTGGACCAGGGGGTCGAGGGTCGTGAATACCCGCAATCCCTCGGAGCGCAGGTCCTCGTCCGCGTAGTCCCGCTGGAGCTGCCGGCGGACGAGCTGGATGAAATCCGGGTACTCGCCGGCCGGACGACCACCGCCGTCGCGCAGGCCCAGGGGCTCGGCCTTGGCGGCTTGGGCGTCCGCGATCGACACGATCCCGTCCCGCGCCATGATGTCGAGAACGAGGTTGCGCCGCTTCAGGGCCGCGTCCGGTCGGCGGCGCGGGTCCAAGCTCGAAGGCGCCTGGACCAATCCAACCAGGAGCGCCGCCTCGGCGAGGCCGAGCTCCCCCAGGCTGCGGTTAAAATAGAAGCCACTGGCGAGGCCGAATCCGTGGATAGCGCGGCTCCCGTCCTGACCCAGGTAGATCTCGTTGGCGTAGGCCTCGAGGATCTCGTCCTTGCTGTAGCGCCGTTCCAGCAGCACGGCCATGTAGGCCTCGTTAAGCTTGCGCTTGAGGGTACGGTCCGCGGACAGATAGAAATTCTTGACTAGCTGCTGAGTCAGGGTGCTCGCCCCCTCCACCACCGCTCCCGCCCTCGCGTTGTGGTAGGCGGCACGCAGGATTCCCCGAGGGTCCACGCCGTTATGACTGAAGAAGCTGCGATCCTCCACGGCCAATAGGCTCCGGACCAGGAGGTCCGGAAGGTCCTTGCGGCGCAACAGGACACGGTCCTCGTTGTGGGTCGGATAGATACTGGCGATCAGCACCGCATCGAGCCGGGCCAGGGCCGGATCTGCCCCGCCCGTCGCATCGTGCATCGCGGCTACCTTGCCCTCGATCAGGTCGAGGTCAAGCCGCCGAGCGGGCTCCTCGCCGTCCCAGAACCGAAAGGGCCGGGTTTGTAACAGGAAGCGATCCCCGCTCCGGCTGTAAGACCCGGGACTTTGGGGGGCGTCCACTTGTCGATAGTTGAGGCGGATCAACTCGCCCACGAGCTGATCCGATGTCAGGGGACGCCCCAAGTAGAGCTCCAGGGGTCGCGCATAGACCCGGGCCGGAAGCGCCCACCGCTTGCCTTCGAATTTCCCCCGCACCACCCTGTCCAGATGCACGCCGTATAGGATGCCGGCGAGCCCCACAGCGAGTCCGATCAGGAAGAGCCAGCGGACCAGAAAGGCACCCAGCCGGCCGCGGCGGCGCGGCGGCGGGCCGCGGCGTGATTCGAAAGGTCGGTTGGAGCTCTGCATGGTCACTGATTGCGTTTTCCCCGGAACGGGGTGTGAGGCGTGCTGCGAGGCTACAACGCGCAGGAAACGGCGGCGGATATCGGGGAAGCGAGACGTACGCAGGAAATTTGGGGCCTTTATGGTCCCATTTGCCGAGGTCGGGCACAAGGACGGCGCGCGTCGATCAGAGCGACGCGGGCTCCCCCCCAACGCTTAAGTCTTGATCCCGACGCCCCGGCGCAACAGGCTTAGGCTGTAAGCCGCCATGGCGACGATCAAGGCGAAGATGATCCCAAAGGCCAGACTCAAAGGGATATCGCTCACCCCATGGAGCCCGTAACGAAACCCGTTGATCATATAGAGCACGGGATTGGCGAGCGAGATAGTCTGCCAAAGCTCCGGCAACAGGTCCACCGAATAGAAAACCCCACCCAGGTAGGTCAGTGGAGTCAGCACGAAGGTGGGCACAATGGAAATATCGTCGAAGCTGTTGGCGTAGACCGCGTTGATGAAGCCTCCTAGGGCGAACAACACCGAGGTCATGAGGATCACCAGCAGGCTCGTCGTCAGGCTGTAGACATGGAGCTCGGTGAAGCCCATCGACACTAGGGTTACGGCTCCGCCGACAGTCAGCCCCCGCGCCATCCCTCCCGCGACGTAGCCAGCGAGAATGACCCAATTGGGCACCGGCGAGACCAGCAGCTCCTCCACATAGCGGGAGAACTTGCTGCTGTAGAAAGAGGAGACGACATTCGCATAGGAGTTGGTAATTACTGCCATCAGCACCAGACCGGGCACGATAAAATCGAGATAGGCAAGCCCGTCCATCGGGCCGATGCGTGTGCCGATGAGCTGGCCGAAGATGACAAAATAGAGGGTCGTAGTGATGACCGAGGGGAGTACCGTCTGGACCCAGATACGTGTAAATCGCAGTATCTCCTTTGTCAGGATGGTCTCGAAGCTCACCCAATAGCGCTGCCAGTCCCGCAGTCTCGGATTCACTCGCCCTCCCCGGCGGCGGCCTCGGCGCGACGCCGATCCACCATGTCTAGAAACAGCCGCTCCAAGCGATTCTGCTTGTTGCGCAAGCTGATCACCTCGATTCCGTTGCGCGACAATGCCTCGAACAATCCATTGATCGTGTGCTCCCGGCTCATTTCAACCTCGAGCGTACAGTCGTCAACATGATTGAGCACGAAGCCTCCGAGCTGCGGCAGCTCCGCCACCCTTCCCTTGAGATTGAGAACGAAAGTCTCGGTGTGGAGCTTGCCGAGCAAAGCGCCGATGCTCGAGCGCTCCGCGATCTCCCCCCGATTGATGATGGCGATACTGCGGCAGAGGCTCTCCGCCTCCTCCAGATAATGGGTAGTCAGGATAATCGTCGTGCCCTCGGCATTCAGCTCCTTCAGGAAGGCCCACATCGAGCGTCGGATCTCGATATCCACCCCCGCAGAGGGCTCGTCGAGGATCAATAGACGCGGCTGGTGAACCAGGGCACGGGCGATCATGAGCCGGCGCTTGAGTCCCCCGGAGAGTCTGCGCATTTCGGTATCCCGGCGGTCCCACAGCTCCAATTGGCGCAGGTAGCGCTCGGCCCGCACCCGGGCCTCCCGACGGGGGATCCCGTAGTATCCGGCTTGGTTGAGCACCACCTCGAAAACGGGTAGGAACAGATTGAAATTGAACTCCTGAGGAACCAGGCCGATACAAGACTTGACCCCTTCCGGATCCCGATCCAGGTCATGACCGAAGACCCGCACGACCCCCGACGACTTGTTCACCAGGGACGCCACGATTCCGATGAGGGTCGATTTGCCCGCCCCGTTAGGTCCGAGCAGGGCGAAAAAATCCCCTTCCTCGACCCGCAGATCCACCCCCTTGAGGGCCTGGAGCCCGCCCCGATAGGTCTTTACGAGCTGCACTATTTCAAGGGCTTGGGGCATTTGACGACGACATATGGCCGATGGCATGAGTCCTACGCTAGCGGCCTTACCGGCGTGTTGCAACTGCAAGGCCCTGCTGAGGCCCAGCCCAATACAGGTGCTCCCAAGCCTTGTCGCTCTAGCGACGATCCGCCTTCAGAATCTTCCCGACCAGATCCTCGCCGGACTGGCACATCGCGCTCGGAAGGAAGCTACCGACTGGATCGCCTAGATTGACCATGGCTCTTTCCCGTCGGTTACTGGGACGACGCCGGTGCCACCAGGACCGGATCGCCGGGGGCGAGGCCGAGCACCCGGTCTGCCCGCCCCATACTGACAGCCAGCTCCACGAGCCCAAGCGCATTCTCGTACCAGAACGCCTCGCCGGACGGGACCTCGCAGAAAGTCCGCGCCCAAGTAAGGGTGCGCCCACCCGCGACGATCTGCGTGCTGGAGGGGACATGCGAGGCGCGCAGACCGCACATGAGGTTTCCGTACGCGTCCGCATACACCACGGACCGAAGGTCTTCGGCCCAGTCGTGGCCGACCGTCGCGTCGCTTGCAACTTCTCCAAGCCCACCCCGCTCGCCCAACGCCAAACGCGCTGCGATCTCAGCGAACCAGTCCCGCCCGTGAAAGGTTGTGGATGCAACGATGGGCTGCCAGTCGATCCTGTGGACTGAGGGGCGAACGGCTCGGTCCAAGACTCGACTGAGCAGACCATTGTCCGGACCGACGAACCAGTCGCCTCCGGACTCCATAGCGAGTCCTGCCCTTTCCCCGCCCACCCCAGGGTCCACGACACAGAGGTAAAGGGTACCCCGCGGCATATCCCGAGCTAGAGCGGGCAACAGATAGGCGGCGAGGTCCGGCCTGAATGGCGGAAGGTCGTGAGCCAAGTCGATCACTGGTATCCGCGGAGCCAGCTCCGACAAGCGCCCTTTCACCTGGCCCGGGTAGATCCCCGCACCGAAGTCGGTAACCAGTGCAATGCGTCGAATTCCGCGCGCTGTCACAGCCTCGGCCCGGTTTCGCTGCGGTCGTGTGCTCACCGAGTATAGGTCTCGCGCCACGGCGGTTAAGGTGGCCGGAAATCCATCATCCGGAAATGAAAAAACCGGGTGCGATCCCGGTTTATTCATTAATCGGCTAGAAGGGGCGGGTCCTCCCAGCTAGTCCTCGTCGTCCTCGACCGCCACCGCCCGCTCGGGACGCCCGACCAGCTCCACATAGGCCATAGGGGCCGAGTCGCCAGCGCGGAAGCCGCACTTCAAGATACGCAGGTAGCCGCCGGGGCGGGTTTGATAGCGTGGCCCCAGCTCCACGAAGAGCTTGCCCACCGCCTCGTTGTCCCGCAAGCGGGCGAAGGCCAGACGACGCTTGTGGACCGAGTCGGTCTTGGCCAGCGTAATCAAGGGCTCGGCCACCCGCCGCAGCTCCTTCGCTTTAGGGAGAGTGGTCTTGATCAACTCATGGCGGAACAGCGAAGCTGCCATATTCTTGAACATGGCCTCGCGGTGGGAGCTGGTGCGATTCAGGTGCCTTCCGGCTTTGCGGTGACGCATGGTCCGTAATCCCGGTACTGGTTATCGAATGCTGAGCTCGTCGATGTTTTCGGGCGGCCAGTTTTCCAGGCGCATCCCCAAAGACAAACCGCGGGTGGCAAGCACGTCCTTTATCTCCGTCAATGACTTCTTGCCAAGATTGGGCGTCTTAAGCAGCTCCACCTCGGTGCGCTGGATCAAGTCGCCGATCAGATAAATGTTCTCGGCCTTGAGACAGTTAGCGGACCGCACGGTTAACTCGAGATCGTCCACCGGCCTCAGCAGGATCGGGTCGATGGTCGGCCCCTGGGGAACCTCTTGGGTCACCACCTCCCCGGGGGAGGACGGGTCCAGTACAACGAAGCTACTCAACTGATCCCGCAGGATCTGCGCCGAGCGCTGAATCGCAGCCTTGGGGTCGATCGTGCCGTTCGTCTCTAGGTCGATGACCAAACGGTCCAGATCGGTCCTTTGCTCGACGCGGGCGGACTGCACCTCGATCGCTACTCGCCGCACCGGACTGTAGGATGCATCCAATGGCAGCTTACCGATCGGTCGGTCCTCCGAGCCTTCTAGATCCCGCTGAGTCGCAGGCTCGTAGCCCAAGCCGCGGCGGACGTTGAGCGTCATGCTCAGCTCCGTATCCGTGGTCAAATGCGCAATCACAAGCTCTGGGTTGGCGATGACGCCGGAATGCCCCAGATCGATATCCCCAGCGGTGACGACCCCCGGCCCCTTCTTGCTCAAGGCAAAGGTGGCCTCGTCTTTACCGTTCAGGGTAATCGCCAGGTTCTTGAGATTCAAAAGGATCTCAAGCACGTCCTCTTGCACACCCGCCAGCGTCGTATACTCGTGCAGAACCCCGTGGATCTCCACCTCGGTAACAGCGCAGCCGGACATGGATGACAAGAGGATGCGCCGCAGCGCATTCCCCAGCGTGTGCCCGAAGCCGCGCTCGAGCGGCTCCAGCGAGACCCGGGCGTGGTGCGGACTGCCGTCGACCGGCTCGACTTTGACGATGCGCGGACGCAGAAACTCGCCGATAGCGTCAGTCATAGAATTTCCCCTTCGTCAGGCTCCTTACTTGGAGTACAGCTCGACGATCAGCGATTCGTTGATGTCGGCGGGGAGATCGGAGCGGTCGGGAACGCGCTTGAAAACGCCTTTGAATCCCTTGGTATCGACCTCTACCCAGTCGGGGAACCCGTACTGCTCGGCAAGCGCCAGTGCGTTCTGAACTCGCACCTGCTTCTTCGCCGCCTCCCGAACCTCGATCTGATCCTCTGCAGTCACCGTATAGGACGGCACGTTCACAACCAAACCGTTAACCAGGATGCCCTTGTGGGTCACCAGCTGCCTGGCCTCGGCGCGGGTGGCACCGAAACCCATCCGGAAGACGACATTATCCAGACGGCGCTCCAGCAGCTGAAGAAGGTTCTCGCCGGTCGCCCCCTTGGATTGAGCGGCCTTCTGATAGTAGTTGCGAAACTGCTTCTCCATGATTCCGTAGATGCGACGCACCTTCTGCTTCTCGCGCAGCTGCACGCCGTAGTCCGACAACCGCCGACGACGGTCGCCGGCCTGTCCGGGCTGCTTTTCAAGGTTGCATTTGGTATCCAGGGCGCGGGCACGACTCTTCAGAGAGAGATCCGTCCCCTCGCGACGCGCCAGCTTGCAGGTTGGGCCCGTATATCTTGCCATGGTCGTTTTGCCCCTTAGACCCGCCGCTTCTTAGGCGGACGACAGCCGTTGTGCGGAATCGGCGTCACATCGGTGATGCTGGTGATCTTAAATCCGGCGTTGTTGAGGGCGCGCACCGCGGACTCGCGCCCCGGACCTGGACCCTTTACGTTTACGTCCAGGTTACGCAATCCGTACTCCTTCGCCGCCTGTCCAGCCTTGTCCGCAGCGACCTGCGCGGCAAACGGCGTACTCTTGCGGGACCCACGGAAACCGGATCCTCCCGAGGTAGCCCAGGTCAGGACGTTGCCTTGACGATCCGTTATGGTGATGATTGTGTTGTTGAAGGAGGCGTGGACATGGGCAACCCCATCCGCTACCTGCTTCCGGATCTTTTTCTTGACGGTACGAGTCGGTTTTGCCATTCGCCTTTACCAGCCAGTGCGCAACGCTCGCGCGGCCTTATCGCTTGATGGGACGACGCGGCCCCTTACGGGTGCGCGCATTTGTTCGTGTACGCTGACCACGCAGGGGTAGCCCACGCCGATGACGGATGCCGCGGTTGCAGCCGAGATCCATCAAGCGCTTGATGTTCATCGAGACTTCCCGACGGAGATCCCCTTCGACCGTATACTTGGCAACTTCGTTGCGGAGCTTATCGACCTCTTCCTCCGTCAGGCTCTGCATCTTGGCCTGGCGGGGAACTCCAACCGCGTCGCAGATCTCGCCCGCGCGGGAGCGGCCGATCCCGAAGATCGCCGTCAGGGCGATCAACGCGTGCTTCTTTTCAGGAATGTTGACGCCGGCTATACGGGCCATGTGTCCGAACCCTCAGATCAAAATGATCGGCGGTAAACCGCCCATATTAACAGACCGCATGCGGCAGTCAACCAGAGAAGCTTAGCCCTGGCGCTGCTTGTGCCGCGGGTCCTTGCAAATCACCCGCACAATGCCGTTGCGCCGCACGATCTTGCAGCTCCGGCACAGCTTCTTCACCGATGCACGTACTTTCATAATATTCTCCAAAGGACTTGCCCGCCCTATCAGCGCAGCATTCCGGCGCCCGGTGCCTTGAGGTTGGCCTTTTTCATCAGGCCCTCATACTGGTGGGACATCAAGTGCGCCTGGACCTGAGCCATGAAGTCCATCACCACCACGACCACGATCAGAAGCGAGGTACCGCCAAAGTAGAACGGGACGTTATATCCGACTATCAGGAACTCGGGCAGCAGACAGACTGCCGTAATGTAGATCGCGCCAGCCGCCGTCAGCCGGGTCATCACCCCATCGATGTAGCGGGCAGTCTGCTCGCCCGGGCGGATGCCGGGAATGAAAGCGCCGGATCGCTTCAGGTTGTCTGCCGTTTCGCGGGCATTGAACACGAGGGCAGTGTAGAAAAAGCAGAAGAACACAATCGCGCTGGCATAGAGGATCACGTAAATCGGCTCGCCAGGGGAGAGCTTGGACGTGATGTCCGCAAGCCAGCGCAGATTCTCGTCGCTGCCGAACCACTGCCCCAGGGTGCCCGGGAACAGGATGATGCTGGAGGCGAAGATGGGCGGGATGACGCCCGCCATATTCAGCTTCAGCGGCAGATGGGTGCTTTGGGCCTGCACCAGCTTGCGGCCCTGTTGGCGCCGCGCATAGTTCACCGTAATGCGCCGCTGCCCCCGCTCCACAAAGACGACGAAGGCCGTCACAGCGATCACCAGGGCAAACACGGCAAGCACCGCGAGCGCATTCATCTCGCCGGTGCGCACCAGCTCCAGGGTCCCACCCATGGCCGCGGGCAATCCGGCGACAATCCCCGCGAAGATGATCATGGAGATACCGTTACCGATACCCCGCTCAGTGATCTGCTCGCCGAGCCACATCAGGAACATGGTCCCGGTCACGAGGGACACGGTTGCTGTGAAGACGAACCCTATACCCGCATTGGTCACCAAGGCCGAGCCGCCCGCCGTCTGACCTTGCAGCGCCATCGAAATACCCAGTGCCTGGAACGTCGCCAGAAACACCGTGCCATAGCGGGTGTATTGCGTGATCTTGCGCCGCCCCTGCTCCCCCTCCTTTTTCAGCTGCTCCAGCGTTGGGATTACCGAGGTCATCAGCTGCACGATGATCGACGCAGAGATATAGGGCATGACCCCCAGCGCGAACAGACTCGCCCGCTCCAGGGCCCCGCCCGAGAACATGTTGAACATGTCGAGCATGGAGCCCTGGTTCTGCTCGAACAGGACGGCCAAGGCCTCTGGGTTCACCCCGGGGACCGGGATGAAGGTACCGATGCGGTACACCAAGAGGGCGCCAAGAAGGAAAAACAGGCGCTGACGCAGCTCGGTCAGACGCCCCATCCCACCCAGGGTATGCCCCATCGAAGCGACATTCTTAGCCATCCACAGGGGTCCTGCGTTAGTCCTCGACCTTGCCGCCAGCCGCTTCGATCGCCGCGCGAGCGCCCTTGGTCACGCCCACGCCGCGGATCGTCAGGGCACGCTCGACGGCGCCGGAGGCGATGATCTTGGCGCCCTTCGTAGAGCGCTTGATGAGACCGGCCAGTAGCAGAGCCGCCATATCGACAACATCGCCTTCGATCCGCCCAAGCTCTCCCAGACGAATCTCGTCGCGGGTCATGGCGGTGCGCGAGCGGAAGCCCACCTTGGGGAGGCGCCGTTGCAGCGGCATCTGACCGCCCTCGAAGCCGACCTTATGGAATCCGCCCGCGCGCGCCTTTTGGCCCTTGTGGCCACGTCCGCCAGTCTTGCCCAACCCGCTCCCGATACCCCGCCCGAGGCGCTTGGGGGCGTGCTTGCTGCCCGCGTCGGGCTTAAGCTCGTTCAATCGCATCTCAGGACTCCTCGACAACCTTCACCATATAGGACACGGCGTTGACCATACCACGTGTGCAGGGGGTGTCTTCCACTTCGACCACCTGGTGCATCCGTCGCAGCCCCAGCCCACGAACGCACGCCTTGTGCCTTTCCAGGCGCCCGTGCGCGCTGCGGACCAGCTTGACCTTCATCGTCGCTTTCTTGTCGGTCATGCCCTACCCCAGGATCTGCTCGACCGTCTTCCCGCGTTTAGCGGCAATGGTCTGCGGATCGCTCATCGCCGCGAGTCCCCTGACGGTTGCGCGAACCACGTTGATCGGATTGTTCGTCCCAATGCACTTGGCGAGCACGTTTTGAACGCCCAGCACCTCAAAGACTGCACGCATGGCGCCGCCCGCAATGATACCGGTACCTTCCGAGGCCGGCTGCATAAATACCTTGGCGGCCCCATGGCGACCGTGCAGCGGATACTGCAGGGTGCTGCCGTTGAGCTTCACGTCGATCATATTCTTGCGCGCGCTCTCCATCGCCTTCTGGATCGCAACCGGCACCTCGCGGGCCTTACCGCGCCCGTAGCCGACGCGACCCTTGCCGTCGCCCACCACCGTCAGTGCCGCGAAGCCGAATTGCCGGCCACCCTTGACCACCTTGGCGACGCGATTGACGTTTACTAACTTTTCCAGAAGGCCATCGCCTTCCGGCTTGGGATTGAAGTTGGACATGGATGAGCCCCTAGAATTTCAGTCCGTTCTCGCGCGCCGCGTCGGCAAGCGCCTTCATGCGACCGTGGTAGCGAAACCCGGAGCGATCGAACGCGACCTTCTCGACCCCGGCCGTACGCGCCCGCTCCGCAATCGCCTTGCCGATCACCGCAGCGGCACCGGTGTTTCCCTTGTGGCCGTCGATCGATCGCCGGAGCTCCTTCTCGACCGTCGAGGCACTGGCAACCACTTTGTCCCCTTCCGGGGCGATGATCTGCGCATAGATGTGCTGAGGGGTGCGATGCACGCACAGCCGATAGGCGCACAACTCGCGGATCTTGGAGCGGGTGCGCATTGCCCGCCGCAACCGAGCTTGTTTCTTGTCCATCGACGGTACCCCTTACTTCTTCTTCGCTTCTTTACGCACGACGTCCTCGTCTGCGTAACGCACGCCCTTACCCTTATAGGGCTCCGGCGGACGGAAGGCGCGGATCTCCGCCGACACCTGACCTACCCGCTGGCGGTCGGCACCGCTCACCACGATCTCGGTCTGAGTGGGGGTCTGCACCGTGACGCCAGCCGGAACCGGATACTCCACTGGATGCGAAAAACCCAGGCTCAAGCTCAGCACGTCCCCCTTGGCCTGGGCGCGATAGCCTACCCCAACCAGGGTCAGCTTCCGCGAGAAGCCGGTCCCGCAGCCCACCACCATATTGTTCAGCAACGCCCGGGTGGTCCCCGCCATGGCCCAGGCGTTGGATTGACCCTCGGCCGGAGCGACGGTGACAACACCTGCTTCCTGGCTCACGACCACCGTTGGGTGGACGTCCCAAGACAGGGTGCCCTGGCCACCCTTCACGGTAACCGACTGACCGGCGATCTCGACCGTCACCCCCTTGGGGACAATGATCGGCGCCTTTGCGACTCGTGACATTTCCGCCTCCTTAAGCGACGTAGGCGATGATCTCGCCACCGTGGCCCGCCTGACGGGCCGCGCGGTCGGTCATCAACCCCTTGGACGTGGAGACGATCACGATGCCGAGTCCGCCCCAGACTCGTGGCAGCTCGTCCTGACGGCGATAGATACGCAAACCCGGGCGGGACACCCGCTTCAGCATCTCGATGACCGGTTTGCCCCGGAAATACTTCAGCTTGATGGACAGCTCGGACTTACTGCCGTTGCTCTCGACCTGCGCGTCGGCAATATAGCCTTCCTCTTTCAGCAGGCTGGCGATCGCCACCTTTTGCTTGGAGGACGGCATCACGATCGTGATCTTGCCGCGCTGCTGGCCGTTGCGGATGCGTGTCAGCATGTCCGCAATCGGATCCGACATACTCATGGAATACTCCGTGATTGCTCTGGGGGGGTCAGGCCACCGACGCGGTGCGATACCCAGTGATTCTCATCCGTGCGCCCTTCCCGGGCGCAGAGTCTCTCGGATAGCGGCTTGCTACCAACTCGCCTTGACGACGCCAGGGACATCGCCCCGCATCACAGCCTCGCGCAGCTTGTTGCGCGACAGACCGAACTTGCGATACACGGCATGCGGGCGACCGGTGACGCGGCAGCGACGCTGCTGCCGGGTCGGTCCCGCATCCCGCGGCAGCTTCTGGAGCTTCAAGAGCGCCTCGTCGATCTGCTCCGAGCTCGCCTTACGGTCTTTGATCACCGCCTTGAGTGCGGCGCGCTTCGTCGCGTACTTGGCCGCGATCTCCGTACGTCGACGGTCGCGCACAATCATGCTGGTCTTCGCCATGGCTCTTGTCTCAGTTTCGGAAGGGAAAGTTGAACGCCTCGAGCAGCGCACGCCCTTCTTCATCCGTCCGCGCCGATGTGGTAATGGTGATGTCCAGTCCGCGCAGCGCGTCGATCTTGTCGTAATCGATCTCGGGGAACATGATCTGCTCCTTGACACCCATCGAGTAATTGCCGCGGCCATCGAAAGATTTGCCGCTCAATCCGCGAAAATCGCGGATACGCGGGATGGCAATGCTGATCAGACGGTCCAGGAACTCGTACATCCGCTCACGGCGCAGGGTCACCTTGCAGCCGATCGGCCAACCCTCGCGGACTTTAAACGCCGCCACCGAGAGGCGCGCCTTGGTGATGATCGGCTGCTGCCCAGCGATCGCGCGCAGGTCCCGGACCGCATTGTCTAAAACCTTCTTATCGGCGATCGCCTCCCCTACGCCCATGTTCAATGTGATCTTTTCAATTCGCGGCACCTGCATGACGCTGCGGCAGCCGAGCTTCTCTTTGAGGTCTGGGACGATGCGCTCGCGATAAACAGTCTGCAATCTGGACATTTCGCTAAAACTCATTCATGGGTCGGGCGTTTGCGGATCGGGCTTGGGACGCGGAGAACCGGCTCAAACGTCAACGACCTCGCCGTTCGACTTGAACACCCGAACCTTGCGACCGTCTTCCAGGACCTTGATCCCGACCCGGTCGCCCGCGCCCTTCTGGGGGTTATAGAGCGCCACGTTGGAGATATGCAGCGGCATCTCCTTGTCGACGATCCCGCCCGCAATTCCGCGCTGGGGGTTCGGCTTCTGGTGCTTCCTCACCATATTGACGTTCTCGACCAGGATCCGATCCTCGTCCAACACCCTGAGCACGTTGCCGCGCTTGCCCTTGTCCTTGCCGGCGATGACGATGACGTCGTCGCTTTTTCTGATCTTTTGCATGACCGCCAGCTCCTTACAGCACTTCGGGTGCGAGCGAGATGATTTTCATAAAGCGCTCGCCGCGCAGCTCGCGGGTCACGGGTCCGAAGATACGGGTACCGATGGGCTGGAGCTGGTTGTTGAGCAAGACCGCCGCATTGCCGTCGAAGCGGATGAGGGAGCCGTCCGGACGCCGTACCCCTTTCCTGGTGCGAACCACGACTGCGTTATAGACGTCGCCCTTCTTCACCTTTCCCCGTGGGATCGCGTCCTTGACGGTCACTTTGATGACATCGCCGATGCCCGCGTAACGCCGATGCGATCCGCCGAGCACCTTGATGCACATTACGCTCCGGGCGCCGCTGTTGTCGGCGACGCTCAGATTGGTCTGCATCTGAATCATTGTTCTCTACCTAATATATGTGACCGCGAGGGCCGCCGCCGCTGGATAGCTCCCGAGCTCGATCTACTGGGCCTTCTCGACAATCTCGATGAGGCGCCAAGTCTTGGTCTTGGACAGGGGACGGCACTGCTCGACCCGTACCAGATCCCCCTCGCCGCAGGCATTTGCCTCGTCGTGGGCATGAATCTTGGTCGAGCGGCGCATGAACTTGCCATACAGCGGGTGCTTGACACGACGCTCTACCAGCACGGTGATCGTCTTGTCCATTGCACTGCTCGTGACCCGCCCGGTCAGGGTGCGATTGCTCGTATTCTGGTCGCTCATGATCTCGCTCATTCCTGGCCGCCCGACTTCATCTCCGCCATGACCGTCTTGATCCGGGCGATATCGCGCCGCACCGCCTTCATCCGGGAGGGCCGGGTCAGTTGGCCGACTCCCCGTTGCATGCGCAGATTGAACTGCTCGCGAAGCAGATCTTCGAGCTGCTTCTGCAGCGTCGAAACACTGCCGTTCCGAAGCTCTCTCGCCTTCATCACAAAATCGTCCGCTTCTCGAAAGTGGTCTGAATGGGCAGCTTTGCGGCCGCCAGCTCGAAGGCCTCCCGGGCCAGCTCCTCGGTAATCCCCTCGATCTCGTACAAGACCTTACCGGGTTGAATGAGCGCGACCCAGTACTCGACGTTACCCTTGCCTTTACCCATACGCACTTCCAAGGGTTTCTTGGAGACCGGCTTATCCGGGAAGACGCGGATCCAGAGCTTACCGCCGCGCTTCACTTTGCGGCTGATGGCCCGGCGAGCGGCCTCGATCTGGCGCGCCGTCAGTCGCCCGCGACCGGTCGCCTTGAGGCCAAACTCGCCGAAGGAGACCCGGTTGCCACTCTGGGCCAGGCCTCGGTTACGCCCGGTCTGTTGCTTACGGAACTTGGTACGCTTCGGTTGCAGCATGACTTAACCCTTCTTACCGGCCGCCTTCTTCGCCGGTTCTTCAAGGAGCTGGTCGCCGAACACCTCGCCCTTGAAGATCCAAACCTTGACCCCTAGAACACCATAGGTTGTGCGCGCCTCGGCGAACCCGTAATCGATATCCGCCCTCAAGGTATGAAGCGGCACGCGACCCTCGCGCGCCCATTCGCTGCGGGCGATCTCTGCACCGTTCAGGCGCCCAGCGACGCTGATCTTGATGCCCTCGGCGCCTAGACGCATCGTGTTTTGCAGGGCCCGCTTGACGGCCCGCCGGAACATGATGCGGCGCTCGAGCTGCTGGGCAATGCCCTCGGCCACCAGCTGGGCGTCCAGCTCCGGCTTACGAATCTCCTCGATGCTGATGTGCACCGGTATCCCCAGTAGGGCCGACACCTTGGCACGCAGCTTGTCGATGTCCTCGCCCTTCTTGCCGATCACCACGCCAGGCCGTGCCGTGTGAATGGTGATGTGGGCGTTCTTGGCCGGACGGTCGATCTGGATACGGCTAACCGAGGCGCTCGCCAGCTCCTTCTTCAGGAATGTGCGAACCGCCAGATCTTTGTTCAGAAGATCGGCGTAATCCCGGGTATTGGCATACCACTTAGACGTCCAATCCTTGACGATGCCAAGGCGGAAGCCATTCGGATGAACTTTTTGTCCCATACTGGTCCCCTGGTCCCCTTAGGCTTCCGCCACGGTCAAGCTGATATGACTGGTCCGCTTCGCAATACGATTCGCGCGACCTTTGGCCCGCGGCATGATGCGCTTCAGCGTTGGACCTTCGTTGACCTGGATCGACTCGACCTTGAGCTCGTCGATATCGGCGCCCGCATTGTGCTCGGCGTTCGCAATCGCGGACTCCAGCACCTTCTTGATCAGGGCTGCACCCTTCTTGGTGCTGAAGGTCAGGGTGTTGAGCGCGTTCTCGACCCGCTGGCCGCGGATCTGGTCGGCGACCAGTCGGGCCTTTTGCGCCGAGATTCGGGCATGCATCAATTTGGCTTCCGCTCGCATCTCAAGCTCCCCGGCTACTTCTTCTTCGCCTTCTTGTCGGCGGCGTGACCCCGGTAGGTGCGGGTCAGCGCGAACTCGCCGAGCTTGTGGCCGATCATGTTTTCGTTGACGAGCACCGGCACGTGCTGACGTCCGTTATGGACCGCAATGGTCAGACCCACCATCTCTGGCAGGATCATGGAACGGCGCGACCAGGTCTTGATCGGGCGCTTGCTGTTTTGCGCGACCGCCTCGTCTACCTTCTTCGCGAGATGGTGGTCGACAAAGGGTCCCTTTCGAATCGAACGTGGCACTTGCAGAACCTCGCCTTGTTTACTTACGGCCGCGACGGCGCACGATCATGCCGTCCGTCCGCTTGTTCTTACGCGTCTTGTGACCCTTGGTGGGCACGCCCCAAGGGGTTACGGGGTGTCGACCGCCGGAGGTGCGGCCCTCGCCGCCGCCGTGCGGATGGTCCACCGGGTTCATCACCACGCCCCGCACGGTGGGGCGAACGCCCCGCCAGCGCGTGGCGCCAGCCTTCCCGAGCTTGCGCAGGTTGTTCTCCGCATTGCCCACCTCGCCGATCACCGCGCGGCAATCGGTGTGCACCTTGCGCATCTCTCCGCTGCGCAGACGCAACGTCGCATAGTTGCCTTCGCGGGCGACGAGCTGGGCGGAAGCGCCTGCGGCCCGGGCGAGCTGCGCACCCTTGCCAGGACGCATCTCTATGCAGTGGACCTGGGCGCCCACCGGGACATAGCGCAGGGGCATGCAATTGCCGACGCTGATCGACGCACCCTCCCCCGATTGAACGGGGTCGCCAGCCTTCAGGCCCTTAGGGGCGATGATGTAGGTCCGCTCGCCGTCGGCATACTTGAGGAGGGCCAGGTGGGCACTGCGGTTCGGGTCGTACTCCAGGCGCTCCACGACAGCCGGTATGCCGTCCTTTTTTCGCTTGAAGTCCACAAGCCGATAGTGCTGCTTGTGGCCGCCGCCCTGATGGCGCACCGATATGCGCCCCATGTTGTTGCGTCCGCCGTGACGGGTCTGCTTCTCGACCAAGGGCCAGTGGGGCTCGCCCTTGTGCAGCTCCGGGGAGACTACCTTGACGACGAAGCGCCGCCCGGCGGAAGTAGGTTTGCACTTTACGATTGCCATCTTTTGCTATTCCGTATGCGCTTGCGCGTCATCGTTCGCTTGGGGTCGCCACGCTTAGGCGCCACCGCCGAAGTCGATGTTGTGGCCAGGTTTCAGCCGCACATAGGCCTTGCGCCAGTCCTGTCGTTTGCCCAACCGCTTGCCGAAGCGCTTCACCTTGCCCTTGACGTTAAGGACCTGAACTCCGGCCACCTGGACGTTAAACATGAGCTCGACGGCCCGACCGATCTCGCGCTTGCCCGCATCTGTAACGACCCGGAAGGCGTACTGACCCGACTCGCCAGCCATGGTGGTCTTCTCGGAGATCACCGGCCCGAGCAAAACCTTCATTAAACGCTCGTTGTTCATGCCAGGCGCTCCTCCAACTTGGCGATAGCGGCTTGGGTGACCACGATCGTCTCGAAGGCGATCAGGCTCACCGGATCGACCTCCTGAGCCGACATGACATCCACGCCGGGGAGGTTGCGGGCGGCAAGATAAAGCGCCTCGTCCAGACCCTCTGTGACGATCAGGCAGTCCTGTACGCCCAGATCTTTGAGCACCTTGATCAGCTCTTTGGTCTTCGGGGCGACCACCGAAAGCTCGGGGACCACCACGAGACGCGACTGGCGGGCCAGCTCGGAGAGGATCGAGCGCACCGCGCCACGGTACATCTTGCGGTTGACCTTCTGCGTATAGTCCCGCGGACGGGCCGCGAAGGTCACGCCGCCACCGCGCCAAATGGGACCGCGGGTCGTACCTGCACGGGCCCGGCCCGTGCCCTTCTGGCGCCAAGGCTTCTGGCCGCCGCCGGAGACCTCGGCGCGTGTCTTCTGCGCCTTGGTGCCGGAGCGTCCGGCCGCCAGATAGGCGGTTACAACCTGGTGGATCAGGCCGGGCTTAAGCTCCGCGCCGAACACCTCGTCCGAGACCTGAACGCTGGCGGCACCCGCCGCGTTGCGAATCGCGAGATCCATGGTTAGCTGCCCTTATTGATCTGTTTGACGGAGGGCAGAACGACCAGCCGACCGCCGGTGGGACCGGGGACGCCGCCGCGCACCAGGAGCAGGTTCCGTTCCGAATCGACGCGCACGACTTCGAGGCTCTGCTGGCAGCGGTTCACCGCGCCCATGTGTCCAGCCATCCGCTTGCCCTTCCAGACCCGGCCGGGGGACTGGTTCTGGCCGATGGAGCCCGGGGCCCGATGGGACACCGAGTTACCGTGGGTGGCGTCCTGGGTACGGAAGTTATGACGCTTCACCCCGCCCGCAAAGCCACGGCCCTTGGTGACGCCCCGCACATCCACCTGCTGACCCGGCTCGAAGATCGCGACCGAGATCTCCTGCCCCACCGCCAGCTCGAGACCCTCGCCGTCGCCCAAGCGGAACTCGCGCAGACACTCTCCCGCCTCGACGCCGGCCTTCGCGTAGTGGCCCACCAGGGGCTTGGTCACCCGCGAGGGCTTACGGGTCCCGAATGCGACCTGCACGGCGCGATAGCCGTCAGTCTCCTCCGACTTCAGCTGGCTAATGCGGTTCGGCGGGACCTCGATTACCGTCACCGGGATGGTCTCGCCACCCTCGGTAAAGATCCGGGTCATTCCCGCCTTACGCCCGACTACTCCGATCGCCATGATTCCGCCCTCAGCTCAGTCTGATCTGGACGTCGACGCCCGCCGCCAGATCCAGTTTCATCAGCGCGTCGACGGTCTTGTCCGTGGGATCGACGATATCCATCAGGCGCTTATGGGTACGCAGCTCATACTGATCCCGGGCGTCCTTATTGACGTGCGGGGACACCAGCACGGTCCAGCGCTCTTTCTTCGAGGGCAGCGGGACCGGACCGCGCACCTGGGCGCCCGTGCGCTTGGCTGTGTCCACAATCTCGCGCGCGGACTGATCGATCAGGCGATGATCGAACGCCTTCAGGCGAATACGGATTCTTTGGTTGCTCATGTCTTACTCGATGATCTTCGCGACCACGCCGGCGCCGACGGTGCGGCCGCCCTCGCGGATGGCGAAACGCAGCCCGTCTTCCATGGCGATCGGGGCGATCAGCTTGACCTCCACCTTCACGTTGTCTCCCGGCATCACCATCTCG
>JBGSOR010000476.1:0-1614 GCA_041738985.1 Chromatiaceae bacterium | reverse complement strand
CGGCGCGCCTTGTGGCCCAGATCAGGCCGCCGGGACCCGGTTGGCCCGGCGGAACGCTGGGCGGATGGCTGCCGGCCGGGCTAGGGGATGTCCTGGACCGGATTGTACTCGCCCTGCACGCCGCGAATGGCCCGCTTGTATGGACCCTCGTCTGGTTTCCGATGCTCTGGGCCGTTTGCGCACTCCTGATTCAGCCCCGGATCGTTGATCGCATCCAGCGCGCCCAGCGCTTCTACACCAGCGCCCAGCGCGGTCGTTTCTCCGACCACATCCGTGATCTGGTCGCGCCGCTGCGCGCGTCCCTGTTGCAGCGGGTGCGCCGCAACATCCGCTCCAGCCTCGCCAACGACGTGCAGAAGACCCTGAGCCGTATCGGCGATCGGCTCGCCGAGCGCGGGCGCGAGATGGACTGGCTGCGCCGCCAGCTCGGCGAGTATCTGCGGCTTAGCAGCCAGCCCACCACCGCGGTGCGCAAATGGGTTCGGACTGCGGATGCGCTCGACGCCATGCTCCAGGCAAACCCCCCGATCCGGGACCGCTTTTGCTACCGCCAGGACGCCCTGCCCCGCCCCTTCGAGGGTTGGAGCGAGCACTACTGCGACGCCTTCCTGGATCCGTTGCACTTCATCGATACCTTGAGCAGGCCCTATGCAGACGACTACGAACAAAGGCAGGAGAAGCGCAACTTAGCCGACGACCTGCCGGAGCGCCGCCGGGAGCTGATCGACTTCATCGACCGCAGCAACCTGGCCCTGGCCTGCCGCTTCCTGCAAGAAACCGGGGTCACGGACGAGCAACGCTGGTGCATCGCCGCCCAGCGCTGGAAGAACATCCCTGGGATGGCGGACGAGCTCAACAACCGGCTTGGGGTCGTCGATGCCGACATCGTCCCAGCCGCCGATCGCTCCCGGGTCTATCTGCTGATCCTGCAGACCGGTATCGACGCCAGCCGGCTGGAGCGGCAACCCGCATGAGCCCCATCTCCGCCTGGCCGACCTACCTGATCCCCCTGGGGGCACTGTTACTCGCCCTGCTGCTGGTCCTGGCGGTCAATGCCTTGGTCATCGCCCAGCGTCCGTGCCGGGACAGCGGCGACCTCTGGACCTGGGTCATGGTCTGGAGCGGGACCGCCTTGGCGCTGGCCCTGTTTTTCGGCTGGACCCTTGAGGCACTGGATGCCGCCTGGTGGACCAAGGGTTATCACCCCTTTTTCGACCAGACCGGGTTAACCCTCGACCTGCCCTGGCTGCCGCCCTGGGAGCTCAAGGTACCTTCGCCTAGGGACGCGAACGGGCAGCGGCTCCAGCACCCGGAATGGTGGGCGCTGGCCCTGCCCTTCGCGGTTTGGGGCTTGGCGATCGCGATCCGACTCGCGCTGGGGACCCCCGAGCGCCAACGGGGGCAGCCCAGACCCGGCGCCTGGCTGGCCGGCTCGGCCGGATTCGCGACCTCCAGACGTTGGGCCATGTACGCCCTGGCGCCGCCCTTCCTGCTGCTACTCCTGTGGACCGCCAACGACCTGGGCGAGGGCGCGGCCCATGACCGTGCGGCACTCTGGGGAACTCTGGCAGTGGTCGCCGTCACCCTCGTCGCCATCGCCTTCAGCCGTGGCCA
>JBGSOR010000453.1:0-2486 GCA_041738985.1 Chromatiaceae bacterium | reverse complement strand
CAGGAGCTTGCGCCGATAGGCACGCCCCCCTTCTTCGAAACCCTGTACCCGGCCGCGGTCGCCAGGGCTCATCTCTTTCAGCGTGATCGACATCGTCGGCTACTCGCGAATGGCTGTGTGCGGGCGGTCTTGGGTGGATCGGTAGCGGGTCGCGGCGGCGACTGGCGTCCCGGATCGCTCTACGTCCACGTTGAGAACGAGTCGCAATATATAACAGCTTTGTGTGGTAACGCAAAGCGTTCGCAAATGGCGCGGTCGTGCAGCGCGGCTGGTGCGTCGGCGCCGCGCGGCATGGCGATGCCGACTTCCGCGGCCACCAGGGCGGGGCCGTCGTTGACCCCGTCGCCGACGAAGGCGACCCCATGTCCGCCGAGCGGCCCTTCTCCTCTCGGGGCCTCTAGCGGTGGATGATCGTAGTGGGTGGCTGGACTGAAAGGTCGCGTGTCGCTGTAACGGTCGCCCTATTGAGCCTTGGGTGGCAGACCGCCGTTGGGGGGTGGACGGATCTTCCGATGCCCTCGAATGCCGCTCGGGTTCGCGAGGCCGCCGCACCGCGACGCCCTCGCCCCGCTCATCCGGGCGGGGCAGAAACGGTTCAAGATACCCGCCATGAGCATCCCGCTGGTACGCGGGAACGATTTGCTTTGGTCGGACGGCTTCGGTCTCCCTGGCCAAGCCCCTGACCGCCATCGCGGCCATGCAATTGGCACAGCAGGTCTCCGGCGATGGTCCAGAGTCGAGGGGTCATAAGGTTTCCTTAGCTGGGATCTGGAGCACCCGAGTCTCGGGAGGAAGGCAGCGGTCGTCGCTGCACGCTTGCAGGCGCAGCTCCACCCGTAGCCAGGTCCTCGGCCGGTCGCGCCTTCCAGGCGCCGGCGTGAGCGCCGCTTCGATCCGTACCCGGCCCTGGTAGACCGCCAAGGGCTCGCGTTGGAAGCCGAGCTTGAGGACCTCCGGGGGTGGATAGCTGGCCTCCCCTATGCTCCAGCCGGGGGCCTCGCCGCCCAGCCGGATCGCGGTGGGGACCAGGTAGTCCTGAAGCGGCCGGTGGGCGTTGAGGTGCCAGCCGGGGCTCAAGGCGAGATCCAAGACCAGGGTCGCGGCACCCGGACCCGTGGCTAGGGTACGGGCCTCGATGCGCACCACGCCCCGGGCGGCGTACTGCCTGGGACCGGTATCCCCGTGGCGCAGTCGGTTCAGCCCCATCAGCAGGGCGGGGAAGGCGGTGGGGAGGCGCTGCACCTGGCCCGATGCGGCGCCCACCAGGGCCTTGGCGCGTTCCTCAAAGGTCAGCGCGTCGCTGCGCTGGGTCAGGGCGGCCAGTAGGTGCAGGGCGGCGGAGGTCCCCGAGGGCATGGCCCCGTCGCTCAGGTCCTTGGGGCGGGCCATCAAGGGGGTGTCGGTGGCGGCGGCCCCCATGAAGAGCCCGCCGCCGGCCGGGTCGGCGAAGCGGCTCCACAGGGCATCGGCCAACTCGCGGGCCCTTGCCAGCCAGCGTGGATTGCCGGTGGCGTCGTAGAGCGCCACCAGGCCATCGCCCAGGAAGGCATAGTCCTCCAGGAGCCCCGGCTGGGTAGCGCGGCCATTCATGTACACGCGCTTGAGCTCGCCGGGGCCCGTGCGGACCTTGGCCCCGAGCAGGTCCGCTACGCGCTCGGCGGCGGCCAGGTACCTGGGCTCGTCCAAGGCGTCGCCGGCCTCGGCGAGCGCGGCAATCGTCATCCCGTTCCAGGCGGTCAGGACCTTCTCGTCCCGGTGGGGGTGGGGGCGGGCCTCGCGCTGCGTGTTTAGGGCCTGGTCGATGTGGTCCAACCGCTGCCAAAACTGTGCGAGCGATAGGCCCTCGGAGGCGGCGAAGTTCTCGGGCGCAACGGGCAGGTGCAGGATGTTGCGCCCCTCGAAGTTGCCGGCCTCCGTGACCCCGTAGAGCCGGATGGCCAGATCCGCGTCCTCGGCGCCGAGGGCGGCCTTGATCTGGGACGGGGTCCAGAGGAAGAAGCGCCCCTCCTCGTCCTCGCTGTCGGCGTCGGTGGCGGAATAGAAGCCGCCCTCGGGGGAGGCCAGGTCGCGCAGCACGAAATCCAGGGTGCGGCGGGCCGCGCGGGCAAGCCCCGGGTCCCCGGTCAGGCGCCACGCGGCCACGTAGAGGCGCGCGAGCTGGGCCTGGTTGTAGAGCATCTTCTCGAAGTGCGGCACCAGCCACGCATCGTCGGTGGCATAGCGGTGGAAGCCGCCGCCCACCTGATCATGGATGCCCCCGCGGGCCATGGCCTTGAGGGTGAAGACCGCGGCGTCAAGCGCCTTGCGGTCGTCCTGGCGCAATGCCTGGTCGAGCAACAGGGCAAGCGGCGGCTCCTGGGGAAACTTGGGCGCCTGACCGAATCCGCCCTGGAGATCGTCGTGGCGTGCCAGCAGGTCCGCCACGGCCTGGGCGACGACGGCATCGCCCAGCTCAGCGGCCTGGGACTCGGCGGCGAGCGCACGGG
>JBGSOR010000450.1:0-5251 GCA_041738985.1 Chromatiaceae bacterium | reverse complement strand
TGCCGGCCACCATGCGGGAGCCGCAGTAGGCACCGGCGTCTCCGGCGATCAGGATCTGGCCACGGCGCTGGTGGTCTCCCACCCGGTCGCCCGCGCTCCCCATCACCTCGATCCGGCCGCCGCGCATGCCCCGTCGATCTCCGGGGATGGCGGCGCCCAGGAAGTCGCCCGCATTGCCGCCGATTTGCACGCGTCCGCCGGACATGCCGCTGCCGGCAAAGATGCCCGCGTCGCCGCTAACCTCGACAATCCCGCCGCGCATCTGCCGTCCCAGATAGGCGCCAGCCTGACCATCCACCCGGATGCGGCCCCGGGTCATCCCGGTGCCGATGCCGTCCAGGCGGTCGCTGTCCGATCGGATCAGGATCTCCTTGGGGTCGTCCCCGTCCACCGCGAACAGCTCACCCGTTTCGAGCACCCGGTTGCCGACCCAGAGGGGCAGGCGGCGGATCTCGTCGAGGGTCTTGCCGGCGAGTCCGTCCGGGGTGTAGGCCGAGCAGTCGATGCGGGTCGGCGGGGTGTCCCTCAGCTGCAGGGTCAGCGCGCTCATCCCAGGAGCTCCCGCAGATGGACGTGGTATTGCCCGAGCTTGCCCCCGTAGTTGCCGGCGGAGATGCGGACCACGCCGGACTCGGGGCCCAGGGCGCAGATCGCCTCGATCCCCACCCGGGTGGCGTCCCGCACATCCGACTCCCCAAGCCCATTGATGACGATCTCCAGCACGGCCCCGATGTCGTCCGTCAGCCTTGACTGCACCAGCCCCCTCAGGGTGGGGCAGAAGGCGTCGTTGGTGGAGGCCATCAGCGCCTTGTACTTGGAGCCGACCTTGGAGCCGGAGCGGGCGATCCCGCCCGGAAAGGGGAGCAGGACGCGGGGCAGGCGCCGGATCGCCCGGACCGCCGCCTCGCAGGCGACCAGTGCCTGGGGCAGACCGCGCGCAAGCACCAGGAAATTGCCGCCGCCGACCGCGCTCGCCCGGGCGGTGAGCTCCTCGGCGACGAACTCCCCGTCCATGACCGGGACCCGCCACAGTCGCCGGCCGCCGATCCGTTTGGAGATCTGCCAGCCGTCGCCGAAGAAGCGCAGGTTCTTGCCCAGGGGGACGGGCTTCTCCCCGCTCATGCCCGAGAAGACGGCCGTGGTGGGACAGGTGAGCACGCACTGGCCGACCCGCCGCTCCACCTGCTTCTCCAGCTCCTTGCCGGACATGGCGAACAGCAGGACGCTGACCCCCGGACGCCCGTCCGGGGTCTCGGCCGGGGAGAGCTCGGACTCGATGCCCGCCTCCGCCCCGCAGCCGATGACGGAGGTCGCGAATCCGGTCATGGTCTCGCCCGCGATCCGCGCCCAGCGGGCATCGATGGCGGTGATGACCAGCCGCGTGGCGTTCATGCCGAAGGCCTCGGCGAAGGTGTCTTCGATCTCGATGCCGTTGCGGATCACGTCACACCCCGCGTCCGGCAGGGATGAACCTGGACCGGGCTGCCGATGCCCTCCGCCATCTCCGCGTCCGAGATCCGGAAGTTGGCCAACCGGATGCTGTGATAGCGGTCGAACCAGGCCTCGATGCGCTGCTCGATGGCGGGGTCGAAGTCCGGCCGCACCACCTGGGTGGTGCCGCCCAGGACGCGCACCACGGCCCCGTCTTCCACGACGACCTCGCCCCCCTTGAAGACCAGCATGGGGCGGGCGAAGGTCAGCTCCGGGTCGGCCAGCTCGCGGTAGACGGCGATGTCCGCCCGGGCGCCCGGTCCCAGGTGCCCCCGGTCGGCGAGGCCGAGGATGCGGGCCGGGGCGGCGCGGGTCATGATGGCGATCTCGTAAAGGCTGTACTCCCGGTCCAACGACCCGAGGTGGCTCATGGCGGCGGCCTCGGGGTTGATCCGGGCCAGGCAGTCGTTGCGGAAGGTACGGTCCATCAGGAGCCGGATCAGGCGCGGGTAGCTGGTGAAGGGGGCGCCGTTGGGATGGTCGGTGGTGAGGAAGACCCGCCAGGGGTCTCCCACCATGAGGAACAGCTCCAACCCGATGGCCCATTGAAGCGCGTTGACGAAGTTCTGGTCGCGATAGCGGAACGGCACCACCCCGCAGCCCGCCTCGCACTCGATGTCCATGCAGGTCCATTTGCGGGGGTGGGCGTGATGGCGGTTGGCGTGCTGGCGCATGGTGTCGCCGGAGACCGTAACCGTCTGGCCGAATATCACCTGGCCCACGTCGATCGAGACATTCTTCTGCCGGTTCACCGCCTCCGCGATCTCGGCGGCGGCGGAGGAAAAATGCCTGTCGCCTTCGGTCCCGTAGGTGTGGAACTGGATATGTGTCAAGTGGATCGGGAAGCCCTCGGCGGCGTCCATGGTGGCCAGGGTCGCCGCATGGTTGCCCGGGATGCCCAGGTTGCTCGCATGCACATGGAGTGGGTGGGGCACGCCCAGCTCGGCGACGGCCCGGCTCAGGGTGCGCAAGATGTCCCGGGGGCAGAGCGGATAGTGCGGGTGCCGCTCGTCCACGTCGAGCTTGCGGGCGTTGAACTTGAAGGCATTGATCCCGCCCGGGTTGACGACCTTGATACCGATGCACTGGGTGGCGTGCAGGGTCCAGGCGACATAGTCGTTGATGACCTCCTGCCCAACCCCTTCGCTCATGAGCTGGAGGAGGAGATCGTCGTTGCCGAGCATGGCATAGCCGCCGGTGTCCAGGATCGGGGTATCGGCCATCTCCATGTGGGCCTGGCGTGCATTGACCGGGAGGACGGCGGGCTCGAAGGCGGTCGTGTAGCCCATCTCCGCATAGCGGTAGCCGGCCGCCAGGGTGGAGGGTGCGGCATGGCCGCCGCCCGAGCGGGTCAGTGCGGTGCGGGCACGCACATGGGCCCGCTGGTCGTCCGGGAGCATGGTGCGTGCGATGTTGACCTTGCCCCCGCCGATATGGGTATGCAGATCGATGGCCCCGGCCATGACCAGCTTGCCGCGCAGGTCATAGGTGCGACCCGGGGTCTCTCGGGGAGGTGGGCCGCCGAGGATGACCCCGTCGCGGACATAGAGATCGCGGACCACGCCGTCGACCCCATGGGCAGGGTCGTACAGCCGGCCGCCTTCAAGCTTGGTCAGCACGGGTTCTGCACTCCGCATAGGGGCGGTCCAAGTCGCTCGATCATCTGACGCACGACCTGCGCCACCGAGGGCGGGCCGCCTCGGCGTGCCTGGCCCAGCGGGAGCGGGCAGACCGAGTCGCTGCGGTACCAGTGACCCGGGTGGTCGATTCCGGGCAGGCCCACGGGGAGATAGACCGCGGGCTCCCGCTCCAGCCGGATCCCCGGGAGGCCCAGGACGATGGTCGGGCGGTCGGTTGCTGGCGCACCGGCAGGGGTTGGGAGGGACTGGCCCCAGAGCAGCAGGTCGCAGTCGCCCCGCTCCAGCACCGTCTGTTGTCGGTAGAGCGCGGGCTGGTAGTCGAGCCGACCGTGCCGGGGACCGCTACGCAGGGGATAGCCGGTCTGCCAGGTGCAAACCTGGTTGGCGGTCAGGTCCGCCAGGGTTCCGGCCAGCGGAAGCGCGGCGGCCCGGGTGGTCCGGTTGAGGTCCCGGACCAGCTCGACGACCGCCTGGACCGTGAGCTCCGCGTGCGGGAAGTCCAGCTCCGCGGCGGACCAGCAGAAGACCGCATACCGGGCAGCACGCATCCGCTCGGCGAGGGACTCCAACGGGGCCCCCGGTACGCCCGGGATGGCGCAGCTCCGCACCGGTCGCCCGGCGATCAGAGCGCGCAGGATGCCGAAGACGCCCGCCAGGTCCCGCAAGGGGGCTGGGATCAGGGTGGGACCGGCCGCCTGAACCTCCGCCGGCAGCGGCTCTTGATCCCAAGGACCGATCAAGACCAGCCCCCGTTCCCGTGGCGGCGAGAAGAGTGCTTCCTGCGGCAGCAGGACGCGCTCCACCAATCGGGGAAAGCGCCGCAGGGACTGACTACCCACCAGGACGATCAGGTCGGCCCGGTTGCGCACCTCCGTCAGCGTCGCCGTCATCCAGCCGCTGTCCTGAAGCACCAGGAGGTTGCGGAACAGGGCGTCCCCGTTGGCGTGATCCAGGACCGCACCGCAGCGGTCCGCCAGCTCCAGGGTGGCGCGCATGCCGTTGACGTCGGTCACCAGACCGCCGAAGAATGGCGCCCGGGCGGCCCCGAGTAGCTCTACCGCCCGGTCAAGTGCCTGGTCCAGGGTTGCTGCCCGCCCTTCGACACGGGGCGACTCGGGCTTGGCCTGAAAGGCGTCGTGAAAGGCCCCCTGGGCGGTCGCGCAGCCGTTCGTTACGATGGCGCGGTCCCCCGCACCCGCTTCCACCTGCAGATCGTCGCATGCGAGACCGCAAAAGGGGCAAGTCAGGGTCCCGGGGTTATCGGCCGGATCTGATCTCCACATCGTCGGGGCGCGCTCCGGGTTGGTCGTCCCTGGGACTGGGCCTACAGGGTCAATGAAGCCGATGGGCTCAATCAGGAACCGTGCCAAGGGATGCCCCGCGGCAACCCGAGTTGGCTCGTCCGAGCGGACGAAGGTCCGCGACGGCGAAACCCAACGCTGGGCATGTCCCGTGGGCGCCCAGTGTTTCTCGCCCATGCCTCGGTTGTGACACAGTGATTCAGTGCAGTGACAGGGGGCTCCCAATACGCTTCGACGGCCCAAGATTTGCGGCCTGCCTCTCTCGCTTGAACGCGAACCCCGCCTTGCGGTTAGTCGAGCGGGTCCCTCTCTTGCGCCAAGCGTCAAGGCGGGGGGACATGAGCATCGGCGAAACCGATCGCAACGCTAGGGCATGATGTTTGCTTTTTATGGTGCCGATCCATGAATCCCCTCGGACAACACGAGCCGGCATGAAGAATCGCCACATGGTCGGTCGCCCAACTCGCCCCCGGGTCTCGGTCGACGTGGTCGCCCCCGCTCGTCTGCACCTGGGCTTTTTGGACCTCAACGGCGGGCTGGGACGCCGTTTCGGCAGCCTGGGTCTCACGATCGACACCTTCGCCACCCGACTGCACCTGGAGCGGTCGGCGGAGCTGGCGGCGGATGGCCCGGGGGCCGAGCGCGCCTTGGCCTATGCCCGGGCCTTTGTGGGATCGCGGGGTCTTCCGAGCGGGGCGCGTATCCGCATCGAAGAGGCAATCCCCAGTCACGCGGGCTTGGGCTCCGGTACCCAGATGGCGCTGGCAGTCGGGACCGCGCTCGAGCGGCTTCTCGCGGAGCCCGAAGGCGCCGTCGCGC
>JBGSOR010000441.1:0-17228 GCA_041738985.1 Chromatiaceae bacterium | reverse complement strand
CGCCGGCCACGGCCAGCCGGGACGCGTGCGCGAGCTCGGCCCGTTGTCGCTGTACCGCCAGCTCCATCAGGCGGCGACGGCGGCGCTCCGCCAACAAGCCGGCGATCAGGGCGCTTTGGAGCAGAAGCACCAATGCGACGGCGATGGCCTCGTTGCGATACTGGGAGAGAAAGCTCGGTGGCCTGAAGCGGACCTCGGCCCCGGTTGGAATGGCGTCTGGGTCTATCCGCCAACGGAGAACCTGGCGCCAGTCGAGCTGCAGGGTCGTCGGCATGACCTTCGGTAGACCGAGCGCTGCCGGCGGACTCCCCCCAAGCAGCCTGGCAACGGCTTGTCCGGCCACACGCCCCACGGCTCTGAAGTCCACCATGGCGCCGCCAACGACGCCCGAACCCATGAAGGTATCGAAGGGACCGAATATCGGCGCGGTCGCCGCGCCCACCATGCGCTCGACCGACCTGCGGGGTGTGACCTCGTGCCCCTCCCCGTCCAAGAACCAGCCAGGCGTGACGACGACGGCCTCGTCCCCCAGCTCCGCGAGCCGCTCTAGCACCCGAGCCGTTGGGAGACCGGCGAGAAACTCGGCATCGGCGCGGTCTGGGAGCTTGGAGACCGCCGCGCGCAACTCGGTTTCGAACTGCCGGTCTTGGGGTGAGGCACCGGTCACCAGCACCAAATGCCGGGTGTCCGGACGCAAGCGCAACGCCAGCTGGATGGTGCCGGCAAAATCGATCGGTATCGGGACGCCGAGGACGTCGGGGGGCAGCGGCACACCGGATCGCAGGTAGGAATCGGGCACCCCCATGTGAACGATCGGCGCCGGAGGAAACAGGTCCCGGCGGTTGCGCAGCAGGTACAGGAGCGCATGCGGACCTGCGGCGACGACGGCCGCGGGGGGCCGAGCCCCGTACTTGTCCCGGAGGAAGGTCGTTAGGGTGCGATTATAGGACTCGCCCATGAAGCGCGGCGCATCCAGAAACTCCGTGCTGAGCTCGGTCTCGGTCGGGAGCGTTTCCTGTAGCCCTTTATCCCCCTCGACATTCGCCGGCAATAGCCGATTGTTGGAATAGAGCACCAGCACGTGCGGGCTTTCCGCTGCCGTCGCACCGGAAAGGACCGACAGACAGCAGAGGGCCGAGACCAGCGCGCAGAGCCATGGTGGGAGGGGGCGGGCGGTCGACATCGGGCCGCTATCCGCAGGCACGGCCGACCTGCCGGGGGAAGGCCAGCTGCTTTGTCCGTGCGAGGGACGGTCGCGTCCCGGTCATTGTGCCTCCGATCCAGGTGCGTCGCTCGGGTGGGCCAGCGGGATCAAGCCCAACGACATACCCGCCACTGCGAATCGGACGCCGATGGCGATTCGGGTGTCGGTGTCGCTGGCGAGCTCGGGCGCTGTAAGGCGGTCGAATACCGCCGGGCTCTCTGGGATCAAGCAAGACCCCGAACCTCGGACTGGCCCGGTGCTCGCCGGGCAGCCCTGACGCAGCTTGTCGCGAACGGTAGGACCAAACGTTGAAGATCGGCTCGATGGCCACGAACAGGCTTATCCCCCTCAGTGCGCAAGCTCCAGGACCTGAGGGGCGATGGAATGGACGATCACGTTGGTGAGCCCGGTGACGATGAACTGCATCCCGATCGAGGCGACCAGCAAGCCGAGGATGCGGGTGAGGATGCTCAGGCCCACGTCCCCCAACAGACGCCGCAGGACCCGACCCGACAGCAGGATCGCCAGCGTCACGACGGACACGCCGACCGTCACCCCGATCAGTCCCAGAGAGATGGTCGGGTCACGGAGCGCCCTGGCCTCGCCCGCATAGAGGATCAGGTTGGCGATGACGCCAGGACCGACCAGCAACGGCATCGCGAACGGAACCACGATCTGCCGGTAGATGGATTTCGCCTCGCCGAGGTCGCTTGCCCCCGACTCCACGACCAGGTCCTTTGCTGCCTTCCCGGCGTCGCCCGTGACGATGGAGATGCCGATCAGGAGCAGCAGGATTCCGCCCGCCATCCGGAACGAATCGAGGGTGATGCCGAAGAAGTCGATGATCGCGTTCCCGGTGAGCAGGAACAGCAGCGTCAAACCCAAGACCGTGACCGACACCAGCAGCGCGAGCCACCGTTGCGCGCCCGCGCCGAGGTTGGCCGTGTATCCCATAAAGACCGGGAGCATGCCGAGCGGATTGAGCAAGGCGAAGGAGGTCGCCGCGAAGGTGCTGAGGATACTGGATGGGTCCATGTCATAGTCCGTCGGTTAATTGAACGCGGGGCTCATTTGGGGAACATCTGCTGGATCTGTGGGCGCAGCTGCCAGTCGGCGCCGTAATCCGGCTTGACGACGTTGGAGTGACCGCCGATCTGGGCTTTCACCGGCAGCCGGCCGAAGTGGAAGATGCGACCGATGCCGCCCCCGAGCGGGACGGTCCATCGGTCATCGGTGTCGGCGGTCCAGGCGACCGTCATGATCGGCGCAGTGTTGATGCGGGTGCCGCCATTGAAGTTGTCGTCATTCGATCTGGCTCATTGCTGGAGCTGTGAGGCTGCCACGGGCAGGATCTTTGCGCTGACTTCATTCGTTTCGGCGGTGGACCCCCGCCCGTTGCGGTGCGCTTCGCAGGCCACCTGATCGAGACTCTTGACGTGGTTGGCCAAGGCAGCGCCCGGAAGATCGCCAGCGATCGAGTCATGTTAGGTCGGGTTAGCGAAGCGTAACCCGACAACGACACTCACCAGTCCTCGCCAGCGTCGTGCATCAGCTTCGCGATCAGCCGCTCCGACAGCCGGAATCCGTGGGTGGTCAACCGATCGATCGGGTCGCGGACGGAGCCGATGAGTCCGCGTTGCTTCGCCAGGACCAACACCCTGCCGGTGCCCATCACGGTCAGACCAAGAAAGCGCGCGCAACGTCGCGCCGCTAGGTCGTCCAATATCGCGCGACAGCCCGTCTCGGCGACGGCCACCGCCAATACCGACGACTCGCCGCGACCCAAGCCCCAGCCCTGCACGGATTCCGGGATAGGGGCCGCGGGCGCCGATCTGAGCCACGTCAGGGTCGCGAGCCGGAGGGCGTTCGCATCCTTCAGTCGGCCCGCCTCGATCTCCTCGCGCACCGCGTCGGGAATTGACACATCGTCGAACAGCATCGGCAGCAGGCCCTCCCGGCCGATTGCGAGTAATGCGATCATCGGCGATGCATTGATTACGACTCGCTCAGCCATTTCCCGTTACGTCCTCGTCCAGGTCTTCCTGGAACGGCGAAACGCCGAGTCGCGACAAGCCGTACATGAATTCCAAACGCGTCAGGCCCGCGATCTCGGCGCCGCGCTCCTGAGAGACCACGCCCAACTCGTACCACTTCGCGGCAGCTGCCATCCGCAGCTCGGATTCCATCTCGCGCGGGTCCTTGCGTAGTGCGGCAAAGGCGCCGTCCGGCAGGTCGAAGGCGATCATTGTCATGGCGACACCTCGGGCTGGATTGTGGCTTGCTGGATCGGGGCTCGCGGATCATCTAGACGGGGCGGTTTCGTGTCGATCGTCGCGCCCTGAGCGGAAGATACCCGTTCGCGAGAATAATGGCCGAGCAAGCGCATCGCCGGCGTGATACTGGGCATGCGACCCCTGCCTTCGATAATCGTTGCGGCCAACAACCAGCCGGCTGGAACGATGACCGATGCCTGGCAGTCGAGCGCCAGTGCCGATGCCTAGGGTTGCAGCTCGAAATCCCCCGGCTGCCACGTCTGGTCGAACCAGGGCTCCAGCGGCCCATAGAGCCGCAGCAGCACGTTGTAGCCCTTGCCAGGCATGGTTTGCACCCAGTTCGCTTCCTCGCCGGGAGGCGGCTTGGGTCCGAACCAGACGGTGGCCCCGCCGTCCGGATTCTTCTTGATCTTCGGCAAGGTGCTATCGACCCCGGCGAGCTTCTGGTCGGTCGGCAGCAGGGAGCGCGTCTGATTGTCGTACACCGTGAAAGACCAGAAGCTCTTCGCGGGGATGGGTCCAGGCAGGTTGACCTTATAGGTCCGTCCGCCGTCGAGAAAATCCCCCGCGGAGTCACGTAAGGCTACCGCGTAGGCTGAGCCGGTGCCCGGCTTGGCCTCGCTCATGGCGGGCGTGATACCGGTCGCGTAGTAGAAGAACATCATGCGCGCGTCGAGCAGGCGCTCGGCGCCGTCGAGGAACTGGTAGCTGCCGCCTACGAACGGCGTCAGCCATTGCCGGTCGGAGAAGATCCGGGTCCGCGGGTCGCGGGACGCATAGAGGTTCGAGCGTGCGATGGCGTTCGCCACGGCCACGGATTCCGTCAGCGTCTTCTTCATCCGCTCGTCGGGCGCGAACGGCTGACCCTTGCGGATGCCGATGGCGGCGTAAAGGCCCACGGTGTCCGGATCGACCCAGTCCGCGGGCTCGTTCTGCACCACGCCGTTCAGCTCCTCGTAGAAGCTGAAGTCGTTAGCGCTGATCGTGTTGAATTGCTTGCCGGAGACGTCGACGAATTGGGTCGCCAGAGGTTTGGCCGCTGCAGCCAGCGGGTAGACAGCCGCCTTCGACTTGACGCCCTCCACGGCGGCCGCGATGTCCCCCTTCTCGACAAAGGCGCGATAAAACACCAGCACCCTGTTCGTGCGCGGCTTGGCAACGTGATAGCCCTTTTCCGGGAGCTTGCCCGTGTGGCCCGGGGGGACGAACAGGTACTTGCCGCCGTGCCCCTTGTCCGGACCCGTCAGGCCGACGTCGGTGACCCAGCGAAAATCGGCGTCGTCCACCGGACCCAGCACCAGCGGCGGCACTTGCATCACCATGGGACCGTCCTTGAGATTGAGGCAGGCCAGGACGTAGACGGTGGTGGTGTTGGGTGTCAGGAACAGCGAGCGGGCATCGAGCAGGTCCTCGGAGATGGCGATGCCCCGATTGGTCTCGGTACCCGCCGCCTCGAGGCCCCTGCATATGGCATAGACGGACGTGGCCGACATGCCCTTCATAAAGGCATCGACCCCGCGACCGAAGTCCAGTTGATCGTAAGCCAGCCGCACGGTCTCGGGATCGGGGGCGCCGTCCTTGAAACGCAAGGTGCCGATGCGGGTCTCGACCGACTCGGGGGTGGTGATCTTGACCGGCACGTCTGGCGAGAATTTCGGCGAGTCCGCGGGTGCTTGCGCATGGCTGGCGGCGGATGCTAATGCGACCGCCGTCGCCAAGGCGACGCAGGATGTGGCCTGTCGAAGTCTGCTCATTCTCTTTTTTCCTCTTTTCAGCTCAATCGACCCTCCTCGATGGGCGGTGGCGAGCGCATCGAGGCGTTATGCAGCGACACGGAGCGTAGCGCGTTAGCCGCCCGCAAAGAAGCGCTTGGTGCCGAAGGTATCCGATGTGCCGAACCCGGAGTCGTCGGCCAGGACCGGCGGCAGGTTAGGGGCGCCCTTGTGCGTCAGGTTATTCGAGGTAGGCCCCTTTCCCTCCGATCGGCGCTCGCGCACTCGCCCCGAATGTCTCGCTGGCGCCACGTTCGGGACGAGGGGTGATGATCGCTTGCATCCGAGCGCGCTATAATTCAGTGCATTACATCCGCGAGGACGAATCCGATGGGTATGACCAGCGTTCGGGTGCCGGACGACATAATGAGCCGGCTGGAATCGACTGCCGCCCGTCTGCGGCGCTCCAAGGGTTGGATCATCAACGACGCCCTGCGCGAGTACCTGGAGCGCGAGGAGCGGCGTGTCCAACGTCTCGGGGAGACCCAAGCGGCCCTCGCGGATTTGGAGGCCGGGGACCTGATCGAGGGCGACGAGGTTCTGGCCTGGCTCGATAGTTGGGGTACCGACCGCGAGCGTGAGCCGCCGCGCTGATGCGGCTCCAATTCACGCGCGGCGCCGCTCGCGATCTTGTCAGGCTCCGCGACTTCATCGCCCGACATGATTCCCGTGCGGCGGCCAGGGTCGGCAAACGACTGGCCCGAGCCATCCGCCTGTTGTGCGACCACCCAGCGCTTGGCGAGGCGGTCGAAGAGCTGCCCGGCGTTCGGGAGTTGGTGGCGGGCGACTACGTGGTTCGTTACACCTCGCGCGACGATTACATCGTCATTCTTCGGGTTTGGCATGGACGCGAGCCCCGGTGATGCCCGCGGCGACGTGGCGGTTGGCGCATCTTGGGCTCACCGCCCAGCATCTGTCGGCAAGAGATCCAGGCTCGTGACCCCAGACCAGTTCATCGCCAAGTGGAAAGACGCCACCCTCAAGGAGCGCTCCGCCGCCCAGGAGCACTTCATCGCCCTGTGCCGCCTCCTAGGCGAGCCCACCCCGGCCGAGGCCGACCCGGCCGGGTCCCCTGGTACTGCTTCGAGCGGGGCGCGGCCAAGGCCGGGGGAGGGGACGGCTGGGCGGATGTCTGGAGGCGCGCGTGCTTCGGCTGGGAGTGCAAGGGGAAGGGCAAGGACCTCCAGGCGGCCTTCAAGCAGCTTCAGTTGTACACCCCGGCCCTGGAGTACCCGCCGCTCCTGATCGTCTCGGACATCGAGACCATCGTCATCCACACCGCCTTTACCGGAACGGTGCCGGATGTGCACGTCCTGGCCCTGGAGGATTTGCGCGATGCCGGCAAGCGTCGCTTGCTCAAGTGGGCATTCACCGAGCCCGAGCGCCTGCGTCCGGGCCAGACCACCGCGGCCCTGACCGAGGAGGCGGCCGGGCGTTTCGGCGGTCTCGCCCAGGCCCTGCGCGCACGCGGTCACGACCCCTGGGCGGTCGGCCACTTTTGCATCCGGCTCCTGTTCTGTCTGTTCGCCGAGGACATCGAGCTCCTGCCCCGGCAGCTCTTCACCCGGCTCCTGGACGCCGGGCTCAAGGACCCGGCCAACCTTGCCGGGATGTTGGAGGACTTGTTCGGCGCCATGGCCACCGGGGGGCGGATCGGCTTCGAGCCGGTCGACTGGTTCAACGGCGGACTCTTCGACACCCGCGATGCCCTGCCCCTGGAGCTGGATGACGTCAAGACCCTGCGTGCCCTGGCCGGACTCGACTGGTCGGCGATCGAGCCCTCGATCTTCGGCACCCTCTTCGAGCGTGGTCTGGACCCCGACAAGCGCAGCCAGCTCGGCGCCCACTACACCGATCGCGGCTCGATCATGCGGCTGGTCGACCCGGTGGTGCTCGACCCGCTCCGGGACGAGTGGACCGCTGAAAAAGCGGACCCTGACCAACCTCTACAACGCCCGGCCGACCTGGCTCGACCACGCCCACAAGGCACTCGATCTAGCCGTCGCCGCGGCCTACGGCTGGGACGACTACGGACCGGAGACGGCGGAGGAAGAGATCCTGCGGCGGTTGCTGACACTGAATCTGGAGCGGTCACGATGACCGCCGTCCGGCCTGTCGCAGCCAGACGCGCTTGCCCCCCCCCAGCAACGGGCCGGATACTCGGGTTCGCTCGTGGAGCCGAATCGAGCGCCCCCGGAGGCATGACATGCCGTTGGCCGACGACGCGAAGATCCAAGACATATTCCAGCGCGTGGTCGCCGCGCTGGCACCCGAGCGGGTCGTCCTCTTCGGCTCCTATGCTTGGGGGACACCCGATGCGGAGAGCGACCTGGACCTCTACGTCGTCGTCCCCGACCAGGCGGAACCGACGTATCGCCTGGCGCGCAGGGCCTACCGGGCTCTGCATGGCGTCGGTACGCCGGTCGATGTCGTGGTTCGTACTCGAGGTGAGTCCGAGCGCAACGCTGCTGTGGTCTCGCGCCGGACCGCGGTTAGACAATGGCTCGACAAGGCCGAGCGCGACCTGGCGTCCGCCGTCCGACTACTGGAGGGCGAGCCGCCCTTTCCCGACACCGCCGTTTAGCACTGTCAGCAGGCGGGCGAGAAGGCGCTCAAGGCATTTCTCGCCTCGCGGGATCGACCCGTTCGTCGGGTCCACGACCTGGTGGTGCTGGCGGACGAGTGCAGCAGCCTCGATGGGTCCCTCGCCGGACTGGCGGAGGCTGCCGAGATACTGACCCCTATGGGACGGCCTTCCGCTACCCGGGTGACCTAACCGAGCCACAACTGTCCGACGCTTGGGATGCCATCGATTGTGCCAGTCGTATCCTGAACGGCGTGGTCCTGGCGTTGCCCGGCGAGTCGATGGGGCTGGAAGACTTCAATTCGGAGTCCCCCGGGACCTGACGGTTTCCCTTTCACGTACAGCCGCCGGAGTGGGGGGGAGCGGGTCCCGGAGGTCTTCCCCGGCTACCCGGATCGGATCGTCCCCAAGCCCGAGTGCCATGTCGGGTTACGGCGCGCGGCATGCTCGGTGCAGACGATAGGGTCCCGAAGAGCGCGCCTTACCCGACGGGTCTCAATCTGGAGCGGTCGCGATGATCGGCTCCCTCGCTCCGACGCCGATGCATGCCGTGGCTCGGACAAACCGCCGCTCCCGCAGCCGCCCGGTCATCCGATCCCCATCGGCGCCACTGCGCCTCGACGCGAATCGCCTCATCGCAAAACGTTCTTATAGACCGCCCCGTCCTTCATGATCACCAGAAAGTGCTTGGCGGGGTCGGCGATCAGGTCGATGTTGGCCAGGGGGTCCCCGTCGACCAGCAGCAAATCCGCTAGGGCGCCCTCCGCGACGACCCCGAGCTTGCCCGGGTAGGGGCTGCGGAGGCCGGACAGGGCCAGCAGCTCGGCGTTGTCTGCGGTCGCCATCTTCAGGACCGCCGCGGGGCTGTACCAGCGGACCATCTTCGCGAGCTTCTCTCCCTGCTTGGCCGAGGTCTCGGCGCTGAAGAGGATGTCCGTGCCCAGGCGGTCTTGATCTTGTGCCGCTTCGCCAGCTCGTACGCCTTGTCGGTACCGCTGAACATCTCGAGCTGCTTCAGCCGGTTGGGCGAGCCCTCCGCGAAGGCTGAGGGACCGTCATCCGTGAACGGCTGCAGGCTCCACCACAGGCCCTTCTCGGCCATCAGCCGCGCGGTGGCCTCATCCAGCAGTTGGCCGTGGTCGATGCATTTCACGCCCGCCTCGATGGCCTGCCGCACGGCCCGCGGCGTGTAGGCATGCACGGCGACATAGGTGCCCCAGTTCTCCGCCGCCTCTACTGCGGCGCGCAGCTCGGCGACGGTGTACTGGGTGACGTCCAGGGGATCGAAGCTCGACGCCACGCCGCCGCCGGCCATCAGCTTGATCTGGGAGGCGCCGAGCGCGAGCTGCTCCCGGGCCCGCTGACGCACCGCGTCCGGACTGTCGGCGATGGCCGCGGCGCCGATGCGCTCGCTGAAGGAGAAATAGCCCGGCGGGGCCGGCAGCTCATTGGGCAGACGGAAGTCGCCATGGCCACCGGACTGAGAGATGAAGGCCCCCGCGGGCCAGATACGCGGGCCCGCCACCAACCCTTGGTCGATGCCCCGCTTGAGCCCGAAGACCGGGCCGCCCAGGTCCCGGATGCTGGTGAAGCCCCGCATGAGCATGTCCTCGGCGGCCTTGGTCGCGGCGACGCTGATGTAGCCGGCATCGCTGGTCAGAATCACCTGCTGGGGCAAGGTCGCGAACATGATGTGGGTGTGTGCATCGATCAGCCCGGGCATCAGGGTGCGACCGCCACCGGCGATGCGGGTGACCGAGGCGCCGGGCGGATCGGGGATGGGGTCCCTGGAGATCGTCGCGATGACGTGACCCAGCACCAAGACATTGGATGGCTCCGAAAGCCGATCCGAGGTCCCGTTGAAGATCCGCACTTCCTCGAAGACCACGCCCGTGGCCTGAGTGTCCTGGCCCCGAGCCGCCTGGGTAAAGCCGACCGCGAGTACGATGAGCGCCCCCAATCCAATCGTCATGTAACGTCGAATCATGTTCATATCCTGTGCCTGATCGATGCCGAACGGATCTTTGCCTGTCTCTGCATTGGGATCAAGGCCCGGCGAGGTAGCAGACGCAGCTTTCGGATGAAGTATGGTGGACCCCGAAATTCGGACAGTAGTTTCGGCTTGCCGCCGAACCGAAAGGGGCAGTAACAGATGGGCAAAGCGAAGCGCAAGACCTACACGGCGGCCTTCAAAGCGAAGGTCGCGTTGGAGGCGATCCGCGGGGTCAACACTGTCAACGGAATCTTGCAGGCGTACGGGGTGCACCCGGTGCAGGTCGGCCCGTGGCATCGGGTCTCGCTCGACGATGCCTTGCGGGCCATCGCCATCGATGGCGCATCCTTCGATCCAGCCGGAGGAGGAGGTCGCCGCCATTGATGTGGGCAAACGCGCCAACCTCACCATCCTGGAGAAGAGCCCACAAAGTCTCGCCCGCCGAGCTGAAAGGCATTGCCGTGTGGGGCACCATGCTCGAGGGTCGTGTGCAGCCGGCCCCGGCCGCGCCCGCGGCCGCCCCCGGCGCACCTCGGGGAGCACCCTGACCTCGGGGAGCACCGAGGTCGCGGACGCGCCATGCGGCAACTCGCCAAGCTCCTGGGCCATAACCACCTGCACTGCGGTGTTCGGCGAGACATTCCAAGGCTTCCGGAACACGGACTCCAGTCGCCAAGCCAGTGTCGGCAATGGGCGCAATGACGGGAGACTGGCGACGAGGAGCGGTGGGTTTCCGGCGGCAGAGCAAGCAGGTGGAGTAAGGCAAACTCCGGCATGGATGCGCTTGTTCGAATCACTGGTCAATCCTTGCCCGGCAACAGGCGCGGTGCACTCGCCCCCCGGCCCTGATGCCGTGCGTAGGCCCAGACAAGAGCCAGGGCGATCGGCAGCTCCAGCAGTAAGAAGACGGCCGCGAATAGCACCAGCTCGGGTCGCCCCAGGACGGAGACCCCGATCAGGGCGACCAAGGCCACATTGCGCACGGCAAACTCCAGGAGCAGGGTGAAGCGGTCGCGTGCATCGAGCCCCGCGAGCCACCCCAGGGTCCAGCCCGCGCCCATGGCGAGCAAGATAAAGCCCAGTGCCGCAGCGACGGTCTCCGGCAGTCCGCTCGACAGCTCGCTCCGACGGGTGTAAAGGATGGCCCCAAGGATGATGCCGACGGCCAGCAGGCTCAGTCGGCGCAGCCACCGGTCCGCCCGCCGCACCGCTTCAGGGCGCCAGCGCCGGAGTGCCATGCCCAAGGCCAGGGGCAGCAGGAGCATCAGGAAGAGCTGGGCGACCATCCGGCCTACCGGTATCGGGATCGACGCTTGACCCTGGAGAAAGAGCGCGAACCCGGCCGCGGTCAGTACCGGCATGGCGACCAGCGCCAGCAGCGTGGACACCGCCGTGAGGGTGACGGACAGGGCCAGATTGGCGCGGCTCAAGTAGCTGTAGGTGTTGGAGAGCGCACCGCCTGGACTCGCGGCCAGCAGCACGATGCCGGCGACCGTGATCGGCCCCGGGTCCAGGGTCCAGATCAGGACGGCGGCGAAGACCGGGAGCGCCAAGAGCTGGCCCAGGGTCGCGAGCGCCACCGTCCTCGGGTAGCGCAGCACCCGGCGCAAGTCCGCGGCATCCAGATCCAGACCCACTGCCAGCATCAGCAGCCAGACCAGAGCCGGGACCGCAATGTCCATCATCGGGTCCGTTCCGCTCATGGCCGCGAACCCCTCCGCGTCCCCTGTACCGGCATCTTCTCTCCAGCGTCCTGCCCGGTCGGACGCGCGATTCCGAGTTTCTGCATCCGCGAGCGCAGGGTGTTCGGATTGAGCCCCAATCGCTCCGCGGCATTGCCCTTGCCGCTGATCCGCCAGCCGCACGCGCGGCAAACGGCGCGGATGTGGTCGCATTCCACCTCCGCCAAGGTCCGGTTGTCCCCAAGACCGGAATCGTCTACCGGCATGGCCCTTTCGCCCGTCGTGCGCGGGAGTCCGTCGACCTCCAGGCTCGACCCGGGCGAGAGGATCATCGAGCGCTCGACGATGTTTTCGAGCTCCCGTACGTTGCCCGGCCAGTCGTAGGCCATCAGCTCGGCGAGCGCGCGCTCCGGGATGCGCGTGACCTGCCGGCCCAGCTTCGGGCGCAGCTTCTCCACGAAATAGGCGGTCAAGAGCCCGATGTCCTCTTTGCGCTCGCGCAGCGGCGGCAGCTCGATGGGGAAGACCCCGAGGCGGTAATACAGATCCGCGCGGAAGGTGCCGGCCCGGGCCATGGTGGCCAGGTCGCGGTTGGTGGCGGCGATCACCCGCGCGTCCGAGCGGCGCGCGATTGGCGAGCCCAGCCGCTCGAAGTCCCCGCTCTGGAGCACGCGCAGGAGCTTGGCCTGGAGCTCCAGGGGCAGCTCGCCGATCTCGTCCAGGACCAGGGTGCCGCCGTCGGCGACCTCAAAGCGGCCCAACTTACGGGCGATGGCCCCGGTGAAGGCCCCCTTCTCGTGACCGAATAGCTCGCTCTCGATCAGGGTGGCAGGGAGTGCGGCGCAATTCACCCTCACCAGCGGCCGCTCGGCTCGGCGACTGCGCCGGTGGATGGCGGTGGCGATCAGGTCCTTGCCGGTTCCGGTCTCGCCCAGGATCAGTACGGTGCTGTCCGTGGGGGCGACTTGCTCCACTTGGCGTAGCACCCGCGTCAGGGCCGGGCTGGCCCCGACCAGCTCGTCGAAGTCGAGCCAGTGCAGGACCTCCTCGCGCCACACCGCGTTCTCCGCCTCCACCCGCTCGCGCAGTGCCACGTTCTCGGCGAGGGCGCGCCTGAGTGCCAGGTCCTTGTGCCGGCGCATGAGGGCGCTGGCGAAGATCCCGGAGATCAGGCGCAGTCGTCGCACGATGTCCTCGGGCCAGGGATGCTCGGCGCGGATGGTGCCGAAGGACAAACCGCCCAGGGCTCGGCCCTCGGCAATCAGCGGGAAGAGCGCCAGCGACTTTTGGTCCAGCGCGCGCAGCATGGCCGCGTCCTGGGCGGCGTCGGGGGGCAGATCGGGGAGATGGCTGCACACGGTTTCGAGTCCGGAGCGCAGCCGTCCCACCAGAAAGGGGAGCTGCGCCTCGGTGATCGGCGAGGGGACCGGGGCGATGCCCGGCAGTGCCCAGGAGTGCGTCCGCAGCCATTGGCGCGAATCGTCGTCGAAGCGGCCGATCGTCGCCCGGTCGATTCCCAGAAACAGCACGATCCGACGCAGGGCAGACTGGATATGGCCGTCCAGCGCCTCCGATTCCACGTTGATGAAGGAGGCCGCGAGATCGGTCAGCAAGTCCTCGAAGCTCGATTCGCCGCTCGATGTTGCCATCGGCGTCTCGACGGCTGGGTCGCACGAAGCGGGATTGCGCAAGCGGACCTCCTTCGATCGTCGGGAGCGATGGATGGGGCAAAGCACGCTCGGGGCGGACCGCAGAAGCGGTCCGTTGGGAACTAGGTTAGCCGTGTGCACGCCAAGCGGATAGCGATATTTCGTGACTCGCGAGATTTCGCGATCGCGATGACGATATGTCGCGACCCAAGATTGAGCACGCCGCGCGCTCGGTGCCCCGTTCGCCAAATATGCGTGTAAAAATCGGTATGTTACGAATCCCCTAGCCTAGCTGTCGGACTTGGCCCCGTTGCTGCACTGTCTTCGCCATGACCTTTCGAATCACCCAAGTCGAAGGGCCGGGCGGGACTTTGCTGCAGGTTGACGGTTGGCTGGACGCGGACGGACTCGCGGAGCTCGAACGCGCCTGCGCGGGCGCCTCGGGCGCATTGACCCTGGATCTGGCCGGTCTCAGGCAGGCGGACGCGTCGGCACTCGGTTTCTTGCGCGGGCTCCAGGCGGCCGGGGTCGGGCTTGCGGGGCTATCGCCCTACCTGGCGCTGCGGATCGCGCCGCGACGAGACTTGGGGGCGAGCGGTCGACAGGGGCCTTGAGCCCCATGCCCCAGCCGGCCGGTTTCCAAAAGGCAGGTCCGGCCTGGGGACAGGGGTGGAGTAGCGGGCTGGTGCGAACAGCGATTACGGCAACAGAGGATCGAGCGAGATGAGACATTTGGACGAAAGACCGGGCCCTTCGGCGGCCGGACCCGAGCGCGCTCCCGAAGCGCGGCGGCTCGCCTTGGGGTTATTGGTCTATGCCGCCGCGCTGGGGATTGCGGTCCCCGCGAGCGCAGCGGACAAACCCAACATCCTGGTCGTCTGGGGCGACGACATCGGCCAGTCCAATGTCAGCGCTTACTCCATGGGGCTGGTGGGCTACAAGACCCCCAACATCGACCGGATCGCCAAGGAGGGTATGCTTTTCACGGACTATTACGCCGAACAGTCCTGCACCGCCGGCCGCGCCTCCTTCATGCTCGGTCAGAGCGTGTTTCGCTCGGGTCTGTCGAAGGTCGGGTTGCCCGGTGCCAAGGAGGGCAGCAACGTCCTCGATCCCACCATCGCCGTGGTGCTCAAAGATCAAGGCTACGCCACCGGCCAATTCGGGAAGAACCACTTCGGCGACCGCGACGAGCACCTGCCCACCAACCATGGCTTCGACGAGTTCTACGGCAACCTTTACCACCTGAACGCGGAGGAGGAGCCGGAGAACGAGGACTACCCGAAGAACCCGGAATTCCGCAAGAAATTCGGTCCGCGCGGCGTCATCCACTCCTGGGCCATGCCGGACGGCACCCAGAAGATCGAGGACACGGGTCCGCTCGACAAGAAACGCATGGAGACGGTGGACGACGACACCTCCGACCGCGCCATCGCCTTCATCCGCGAGCAGCAGGCCGCCGGCAAGCCCTGGTTCGTGTGGTGGAACGGCACCCGGATGCACTTCCGCACCCACGTGAAGCCGGAGAACCGCGGGATCTCCGGACAGGACGAATATGCCGATGGCATGGTCGAGCACGACCGACACATCGGCAAGTTTCTTGCGTTGCTCGACGAGCTCAAGATCGCCGACAACACCATCGTCTTCTACTCGACCGACAACGGTCCGCACAAGAACACCTGGCCCGACGCTGGCGTGAACCCCTTCCGCGGCGAGAAGAACACCAACTGGGAGGGCGGCTGGCGCGTCCCGGCGATGGTCCGTTGGCCCGGCGCGATCAAGCCCGGCTCCGTCAGCAACGGGATCGTCCATCACATGGACTGGATGCCCACCTTTGCCGCGGCCGCCGGCAAGCCGGACATCAAGGAGGACCTGCTCGACGGCTACCGCTCGACGGCCCTCAACCGCGACTACAAGGTCCATCTGGACGGCTATGACGTGACCGCGCACCTCAATGACCCGGAAAAGACCCCGAGCCCCCGCAAGGAGGTCTTCTACTTCTCCGACGACGGCGACCTGACGGCCCTGCGCTATCAGGACTGGAAGATCTTCTTCATGGAGCAGAAGACCCCTGGGACCTTCCGCGTCTGGATGGAGGCGTTCAGCCCGCTGCGCGTGCCGCTGATCTTCAACCTGCGCCGCGACCCCTACGAGCAGGCCACCATCACCTCCAACACCTACCACGATTGGCAGATCGACCGGGCCTTCATGCTGGTCCCGGCTCAGGCCTACGTCGCCAATTTCCTATCGACCTTCAAGGAGTACCCGCCGCGCATGAAGGCGGCAAGCTTCAGCCTGGATAAGGTCATGGAGCAGATGAGCGACGCGGGCGCCCACTGACCGGCGCGACCCGACGCTGACAAGGACGTCCGCGCACCTGCGGGCGCTCCGGCGATGCTGCCCGCGAAGACGTTTGCACCTTCTTCACTTGGCCGGCCTCGTCGACCGGCAATTTCCTGACCTCCTACACCACGACGACCGAGTCCGCCGACTACGCCGTGGATCACCTGAAGAAGACCATACGGATGCTGGCCCGAGTGCCCGGGGTCAAGGGGCTGCAGCTCCTGGCCCATAGCCGCGGCACGGCGGTGATGTTGCGAGCGGTGAAGGAACTGGGCCTCGAGGCGATCTCGGCCGGAAAGGAGCCGATGAACGTTTACGGCATCGAGAATCTGGTGCTGATGTCGCCTGACATCGACATCGACATCGCCGGCCAGCAGATTACCGGGTTTCTCTCCGACCCGGACCTGGTCACGGTCTGGCCCGAGGGCCGGCTGCCGCGGATGCTCAAGGGGCGCCTGACGGTCTACGCGTCCCCGGACGACCGCGCACGGCTGGTCTCCAAGTTCCTGTTCCGCAGCCGCAACCGGGTGGGCCAGCTGCGCCCGGAGGATCTCCCGCCGAAGACTCAGAGCTACTTCGACACCCTGGGAAAGGTCGACCTGATCACCTACCAGGGCGAGCGCACCGACCTATTCGGACACTCCTACTTCACCACCAACCCCCAGGTCAGCTCGGACCTGATCGCGATGCTCCGCTACGGCAAGCAGCTGGGCGAGCCGGGTCGCCAGCTGGTTCGCACGGGCAAGGTATCCTGGAAGGTTCCACCGTCAGCGGCGGGGCGGGACTGAAGCTCGCATTCGTGGACGACAAAGAAGGTAAGCCGGTCGGCATCCAACGCCACATCGGCCGCCGTCCGATCCTGGCCTTCGGCAATTCCGACGGCGACTTGCAGATGCTGCAATGGACGACCGGTGAGCCAGGCCGCCGGCTTGGACTGGTCCTGCACCACGACGACGGGGTACGGGAATATGCGTACGACCGCCAGAGCCACCTCGGACGGCTGGACCAGGCGCTGGACCTCGCACCCGGGAACGGCTGGGTGTTGGTTTCGATGAAGGACGATTGGTCCCAGGTGTTTTCGCCGCCCGGCGGCGACGGGCAGAGATAGCCGTCCATGGCGCGCAGCGAAGCCCATCGTCTCATGCGCGCCGTCGCGGCCTCGTTGGGTGCCACCTCACATCCCTCGCGCTCGCGCCACGGCCCGTGCAGCGGATCTGCGTGCGCTCGAGGATCATGGACCCGCCGGTCTTCGACTACGTTTGGTGGCGGTTTGATCCGTAAAGGGGAACGGGACGAGGATGACGTCGCCGAAGTTGCCGGGGCTAGGGTATGGGCCATGAACGCCTCCCTCCCGAACGGCACCGAGTTGGAACTGCATCGGCTGGCGACGCCCTATGCCCAGACCCGGGTGCCGCGTCCGCAGCAGAACCCGTCGGCTCATGGCCTCCATCGATGCCGGCGGCCAGCGGGTCCCGCTGGCGGTGGTGGGCGGGGGCGAGCGGTTCGTGTTGGTCGACGGGTACCAGCGCTGGGAGGCGCTCACCCGGTTGCGTCGCGACACCGCGTAGGTCGAGGTCTGGGACGGTCCCGTGTCCGCGGCCTTGGTGCAGGTCTTGGCCCGCCGCCAGGGCCGCGCCTTCGAGCCCATCGAGCAGGCCTGGCTGCTGTCGGCAGCCCTGAGCGAGGGAATGAGCCAGCGTACGCTGGCTGCCGCCCTGGGCAAGGACC
>JBGSOR010000431.1:0-19029 GCA_041738985.1 Chromatiaceae bacterium | reverse complement strand
GGCCGCCTTTGCCAAGTCGGCCGCCCTGCCCTTCTCCGCCTGGATCAGCCGGGCCTTGGAGGGTCCGACCCCGTCGAGCGCCCTCTTCTATGGCTCCCTAATGGTCCACGCGGGGATCTGGGTCGCCCTGATCGCCGTGCTGGCGGCGGACCTGATCGCGCTGGCTCAGGGCGCACCCGGGCAGATACCGATCGGGACCTGGCTCGCGAGCGGCGAGATCCGCGTGGGCCTGGATCTGCGCCTGGATCCACTGGCGCTGGCGCTGGCCAGCCTGATCGCCCCGATCTGCCTGCTCGCAACCCGGTTCTCGGTCCATTACATGCACCGGGAGCCTGGGTTCGGGCGGTTCTTCCTGGCCCTGTCCCTCTTCGCCGGGGCCATGCTGACGATCGTCACCGCCGGCAACCTGGTCCTGACCTTCATGGGCTGGGAGCTGGCCGGCCTCGCATCCTATTTGCTGATCGGTTTTGCGCAGGACCGCCCCCAGGCGACCGAGAACGCCACCCGAGCATTCGTCACCAACCGGATCGGGGACGCGGGATTCCTGCTCGCCATCTTTCTCTGTTTCGCCTGGCTCGGAGGGGTCGAATGGCCCCGGGTCGAGCGGGAGGTGGGGGGTCTCGACACATTGGACGCGGGCCTGATCCTGCTCGGGCTCCTGGCGGCCGCCTTTGCCAAGTCGGCCGCCCTGCCCTTCTCCGCCTGGATCAGCCGGGCCTTGGAGGGTCCGACCCCGTCGAGCGCCCTCTTCTATGGCTCCCTAATGGTCCACGCGGGGATCTATCTCCTGATCCGCTGCGAGCCGCTGTTCCATGCCGCGCCCTCGCTGATGCCCTTCGTGGCGGCGGCGGGCCTGGCCACCGCCCTCTACGGCTGGCTCGCCGGGCTCGCCCAGGCGGACGTGAAGTCCGGGCTCATGTTTTCCACGACGACCCAGATCGGGCTCATGGTCCTGTGGTGCGGCCTGGGTTGGTTCACGTTGGCCGCGGTGCATCTGGTACTCCACGCACTCTGGCGGGCCTGGCAATTCCTCAACGCCCCGGCCCTGATGCACTGGACGGACGTACCGTCCCGGCCCTTCTCCGGTTGGCTCGCCCATCGACGGTTTCTCTATACGGCCGCGCTCCAGCGCTTCTGGCTGGACCCGATCTCGGACTGGCTCCTGGCGCGCCCGGTCAGTCAGCTCGCGGACGACGTGCGCGCATTCGACGAGCGGGTGGTGGAGCGGCTGGTGGGGCTCCCGGCCGAGACCAGCGCGCTCGCATCCCTCTCGGACCCGGAGGCCCAGCGACAGGGGGACGCCGGGGACCCGCTAGCGCCCGGGCGCGGGCTGCTGGGTGGGTTCATGGAGTGGGTCGCCGCCTGGCTCCACTGGTTCGAGGAGCGGCTGGTGCTGCACGGGGGCGGGGAACGGCTCAAGGGACTCCTGGCCGAGCTGGCCCAAGGACTGATGCGGATGGAGGATCTGCTCGGTCGGCCCCGCTATCTGCTGCTCCTGATCCTGGGCACCCTGGTGGTGATCCTCTAGCGTGAACGGCAGCGCCGCCCTGATTGCCACGGTCCCCGGGGGCTTCCCGGTCCTGTCCCTGCTCCAGTGGCTGCCGGTACTGGGCGCGCTGGCGCTGCTGCCGATACGTCGCGTCCCGCCCGCGCTGGCCTTGGCACTCCTGGTGGCGGGGGCGGAGCTCGGGATCGGCATCTGGCTCTATCTGAACCTGGACCAGGGGAGCGCCGCACTCCAGTTCGCGGAGCGCTGGACCCCGCTGGCACCCATCAACTATCACGCCGCGGTAGATGGCGTCTCGGTGCTCTTTATCCTGCTCACCGGGCTGATCTGTCTCTTGATGGTGGCCTACAGCCCAGTCCGCTCCCTCGCCCCCACCCCGCGCGTCCTGTCCGTGGTGCTGGGGGTGGAGGCGACCCTCATGTCCCTGTTCACCACCCTGGACCTGCTCTGGTTCACCCTGGTGTCCGCAGTGGAGCTGGGGCTCATCGGCTATCTCCTGTGGCGCTGGGCCACCTCGCCGGCCAAGGACCAGGCGCTCGCCCGCTTCTACCAGTTCATGGGAACGGGGCTGCTTCTGCTCCTCACCGGGGCTCTGATGCTTGGCTGGAACCACGCAGATCAACGCGGCGGTGCCTGGACATTCGACCTCACGGAGCTGGCCCTGGTGCAGGTGGACCCAACCTTGGCCTCGTTCGTCTTCTTTGTGCTCTTTTACGGGCTTGCCATCCGCACTCCCCTCTTCCCGCTCCACGGCTGGCTGCCCCAGGTGACCGAGCACGGCAATGTGGCCCTGGCCCCGGCCTTCCTGCTGGGGCTCAAGGTGGGGATCTACGGTCTGCTGCGATTCGTCTTTCCGCTGATGCCGGAGGCGATCCTGGACTGGAGCGGCTATGTGGTCGCATTCGCCACGGCGGGGATCTTCTATGCGGCCCTGCTGGCCCTGCTGCAGGTGAACCTGCGTCGGCTCCTCGCCTTCGCGGTCGTGAGCCATACCAGCATCCTGGTGATCGGCCTCTTCAGCCTGGGCACGGCGGCATTCCAGGGGAGCGTCCTGCTCTCGGTGGACTTCGGGCTCGCGGTGTCCGGACTCTTTTTCATGACCGGCTTCATTTACCGGCGCACGCGCACCACATTGCTGCCCAAGCTCGGCGGACTCTTCGATTCCATGCCGGCCATCGGCGTCGCCTTCTTCGTCTCGGGGCTCGCTATCGTCGGCATGCCCGGGACCCCCGGGTTCGATGCCGCGCACCTGATGCTCGAGGCGGCCATGGACCGCTTCGGCGCCCTGGTGACCATCGCCGCGGCGCTGGGCAATGTCGCGGCAGCCGCCTTTCTGCTCTGGGCCTTCCAGCGCGCCTTCCTCGCCCCCCGCACGGCGCAGACGGCCCTGGCCATCGAGCCCGCTCAGGCCATCGAGCGGGTCATCGCGGTGGCGGTGGTGGTCGTGCTGCTCGGGGTCGGGTTCTACTCGGAGCCCTGGATGCGGCTCGTGGATGCACCGCTGGCGGCCCTGGCCGGGAGGTTCGGTCCATGATCGCGCCCGTAGCGACCCAGGGGCAGCCCCTGCTGATCCTGATGCTCCTGGTCCTGCCGATCGGGGCGACCCTGGTCTGGCTGCTGCCGGACCCGCGCCAGTCGCGCTGGGCGGCACTGGGTGCGGGGCTCGCCAATCTGGGTCTGAGTCTTTGGGTGCTGGCCCGGTTCGACCCGGGGAATGGCGGCTTCCAGCTGGTCGAGCGGCTCCCCTGGATACCGACCCTCAATGTTCATTTCCTGATCGGGGTGGACGGGATCTCGGTCGCCTTTCTGCCGCTCACCGCAGCGCTCTTCCTCGGCGTCATCCTGACCACATGGAATGCCAGGCGCCCTCTCCCGCGGCTCTATTACAGCCTGCTCCTGCTGCTGGAGACGGCCACCATCGGGATCTTCTGCGCCTTGGATACCATGCTTTTTTTCCTCTTCTGGGAGCTGAGCCTGGTCCCGCTGTTTTTCCTGGTAAGTCTATGGGGAGTGGGTCCCAACCGGCGTTTTGCGGCCACCAAATACACCCTGCTGATGCTGGTGGGGGGTGTGCCCCTACTGTTCGGGTTCCTGCTGATCGCGTTCAATCACGCGGACCTGATCGGGTCGGGCATCCCCGCCGGCCTCTCCTTCGACTACCGGTCCCTGCTTTCCACCCCCTTGCCCGACGCCCTGGAGACGACCGTTTTTTTCCTCCTGCTCGTCGGATTTGCCGTCAAGATACCGGTCTTTCCCTTCCATACCTGGCTCCCGGTGGCGGCCGGGGACGGGCCGGTCGGGATACTCGCACTTGTGACCGGACTCAAGCTCGGGGCCTACGGGCTCATCCGCTTCGCGGTGCCCCTGGCCCCAGGCGCGGCCCAGGAGTATCACTGGCTGCTCGCCGGACTCGGGGTCGTCGGTATCCTCTACGGCGCACTGGCCGCACTCGCGCAGACGAACCTCCGACGGATGCTTGCGTACTCCAGCATCAGCCACGTGGGACTGGTGGTGCTCGGCGTCGCCTCGATTAACCTCGCGGGTCTCCAGGGGGCCGTCTTCCAGCTGCTGAATTTCACCGTGGTCGCGGGCGGGCTCTTTCTACTGACCGCCTTCCTGCATCAACGCACCGGCACCACCGAGGTCGGGAGCCTGGGCGGCATCGCCCGCACCATGCCCCGGCTCTCCGCCTTCTTCCTCCTGCTCGGGCTCGCCTCCATCGGACTCCCCGGCTCAGGCGGATTCCCGGCGGAGCTCCTGCTCATCCTCAGCGCATTCGAGTCCCACATCGGCTCGGGACTCGCCGCCCTGCTTGGGGTCGTGCTGGGCTCCGCCTACTTCCTGGGGGCCTACCGACGGGCCTTCCTGGGTCCAGTCGCCAACCCCGCGGTCCGCGACGCCCAGGACCTGCGCCCCCGGGAGCTCGGGATCGCCCTGGTCCTCGGGTTCCTGGTGCTGGCCCCCGGGCTCTATCCCCAAGCGGTGCTCGACCTCACCCGGACCAGCGGCCAAGCCTGGCTCGCGCGCATACCAACGCAACACGGGGAAGACATCGATCTCCTGCGTCGGTCCGCACGCCCGACCACCATGCCTTAGAATGCGCGGATGGACGTCTCCAAGATTCTCGATCCCTTAAACGACGCCCAGCGCGAGGCGGTCACCGCCCCGCCGGGCACGGTGCTGGTACTGGCCGGTGCGGGCTCCGGCAAGACCCGGGTGCTGGTGCACCGCATCGCCTGGCTGATCCAGGTCGAGCGGGTCCAGCCCTGGTCCCTGCTCGCCGTTACCTTTACCAACAAGGCGGCGCGCGAGATGCGCGGGCGCATCGAGGAGATGCTGGAGCAACCCGGGGGGGGCATGTGGGTCGGCACCTTCCACGGGCTCGCCCACCGGTTCCTGCGCGCCCACTGGCAGGACGCGAAGCTCCCGCAGCGTTTCCAGATCCTGGACGGCGACGACCAGCTGCGGCTGGTCAAGCGGGTGCTGAAGGCGATGGAGCTGGACGAGTCGCGCTTTCCGCCGCGCCAGATCCAGGGCTTTATCAACAAGCACAAGGACGAGGGCCTGCGGCCCGAGCATCTGGATACGGCCGGCGACTACTACATGCAGAAGGCCGTAGCCGCCTACCGGGAATACGAGGAGGCCCGGACGCGCGGCGGACTCCTGGACTTCGCTGACCTGCTTCTGTGCGCCCACGAGACGCTCCGGGACCGTCCGGACATCCTCCACCACTATCGGGAACGGTTCCGTGCGATCCTGGTGGACGAGTTTCAGGACACCAACGCCATCCAATATGCCTGGCTGCGCCTGCTCGCAGGCCCCAACGATAACCTGTTCGCGGTGGGCGACGACGACCAGTCTATCTACGGCTGGCGCGGGGCACGCGTCGAGAACATCCAGTCCTTCCAGCGGGACTACCCCAGCACCCAGGTCGTGCGACTGGAGCAGAACTACCGCTCGAGCGGCAATATTCTCAATGCGGCTAATGCGCTGATCGCCCATAACCCGACGCGGCTCGGCAAGAACCTGTGGACCCTGGATGGCGAGGGCGAGCCGATCCGCCGCTATGCCGCATTCAACGAGGTGGACGAGGCACGCTTCGTCGTGGAGCGCATCCGCCGCTATACCGCGGACGAGGGCTATCGGCGCGACGAGTGCGCCATCCTCTATCGCACCACGGCTCAGTCCCGGCTCTTCGAAGAGGCATTAATCAACGCCCAGATCCCGTACAGGGTCTACGGCGGACTGCGGTTTTTCGAGCGCGCCGAGATCCGGGACGCCCTGGCCTATCTGCGGCTCATCTCGAACCCGGACGACGACGCCGCCTTCGAGCGCGTGGTCAATACCCCCACCCGGGGCATCGGCGAGCGCACCATCGATCTGCTGCGCGAGCATGCGCGGGAGGCCCGAATCTCGCTGTGGCGGGCGGCGGAGGACCTGACAACCGTGGGCAGCCTGGGCGCCCGAGCCGGCGGCTCCCTGACCCGGTTCCTGGACCTGATACGAGACCAACGCAGACTGCGCGAGGGGATGGAGATCCAGGAGCTGGCCGCCGGGGTCATCGAGGCCGCAGCCCTTCCGGATTTTTACCGCAAGGCCAAGGACGGGAAGGGCCAGGACCGCGTCGAGAACCTGGAGCAGCTGGTGGAGACCGCCGCCCGCTTTCGCTCGGAGCTGGAGGACGAGGACGCGGACCCGCTGGGCAGCTTCCTGGCTCATGCGGCCCTGGAGGCCGGCGAGGCCCAGGCGGACCAATTCGAGGATGGGGTCCAGCTCATGACCCTGCACAGCGCCAAGGGACTGGAGTTCCCGATCGTCTTTTTGACCGGGTTGGAGGAGGGGCTCTTCCCCCACAGCATGTCCGCCGAGGACCCGAGCCGGCTGGAGGAGGAGCGCCGGCTCTGCTATGTCGGCATGACACGCGCCATGCACCAGCTCTATGTCACCCAGGCCGAGACCCGAAGGCTTCACGGGCGGGAGGAATGCCCCTTCCCTTCCCGGTTTCTCAGGGAGATACCGACGGGGCTCATGGAGGAGGTACGCGCTCGCGGGATCTCCCGACCGGCCGTGCCGGGCCAAGCCACCGCACCCGCCACATCCGGAAATGCATCCGACGCCGACGCTGGCTTCCGGCTCGGCCAGCGGGTGATCCACCCGAAATTCGGGGAAGGCGTGGTTCTAAGCAGCGAGGGCCAGGGGCCCCAGGCCCGCATCCAAGTCAACTTCCAGTCAGTCGGTGCTAAGTGGCTGGTGCTCGCCTATGCGCGGCTGGAGCCCGCATAGCGAAATCGCTGGCGCTCGATGGCTTCTCCCACGTCCATCGGGCAACAAATGTCGGCGATCCCTGGGCTAACGGTGGGGCGCGAACCAAGCGGGACTTAGGCCCAGGGCCGAGCGGCGAGCAGACTCCGCTCCACAGACTCCAGGTCCAAGAGGCTGGCCGGCCGACCCTTGAGGCGCAGGACGGCGACGGCAAAGGCAGACGACCCATCGCCATCGTCCTCGGAGAGGATCTCGGGGCCCACCCGCTCAAGGCGCGGAAGGATGGGACTCTCGACAGCGAAGAAGGTCAGCGACGGCTCGCCCAGAAGTCCGCGACAGATCGCCAGATAAGGATGGACGCTGGGTCCGTGCGCCCTCGCCCGGCCCCGCGCTGGCGGTTCGCCCAGCCGAACCGCGGGCAAGCCGATCCCGCGCCACTCGCCCGTTCCGATGAGCCAACCCGGCGCCCCTGACCGCGGAGGGGCTAGGCTCTTGGCACTCACGACCTCAGCGACCGCCGCGGCCGGGAGAATCAAATCCAAATCGCCTCCCCTTGGGTCGGCGGCACGCGGCAGGAGCAGGACCCGCAGTGTGCCCGTCTCCCGGCTCACGACTCGCGCTCCGCGAGCAGCGAGCCGATCTCGTCGAGCAGCTCGGACTCCTGATAGGGTTTGCCAAGATAGCGGTTAACGCCCAGGGACATTGCCAGCTCCCGATGCTTCTCCCCGGTGCGGGAGGTGATCATGACGATGGGCAGATCCCGCAGGCGCTCGGATCGGCGGATGTGGCGGGTCAGCTCGTAGCCGTCCATGCGCGGCATCTCGATGTCCAGCAGCATCACATCCGGCACGCGCTCGTCGAGCAAGGTGAGTGCCTCCACTCCGTCTTTCGCGGTCAGCACCTCGATGTTCTGGCGGCGCAGGAGACGGCTGGTCACCCGACGCACGGTGAGCGAGTCGTCCACCACCATGACGCAGACCGGCGAGTCGGTTGTTGCCGACCTGCCGGTCCTGTTAGGTAGGTAGTCTTGGACAGCCCCCGAGCGCAACAGCGCCAGTGCGTCCAGAATCAACGCAACCCGCCCGTCCGGCAGAATGGTCCCGCCGGACAGCCAGCGTATCCCGGCCAGCTGGGGTCCGAGCGGCTTGACCACGATGCGCGCGCTTTCGATCAGACTATCCACCTGGAGGGCCACCCGCAGATCCCCAACCCGGGTCAGCAAGAGGGGCAGCCAACGACGCTCCCCCAGGTCCGGCTCCTGGCGCGCGTCGAGCACACCGCCCAGATAGGCGACCCGATAAACCTCCCCACGATGCTCGAAGTCCCTGCCCTTGCCCTTGTAGATCGCGGCGAGCTCGTCGCGCGGTATGCGTCCGACGCCGTCCAAGGTGGCATGGGGCAACGCGTAGATGGTGTCTCCGGCACTCACCAGGAGCGCTTCGATGATCGCCAGGGTAAGTGGCAGGCGGATCGTGAAGCGGGTGCCTTGCCCGGGCGCGGAACGCAGGCTAATCGTCCCGTTGGATGCCTTGATCTCGGAGGCGACCACGTCCAGGCCCACACCGCGGCCGGAGATCTGGGTCACGCGACCCGCCGTGGTGAATCCCGGCTCGAAGACGAACTGCATCAGGGCCTCGTCCGCCAGCTCGACTTGGGGCGCCAGTAGCCCGCGCGCCACCGCCTGCCGGCGGATGGCCTCCAGATTCAGGCCGCGCCCGTCGTCGGCAAGCCCGATGACCACGTCGTTGCCCTCCCGGCTCAGGGAGAGCATGACCACACCCGTTTCGGCCTTGCCTGCGGCCGCGCGCTCCTCCGGGCGCTCCAGTCCGTGATCGACGGCATTGCGCAACAAGTGCTCCAAAGGCGCAACCAGTCGATCGAGGATGGTGCGATCCAGCTCAACCTCTGGACCTATCACCTCCAGGCGGGCGGATTTTCCGAGGTTCTCGGCGGTTTGCCGCACCAGCCGGTGAAGCCGAGGGACCACTTGGACAAAGGGCACCATACGGGTGCGCAGCAGCCCGTCCTGAAGGTCGTCGGCGAGTCGCGCCTGCTGGGTCAACAGGTCCGCAACCTCGCGCTGGTAGCCGCCCAGCATCTCCTTGAGACTCACGAGGTCGTTGATGGTCTCCGCCAGGCTGCGGGAGAGCTGTTGGAGCATCGAGAAGCGATCCAGCTCCAAGGGATCGAACTGGGAGCCATCCTTGCCGCCCTCTCCCTCGCGCTCGAACCGGTAGAGGATCTGGGTCTCGGTCTCGATCTCCATGAGCCGCATCTGCTCGCGCAGACGCTGCACGGTCTGCTCCAGCTCCCCGAGCCCAAACCCCAGGAGTCCATTGCGCTGGGTCAGACGCGCCCGATAGAGGCTGATCTCGCCGGAATTGTCCACGAGACGCTTCAGCAGATCCGATCGCACGCGGATCTGGGGCACGGTAGACACCGGCGCGCCCTCGCGCTCGGCCGCGGGAGCCTGGACACCGAAAGGCGTGGCTCGCGCGGGGGCCGCGATCGTCTCTGCGGCTGGGCGCAGAACCGCGAGATCCGGAATGTCCCCGATTGCGGTCGCGCGAGCCTCGGGTGCCTGGGTCAAGGCATCCACGAGGTCGAGCGCGACGGGAATGGAGGCGCCCTGCTCCAGGGCGTCCACCTGCAGGGACAGTGTGTCGACAGCCCGCTGAGCCAGCTCGAGGGTGGTGTCGTCCACCCCGCTTCGGGCCGCCCCGATCGCCGTGAGGCGAGTCTCCAAGGCATGGCTAAGGTCGCCGATCACGCCCAAGCCCGTCAGGCGAGCGCTACCTTTAAGGGTATGGAGCAGGCGGTTGATGCCGTCCAGGAACGACAGATCCTGCGGGGCGAGCTGCCACTCCCGGATACGGCTGTCGATACCGTCCAGAAGGTCTCGGGCGTCTTCCAGGAACAGGGCCGCGAGCTGCGGGTCCGGAGGCACCGACTCCAGATCCGCGGCCGCCCCCGGCGCCCGATCGGCCGGCACCCCACCAACGACCTCGGCGGCGCCGCCGAGATCCGTCGTTGGCTCCGGAGTCGAGTCCAATCCGGACTCGGCGACGTATCCCTCCTCCGCTAGCATCCCCGCCGCTTCTGTCTCGGCTAGCGCCTCCACGGAATCCGGGAAGTCCCTGTCCAATGCCTCGGAGTCAGGAGGCTCGAGGTCCGGAAGCGGCGAAACTTCGATATCGCTCGTTGCCGCACCGGCCGTCGCCACGTCAACCGGCTGGGCAAGCTCGCCCAGGTCTCGGGCGACCTGCGCGAGGGCGGCCGCGCCTGGCCCGATCTCCGGAAGCTCCGCAACCCGTGCGGCAATGCCGTCCACAGCCCGCATCAACAGCCCGAACAGCCGGTCGTCGAGGGGCCGCGCGGCCGCTTGAAGAGGTCGGATCTCTCGCTCGAGGGCCTTGGCCGCATCGGCGATGGAGTCCACGCCGGCCATCCGCGCACTGCCCGTCAGGGTGTGCAGGGCGCGCAGGGTCGCCTCGTCCGGGACCCGGTCGCCCGAAGCTGCCCGATCCAGGAACCCGCGCAGGAGCGCGAGATGCTCGTCGGTCTCGGTTTGGAAGATATCGAAGAGCTCGGAGTCGGAGGTAAAGAGACTGAAATGATCGCCATACTCGTCCAACTCTGGCGCGCCCGGCGCGGCGTCCCCTCGGGCCACCGTCGGGGCCTCGGGAAGGCTCAGATCCGGCTCGCCATCGCCTACCACGCGAGCGCGTCCATCCTCGATCCTGCGGTGGGCAGTCTCGATCGATTCTCTCTCTTCCGTTTCCTCCGAATTGCCGCCTTCGGTCGGGACGTGAGGGGACAGCGGGACCGGATGGGCCGCAGTTGGCCAGGGGATCACCTTGGCCCCCGAGGTCTGGGATCGACGCAGGCCTTGGCCCGCCTGCAGCGTCACGCCCACCGCAAGCGCCTCGCCTCGGCGAGCGAGATCGGCAACTGCCAAGGGCCGCCCCTCCGCCTCGGCACGCACCAGGTCGGGCAACAGGTCGACCACCTCCGCCAGGTATTCAAGGACCGCGGGCTCGGGGGTCAGCGCCAGGTCGATGACGCGGTTGAGGATCGTCTCCGTCACCTGAGCAATCTCGCCCATGCGCTCGGCACCCACCAGCCGCCCGCTGCCCTTCAGGGTATGGAAGCTACGCCGCAGGCTGCTCAAGGCGACCTCGTCGCCTGTGCTTCCGCGCCATAGGGCGAACTGCTCGACCACGGAACGGGTCTCGTCCTCCGCCTCCTCAAGGAAGATCTCCAGCAGATCCGGAGAGACGATGGTCGCTGCGCCCTCTTCCAGAGTCGGCGTCGCGGCGGCGCGCCCGCGCCGATCATCCCCGACCTCGCCCTCCGCGCCGGAGTCCGGCACCGAGGCGGCCGCAGTCGGCGGACCCTCGCTTAGGACCTGCTCCAACGCGGCCAGCGACTCGGCCGCCTGGACCAGCAGATCGCCCTGGAGAGGCTCGACCTCCTCTAGGCGCTCGAGATGGAGCTCCAAGGCGGCGATGGCATTCACCAGATGGGGTAGCTCGGACTCCTGCGGCCAGCGCCGAGCCCCCTCATACCTTCGCCGGACCAGGGCGGCAATTGCCTCCGCCACCTCGGCCCCCGGGTCTTCCCCAAGGATCTGCAGCGCACCCGCAATGCCGGTAAGCCGATCGGGGATCTCCTTGAAGCTCGCAGGTCGTGCGCCCTGGCCCTGGCAGGCGAGGATTGCCTCTTTGACCCGCACCAGCTCGCCGCGCGCCGCGCGCAACGTAGCGGCTGTCACCTCGGCGGCAAACAATCCCTGGGTGGAGAGCGTGCCCGGCTCGGGGGTGCGGTGCGCCGCGTAGGCCTGCAGGACGACCTCGATGCTCAGCAGCTCGGCAGCCAGAGGCTCCAGGCGCAGAACGTCCTCCCCCTGGTCCGCCATGGCGAGCTCGCCAAACCCGTCTGCCAAGGAGCGCAGCCGTTCCGGTAGCTGTCCTGTATCCGAAACGTTTAATGTTCGCGCCAGGGCATTGAGGCCGACACGGATCTCTTCCAGCGGGGTACGGTCGTCGCGCGCCCCGCGCACAAAGAGGTCTAGACCCTCCTTGAGGGCAGCGATCTCGCCCAGTGTCGCGCCCGCCAGGGCTGCCAAGGCATCGGAGACACCTTCGGGGGCCAGAGGCAAGGTTTGGGTCGGGCTGTACTGGGCCTGGAGACCGTCGATCAGGGACGAGCGGACGTCGGACTCCGAAAGCACGGCCAAGAGGTCGACAATCAGCTCGCGGGCCTCGGCATCGGGCCACTCGGGGGAAGGCAGAGTCAAGCTCTTGAGCACCTTATCCAGGCGACTCAGCAAGGCGCGGGCGTCCGACCCGCCTGCCACTTGCCCAGCCTGCAAGCTATCGGCATAGGCCTCGGCCAGACGGAACAGGTCCGCCAGGATTCCATCCTGAAGATAGCGGTGGATCTGGTGGAACAGGCGCCCGAGCTGAATCAGCCCGTCCAAGCTGGTCTCGGGACGGTACCAGTCGACCAGGTGCCGATGGAAGTGGGGACGCACCTTGCGCAGCACCGCGCTCATGGCCTCCAGGGCCTCGGGCGTCAGGTCTTCTCCCTCCGCCAGCACCGATGCGGGGACCAGGAGCTCAGCCGGGGTGATCGGTGGCGCCCCGCGCGACTCCCGAAGATCGTTGATGATGGGCCATAGCGTCAGGGGCCCGGGCTCGGTCCCAACGTCGAGTCGCTCCAAGTGGTTGGGGAGCTGGATCAGGGCCAGCATCAGGGCCTCGGCGGACTCCCGAGGGCTGCGGACGCTGCCCTCCGCCAGCGCCTCGACGAGTCGCTGCATCTCCTCGACTAGACGCGCGGGCATGGCAAGCTGCAGGGCCAGTAGTACGCCCCGCACCTCCAGCAGGGCAGCGAGCGCCTCGTCCAGGCTGCGTCGCTCGCCGGTGCTGCCGTGCTCTTCCAGGAGGTCGCGCACGCGGCGCAGGGTTAGGGCGATCTCTCCCTTGACCCATTTCAGACCACCGACAACCTTCTCTGCCATGGGCCCGCTGCTCTTCGATCAGTGTCCTGGATCGGTCCGGGGATCGGTCCGTGGGTGAGTCGACCGGGATGCCGAGCGGCGTTTGGTCAGGGCAGCCGGAAACCCGCCACCGAGCGCTGCAGCTCGGTCGCGAGATTCACGAGCTCTTCCACTGACCTCGCGGCACGCAGGGTGCCCTCGGCGTTCTCCTCCGTGATGGCCCGAATCGTTTGCACCGTCTCGTTGATCTCGGCGGATTGGCGCGACTGGCTCTGAGAGGAGTCGGCAATGCGCTTGGTGAGGTCGGCGATGTACGCAGAGACATTCTCGATCTCGCGAAGCGCATCGCCCGCATTCTCGGCCAGATTGGCCCCCTCCACCACGCCCGCGGTGCTCGCCTCCATGGAGCTCACCGCCTCGTTGGTGTCCGCCTGGATCGTGCGGACCAGCACTTCGATCTGCTTGGTGGCATTACGGGAGCGCTCGGCAAGCCGTTGCACCTCGTCGGCAACCACTGCGAATCCGCGCCCGGCCTCGCCGGCCATGGCCGCCTGCATGGCTGCGTTGAGGGCAAGGATGTTGGTCTGGTCGGCAATGTCGTCGATGAGCCCGACGATCTCCCCGATCTCTTGGGAACTCTCGCCCAGGCGCTTGATCCGCTTTGACGTTTCCTGGATCTGCTCGCGAATGGAGTCCATACCCTGGATGGTGTCGCGCACCGTCTGGGCACCGCGTCCGGCGACCTCCACAGAGCGCGAGGCCACTTCCGCGGACTCCCCGGCGTTGCGGGCCACTTCGTCGATCTGCTCGTTCAGGGCCTGAATGGACCCCGACGCCAGGGCGATTTGGTCGGACTGAACCGCGCTCGCCTCGGCGAGCCGTTGGGAGATGGCGCGGCTCTCCTGAGCCGATACATTGACCTTCGTAGACGTCTCGTTAATAGTAGTGACCAGCGCCCTCAGGGCCTCCACCGCGTAGTTGATCGAGTCGGCGATGGCGCCGGTCTTGTCCTCCGTTACCGTGGCCTCGACGGTCAAGTCGCCGTCGGCGAGATCGCCCATCTCGTCCAAGAGCCGCAGAATGGCCTGCTCGTCTCTGTCCGTCTGGGCACGCGAGGCCGCCTCCCGGCGTTGCGCCTCCAATAGGGCTCGGCCACCCAGAAACAGGATGCACAAGAGCGCCAGTGCACCGAAGAGCGGGACGGCCCAGGGGCCGATCGTCAGTGGCCCGAGGCGGGCATCGCGCGGTGCCTGGCGGTAGGCGCCCGCCAAGGTGTCGAGCGCGCCGTCGAGCTTCTCGCCGGTGACCTGCAGGGCAGGCAAGGCATCGATGGCCGTCAGCACCGCTGGCGCCAGCCCGAGCAGCTGGTCCACGTCAGCGCGCATCCGCTGGAAGAGCTGGGCGGTTTCCTGCAGGGCTTGGTGAGCTCGGACCTGATCGCGACTAGCCGAGCTCGCGGCCAACCGGTCGAGCGAGGCAGCCAGCTCGTTGGTTACGGCGGAAGCCGATTCGATGGTCCCCAACCCTGAAGCCCCCCCGGTGAGCAAACGGTCCAGGGTGGACTCCAGCTTCTGGAGCTGCGCGAGCTGCCGTCCGGCTGCCAGGGCGTCGGACGGAGTGGCGCCTTCGGCGGCAATCAGCTCCGCCGCCCGATCCAGAGACTTGGCAATCTCCGGGAGCCGGGCTCCGGTGGTGCCAATCAGCTCGCGCACCCCCAGGATATCGCTCTGGACCGCGAGGATGCGATCTGTCCCTTCGCGGTAGCCGAGCCAGGCCAGGTCCGCCGCCTGCAGATCCCCTGCGCGCTCAGGCGGCGAGGGCGCCCGCCCTTCTTCGGGCACCCCGTTTTTCAAGGCGTCCATCCCGCTTTGGAAACGATCGCGATCGCTGCGCAGGCGCTCGAACGCCTCCTTGTCGCCCCGCAAGGCATTTGCAGCGGCCCGCGCCATCTGCTGGACCAGGACCTTTTGGGCCGCCGTGTCCAAGGCCAACCGGCCGTTACGGTCCTCCGCGTTTCGAATGAGGATGTAGCTGGCCAGCGCCAGGGCGGCTAACGCCACCGCCAGCAGCGACAGCCCAAATGCCACGCCCCCCAATGACCCAGCCTGGGACCCGCCGGCCATGCTCTTGGTTCGCTTCGCCATCTCGTACCGACTCCAGGTGCCGTAAAGTAACTTCCGTGGACCGATGCCCGGCCCCCAAATGGGCAGGCCCGCCCCGCGGGGCCTGACCTCATCCCGGTCTGCGCTAGCTCGAACGCCCGGGGGTATACGTCGCGGATGACGCAGAACCGCCGAGGCCGTCCCGGATATTCCATTCCCCGGCAAGGACCCGTTGCCGAGCGAGGCTGGACTCAAACCGCGCCGTGGCCAAGCAAGGGGTCCGCGATCAGGCGGTCGAGCGCCAGTACAGGTATGTCCTCGCCCGCCAGCGGGAAGGCAGACTCTACGAAAGGCCCAAGCACCCCGAGCCCAACCGACGGCTCGTCGACTCTCCGGGTTGTCTCGAAATGACGGATGCCGATCGTCTCGGACACAACCAGCCCACAGGGCAGCTCTTCCTGGCGCACGACCAAGACCCGGTCCGATTCCCGACGCGCCGACACCACCCCCAGGGCCAGGGCCGCCAGATCGAAGATCGGAAGGAGGGTACCGCGGTTGTTCGCTACCCCGAGGACCCAGGGCTTGGTACCCCCCACCGCCGTGATATCCGCTGGAAGCTCCAGCACCTCGGCAATCTGCTCCAAGGGTGCCAACAAGGACTGCTCTCGAACCCGGAATAGCACGCCCGCCCAGACTGGGATCGGCGGAGTCTCGTCCGGGAGGCGCGTACCCAGGGCGCGATAACGTACGTCGAGCCCAGCGATGAGCCCGTAAAGCCGGGCGCCGTCCGATGATGCCTCGGCCATGCGCTTCAACCGCCCAGGATCGCGCGAATTCGCCCGAGCAGCGCGGTCATGTCGACCGGCTTGACGAGATAGTCGACCGCGCCCTGGCGCAGACCCCAGGTGCGGTCCGTGGGCTGGTCCTTGGTGGAGAGGATAATGATCGGAATCCGGGCGGTCGCCTCGTCCCGATGCAGCATGCGGGTCGCCTGGAAGCCGTTGAGGGCGGGCATGATGACGTCCATGAGGATCAGGTCGGGTATCAGCCGACGCGCCATCTCGACGCCTTCTAGGCCATCTCCCGCAATCTCGACCCGGTATCCTGCCTTGGTCAGGGTATGACTCAAGATGCGCGTCTCGGTGGGGGAGTCGTCGATCACCAGCACGAGTGGGGAGGACGAATCGTCCCCGTCGGCGGGCGCGTCATTCACACCGGGTTTACGAAGTAGAGGTCTCATCGCTGCTCGGCCCTATCCGGGCGTCTTATCGATCCCGATCGCTTGCAGTTGTCGTCGTCGGGACACCCGCTGGGTTCCCGGCACAACAGCGGGGCCCCGCGCAGCAATCCCGCTCCCGTTATCCAGCCAGGTGCGAATGTCGGCGCAGGTGCCACCGGACCGCCTCCAAGAGCTCCTCGCCGGTAAAGGGTTTGGAGAGATAGAGCTCAGCCCCCACGAGTCGGCCCTTGGCGCGGTCGAAAAGCCCGTCCTTGCTAGACAGCATAATGACGGGGGTGTGTCTGAGAGACGGGTTACCCTTGATCAGGGCACACGTGTGATAGCCATCGAGCCGCGGCATCATGATGTCCACGAACACCAGATCCGGCTGGAACTCCACGATCTTGCCGAGGGCCTCGAAGCCGTCCTCCGCGGTGCGCACCTCGCAGCCGGCCTTGGCGAGTAGGCTCTCGGCAGTGCGGCGGATGGTCTTGCTGTCGTCGATCACCAGGACACGCGCACCGTTCAGATCAGCCATTTCGGTTGCGGCAGTCACGCGTCCCCCCTCGGCTGCCGGGCATCGCAGCCGGCGATCATGGCCTGTACCCGACGGTCGTGAGACTCCACTGCTCCCACATCTGTCTTGCACCCCGGTATTGTTGGAGTCACTGCGCCAGGTACCCGCCGCCCGCACTGCCGTGCGCATCTGGCTTTAGCTGGACCGAACCCTAACCGAAGGGGATCGAAGTCCGTGGGGAGCCTTGCGTCCTAAATCTCGATCCTGTCTTGTACCACGGAGGGGTGCAGGCCCCGATGAGAACGGCGTCACCATCTCCGCAACCGCCCTCCGGAGAGCCACGCTTTTGCGCAGCGACCCGTGTTTCAGGCGAGGCCGCCACGACGGTCGAAGGCACGGGTCCTGGGCAGTACCCGGCCTCGGCCATGCGCCGATACACCTTCGCAAGCGTTCACAGACCGCGAGCGAACATAGCAAGCGCATTGGAACCGTGCAAGGCAGCCGAGGGCCCGTTCCCTGCCGCCGACCGCCCTGTCTTGCACACCCGGCCTTGGGGTACACTGCTCCAATGACCATCGAGATCGGCATCGTCATGGACCCCATCGGGTCCATCAACGTCAAGAAGGACAGCACCTTTGCGATGATGCTTGCCGCCCAGCGCCGCGGCTGGCGGATACTGTACATGGAAGTGGGGGACCTGCTCCTGCAGGACGGTCGTACCCAAGCCCGAATGCGCGAGGTCGCGGTCATGGACGATCCGCGTTCCTGGTACCGGCTGGGTCCTGAGCTCGTGCGCCCTCTGGATGAGCTGGCCGCCGTGCTGATGCGCAAAGACCCCCCATTCGACATGGAGTACATCTACGCAACCTACCTGCTGGAGCAGGCACAGCGCGCCGGCACTTGGGTCATCAACGACCCGCGGGCGCTGCGAGACTCCAACGAGAAGGTGTTCACCGTCGCCTTTCCCCAGTGTGCCCCGCCAACCCTGATCACCCGCGGCCTCGCCGACATCCGCGCCTTCCAGGCGATACACGGTGACTTGATACTTAAGCCCCTGGGCGGTATGGGCGGCTCCGGGGTGTTTCGGCTACGCCCAGACGACCCGAATTCGAGCGTGATCGTCGAGACCCTGACCGGGCGCGGCCGACGCTTCTGCATGGCCCAGCGGTTCATCCCCGAGATCCGCGACGGCGACAAACGCGTGCTGATGGTCGATGGGGAGCCGGTCCCCTACTGTCTTGCCCGGATCCCAGCCCCGGGGGAGAGCCGCGGCAATCTGGCAGCGGGGGCCTCCGGCGAGGTGCGGCCACTCACCGAGCGGGACCGCTGGATCGCCGCCCAGGTTGGACCGGAGCTGCGCGCCCGCGACATCCTGTTCGCCGGGCTCGACGTGATCGGCGATTACCTGACGGAAATTAACGTCACGAGCCCCACCTGCATTCGCGAGCTGGACGCCGAGCTCGGGCTGGACATCGGAGGCCAATTGATGAACGCCATTGCGGCGAGGCTGAAGGCGGCCGGATCCTAGGCGCACATCTCTGCTAACGGCTGTGAGCCCAAACGGAGCACCTCGTGCAGTATCGGTGGTTCCCGATCCCCGCGGTCACCCGCGCCCCGAAAGCACTCGCCAGCGCCTGCGCCCTGGCGGTCCTGCTGCTCCTCGCCGGCTGCCACGGAGAGGCCCCAGTGACGACCGCCCGCTTCAATGCCTTTGGCACCCTGGTGGACCTGAGCCTAGTGCGGGTGGACAAGCGCCAGTCGGACCAGGCTGCGACCTTGATCGCGCAGGACTTCGAGCAGTTGGAGCGAGATTGGAGCCCCTTGCCCCCTAGCCCTCTGGGGCGTGTGAACGAGCTCCTGCCCAAGGGGGAGCCTTTCGTGGCACCGCCTGCCATACTGCACCTCGTGCGCCTGAGCCAAGACCTGTCCGAGCGTAGTAGCGGGCTCTTCAACCCGGCTATCGGGCGCCTGATGGATCTATGGGGCTTCCAGGGGGGGCCGCCGGAATGCCACCCTCCCCCGAGCGCTCAGGCGATCGCACGCCTGGTGGCGTCCGACCCTCGAATGTCGGACATCCGGCTGGCCGGACTCGAGCTGCAGGGCGCCAACGGTGCCCTCAAGCTCGATTTCGACGCTATCGCCAAAGGCGCCGCCGTGGACCTCGCCATCGAGCGTCTGCACGATTTGGGTATCCGCGACGCCCAGGTCCAGGTCGGCGGGGTCCTGCGTGCCATCGGCGACCGCAGCGGCCAGCCCTGGCGGGTGCCAATCCGACGCGCGAGCGGATCCGGGGTGCTAGCCGTGCTGACGATCCGTGGGGACGAAAGCGTTGCGACCGCGGCGGCCTACGAACGCAATTTCATCTACGGGGGGACGACCTACCATGACATCTTGGATCCGCGCACCGGCTGGCCGGCC
>JBGSOR010000421.1:0-18340 GCA_041738985.1 Chromatiaceae bacterium | reverse complement strand
TCTCCCAGGCCACGCCACGGAGAGCGGGGGCGCGCACGACGCCAACGCCTTGGAGCGCCTGCACATGCCGAAGGCCATGAGCAGCCGTCTCTACCCGCTGCTGGAGCCGGGGACGACCTTGCTGCTCACGGACGCCCCCATCTTGAAACACACCACGGGTCCAACCCTTGCCGTCATGCGCTCGGGTCTGCCCGAGGTCGAGCCGGCCGCGACGGCGGTGCCGACCGGCGACGGCCGGATCCCGGCACCGGTCGAGTCGGTTCGCATGAACTGAATCGGGCCGAGGGGCCGGGACGCCCCCCCGCGACGGACCTGATCGCCGAGACCGCCGAGGGCACCAATCGTAGCCGCGTTAAGCGCCCAAGGCGTGCCGGTCTAAGGGGCATGACATCGAAAGCAGCGCCGTGTCGGGCAAACCCTTACATAAGCGCCCCGACAGACAAGGGGATCGCCGATCTTTAGCCTAGGGTATCGAATGTCGCCCCGCTGGCTCGGCGATGGGGCCGACCCGCGGACCGCGGCGGCTCTTCCAGCGCCGGTCGCTTGCCGAGGCATCCCGGCTACTCTGGCCGCAATGCGTTTGCGGCGTTTGCATCTTGAATTGCGCCGCCGCGGCGTCAATTCGGGGTGCCGTCAGTGGTAGCCGCTCGATCACCGCCCGGCGGAGGCGGCGATCGTCGATTGAACGCCCAATCCTCCAATGCCAACGAGCGATGAAAGGGCGAGACGTGCCCAGGACCCAGACTCGCCAGTTGCAAGTGAAATCTTTGCCCAAAACGGAGGTGACGACGATGCAGACGAAAGACGAGTATCTGGCGAAGCTGAAGACTCAGCTCGACGAATGGGAGTCGGACCTGGCCCAACTGCGCGATAAGGCGGGGGATGCCTCGGACGACGTGAAGGAGAAGGTGGAGCAGCAGATCGCCGAGCTGAAGGCCAAATGGGACGAGGGCGCCGCGCGGCGCCAGGAGATCCTGGACGCTGCCGACGACAAATGGGAGGCGCTCAAGGACGACGCGGAGGCGAAATGGGCGGACCTCAAGGTCGGCGTCAAGGACTCCATCGACCGTATCAAGTCGATGTTCGGTTAAGGGCCCCATCGCCGCGCCGCGAGCCGACCCCGATGCCCGGGGCCGCTTGCCGGCCGGCGATACCCGACTGGAAGACGACCCGAGGCGATCCGCCTCGGCCCCGAGCTAACCGGAGAACACCATGGAACTCTTCCAGGTACCGACTATGACTCAAGGCGCGCGGAACATTCTGGCGAGACTCGCCGCCCCCGCACTCCTCGCCACCCTGGCGCTGGGTCTCGCCCTGCCCGCCGCGACTCAGGCAGGCGAGCGCATCCACTTCGCGCGCGGCAACGACAACGCCGCGGTGCAGGGATCGGTGACCGGTCGCCATCACCGCGACTACGTACTCGGTGCCCGTGCCGGCCAGACGATGTCGGTGTCGCTGATCGCCAAGGGAAACGCCTACTTCAACATCCTGCCCCCGGGGAGCCAGGACGTCGCGATCTTTATCGGCTCGCGGGACGGCGAAAACGCCAGCGTCCGCCTGCCGTCCGATGGCGACTACATCATCCGCGTCTACCTGATGGGCGACGCCAAGGACAGCGGGCGCACGGTGCCCTACACGCTGTCGGTCGCCATCATGTGACGCCGCCGCGTCCGGGAGGGAGCAGCTCCCGCTCCGCCCCAAAACACATCCAACCCAGCATCGCCAACAGAGTGGAGACCAAGCAGATGAACAACGCCATTCGCGTCGCCCTGACCGCCGCCGCGGCCCTGACCCTCGGCGCTTGCGCCACCTCGGACTACGATTCCCGTGCCGGCAGCAGCGGGATGCGCCAGGCGTCGAGCGCCGCGGAGAGCGCCTGCATGGCCGCGGTCAACAGCCAATACGGCGGCAAAGTCAGCACGGTTAACGTGGTCAGCTCCGAGTTTTCCCAGGCCAACTCGTCGGTGACGATCGACGCGGTCGGGGTACGCGGCAGCTCGAAGACCGAGCGCTGGCGCTGCCTCGTCTCGAACGACGGGAAGGTCCAGGACCTGAGCGTCGCCCAGTGAGTCAAGCAACCCGAGGGCCGTCGTTCGCTCGCCGGCCCGCCGTCCTGCTCGTCGGCCTGGCGCTGGGACTCGGCACGGGGTTAGTGCGCGCGGAGGCGGACGGACCCGACTACTTCGCCGTACGCGGCGTTGCCCAGGGCGACGTTCTCAACATCCGCGCCGAGCCGGACCCACACGCCCGCAAGGTCGGCGAGATCCCGCCCGACGGCACCTGCATCCGTAACCTGGGCTGCCGGGGCGGGCTGACCTTCGAGGAATTCAGCACCCTGTCGGCCGGGGAAAAGGAGCGACGCGCGAGGGAGAATCCCCGCTGGTGCAAGGTGGAATACGGGGGCGTCTCCGGCTGGGTCGCCGGCCATTACCTGGCCGAGGGCGACTGCCGCCGGTGAGCCTGGGTCGCCAGGCGATCATGGAGGCCCCTTCGATCTGGAGCTCATAGCAGAGACATCCCATGAGACCGGCCAGGGCGATTTCGATGCGACAGGCCAGATCCACTGTGCTCAGCACGCCGGTCAGCCTATGGGGCAGTGCGCCTTCGGTGTCGCCCGTGCCGGCGGCGGCTATGCCACGGTCGCCGTCACCAAGCCCGACGGGGGTAAGCGCCTCATATTTTTCCGCAACGGCCTCCCGATCGGCGCGGACACAAGCCAGGCCGACGGCTCCGGCGAGTTTCGCGCCACCAAGGAAAGCGACCTCCACTTCATCCGCGTCGGCGCCGAACGTTACGAGATCCCGGATGCCGTCCCCCTCGGCGGCTGACGAAAGACGCGGCGGCCGGCTCCGCCGCTGCGCCGACGACCGGGTTATCGCCCGAACGTCGCATCGAGCCGGGCCTGGCTCGGCACCCACTTTGGTCCGGTCCCGGAGCAGGTCGGACCCACACACCTGAATTGGAGGACCTCATGGATCTCACCAGCCTTGCCATCTTTCTGCTCATCGGCGCCGCCGCCGGCTGGCTCGCCGGCCTGCTCATGCGTGGCGGCGGCTTCGGTCTGCTCGGCAACATCGTCGTCGGCATCGTGGGTGCCGTGATCGGCGGATTCCTGTTCGGTCTGGTCGGTGTGTCCGCCGGGGGCGGACTGATCGGCTCCCTGGTCACGGCCGTCGTCGGCGCCGCCGTCCTCCTCCTGATCGTCGGCCTGATCAAGAAGGCTTGATCCAGGCCCCAAGGATTCCGGGACCCAGGCCCCGATTCGCATTCGATCCGCTGTCCGCGTCTGCGCGCCGGGCAGCTCTCTTCAACTCAAGCACCGGAGACGATTCGATGTCCAAGACCGCCCTCGCGATCCTCGCCGCCGGCTGCCTGGCCGCCCCCCTGGCCAACGCGGCGCACCCCAGCTTCGACTGCAACAAGACCACCCACGAGGTCGAGAAGACCATCTGCAAAGACGCGGACCTTGCCGCCCTGGACCGCAGCCTCGCGGAGCTCTACGCCACCGTGTTGAAGCACACCCCGGCCAGCGAGCAGGGCGCGCTCAAGACCGAGCAGCGCGGGTGGGTGAAGGGACGCGACGACTGCTGGAAGGCCAGCGATAAGCATGGCTGCATCAAGTCCGAGTATCAGTCGCGTATCAACGAGCTCAAGGACCGATAGGGCCAACAGAGGTGCGCCGGTTCCGGCGGGATCCGGCGCACACCTGCAGGGTGGGAAACGCGCGGGCCATCCCCTCACCTGCTTGCCGCTACGTCAATCCTTGCATCGGCACCCCTCCCCCGAGCGGCGCCACGCGCGTCGCTCAGCTACTTCCCAGCCAGCCGCCCACCCTCCCTTACCCCGCGATGCCGTCCGGCGGCCTCCCGCTCGCCAACGAGACACGCCGTCGGACCTTGCACCCCGGCAAGGCGCTGACCCGCGACTACCTGACCCTGGCGGCGGCCATCGCCAGCGAGCGGGGCGCCCATGGATCTTCAGCCGACGCATGCCAACACCCCAAGAGTCCGACGAGCGCGGCGTTGGCGATTAGATGGTATCCGCACTATTCTGGCCTGAAATTCCATCCTTCGGTCTCGCCTATGACGCCTGGTCTTCACCGAGAAGCGCGGCGCACTGGTCACGATCCGGGATCAAATCCAGGCGCTCCTCGGTGGGTCGGTCCCCGATGATCGGCCTGGGCTGATCGCCTACGACAGCTTCTGGGAGACCGTCACATCCAACTCCGTGTTGCGCTCCGACCCCGCGATCGGACCGGTCATCAAGGTCTCCGAGGTCCTTCCGGACGGGTCAAACAAGCCTTCACGCGCCCCGCATACCGGCCGATGGCGCTGCGCCTAATCTCCGCCCTGTCGGTACACCGACTCACCACAGGCGGCGACATCTATGTCCCCATCGGGCCGACGGCCACGGAGCTGCGCGACGCCCTGTGCCTCTACCACCCCGGAATCGAGGACATGGGCGGCGAGCCCGCGACCGGCCTCCTCGGGCTGGTCGTGACGTGCCTGCTCGAAGGCAACCCAGACAGCGAAACCTTCGCCCCCGCCCGCTTCCGCCTCGAGCCCGATCTGTTGGTGACCGTCCTTGTCGGCCTGGTCTATGCCGGCGACATCGTGCTCGCGATCACCGGCGACAAGATCGATTCCAGCAAGCTCGCCCAGCTTGCCGAGCACCCCCAGGAAGACCTGAAGGCGTTCAAGTACATCGAGGCCCCGAAGGAGATCAATGTCGCGGTTCTGCGGGCCTTGTTCGAGCTGCTGGGGCTGTCCCCCGGCCTGGCCCAACTGGCCAGCCAAGGCTCCGAAGAGCCCGTGAAGCAGTTGCAGCAGGCCGTCGGCGAGCAGGTAGCGCGCGTCCTCGCCGCCGGCACCGACATGCAGGGACGCCTCGCTTTCTGGGGTCAGCCGTTACTGCGGGACGACGAGCTGCGCGACTGGCGCACCCGCCTCGAAGCGCTCAAGACCTTCACCGAGGCCCTGTCGCCCTACAACACCGTCGGCAAGCTCAAGAACCTGCGCATCGGGTCTGACGACATCGAGGCCCAGAAGAAGAACCTCGATGTCCTGTCCGCCGTCGAGGCCCTGCTGGCGCTCGCGGCCGAGCTTGGGCCCACGGCTGCCTACCTATCCCAGGCCGAGCTTGTGCTCCCGGGCGATCACCCCTGGGTCGCCCAAGCCCAGGCCACCCGAAAGGCTGTCTTGGACGAACGTAGGAGCCCGCTTGCGGGCGACCGGCGCCACGCCGGCACCCGTCGCCGGCAAGCCGGCTCCTACAGCTCAAGAAGGACTACGTCACCGCCTACGTCGCAAGCCATAGCAAGGCGCGCCTCGGCGTGACGGAAGACAAGACCAAGAGCGCCCTGCGCAAGGATCCCCGACTCGTGGCACTCCGCGCATTGGCCGGACTCGTTGATGCCGACCAGTCAGCTCACCACCTTCGAGGACCGTCTCGCCGGACTCAAGAGCTGCTACCAGCTCACCGACGCCGAGCTGACGGCAAGCCCCGTATGCCCTCACTGCGGCTTCAAGCCCGCCAACGAATCACTACCCCTGGGACTCGCCGCCAATGCCCTCACCCGGCTCGACGAGGAGCTGGACCGCCTGCTCGCCGCTTGGCAGCAAACCCTGCTGGACAACCTGGAGGACCCGTTCATTCAGGCCAATTTCGACCTACTGAAGCCACAGCCCCGCGGCCTGATCCAGGCATTCCTTACATCGAGGAGCCTGCCTGACCCCGTGACCCCGGGCTTCGTCAGCGCAGTGCAGGAGGCCCTGTCCGGTCTTGAGAAGATCGCCGTGACCAGCGACGACATCAAGCAGGCGCTCTTGCTGGGCGGCTCTCCGGCCACACCCGAAGATCTACGCAAGCGCTTCGAGGCTTTCCTCACAGACCGCTGCAAAGGCAAGGACACCACCAAGCTCAGGTTCGTGGTGGAGTGATCCGCCGTTCTGGTGACAAAGTGTCACCGCAGTGCTAGCCTGGTCCCCTCGCAGCACCCAGGAGGTATTTCCGTGACCACAGCATCCGTCGATCGCGGTCGCATCACGGCCCGCGTACCCGCCGAGGTCCAGAAGACGCTGGAGCTGGCGGCCAGCATGGTCGGGGCGACCGTCAACCAGTTCGTCGTGCAGAGCGCCCTGCGCGAGGCCGAGCGCATCATCGAGCAGGAGCGCGTCATTCGGTTGAGCGCCCGCGATGCCGCGGCGTTTCTCCGCGCCATCGATGCCCCGATGCCGCCCAACGAAGCGCTGAGCGCGGCCATCCAGGACTACTCGGCCAGACGCGATGATCAGACTGGAACCCTTGACTGGGCACCACGACCGAAAGGGCTTTGACTGCGGCCGGGAGGCGCTCAACGCCTGGCTTAGGGGGACTGCCCTTCAGCACCAGGGCAAGGGCATTTCGCGCACCTTCGTCGCCGTTCCCCATGACGAGGAGGCGGCCCAGGCGTTCCGGCGAGACGGATACGAGGGCATCGGCCGCACCACCATTCTCGGCTTCTACGCCCTGGCGGCGGCCTTGGTCCTCGTCGAATCCTTGCCTGCCGAGATCGCCAGGCGCTATCCGCGCCAGATCCCGGTCACCCGTCTGGGGCGCCTGGCGATACGCGCGGACATGCAGGGCCTGGGGCTGGGACGACTCCTCTTGGCGGATGCCGTCGAGCGCGCGCGCGGCGCGGCACAAGCCGTGGGCAGCGCCGGCATCTTCGTGGACGCCAAGGACCCGGCCGCGGCCCGGTTCTATGAGCACTTTGGCTTCCGAATCTGCGCCGACTCCCCACTCAAACTTTACCTGCCGATCTGGTGAAGCACTGACCAGCTTGATCGGACCGACCAGAGACGGAGGAGCGCTGATGCTAAACGACCTTGGGCTCGCCGCGGCCGCCCACGCACCCCTGAAGGTCATCCTCTTCGGCTCCTACGCGCGGGGCGATGCGGATGAGGGGCCGATCTGGACCTGCTGGTCGTCGAGCACGAGATCCCCGATTACAACGAGGAGTACCTGCGCCTGCACCGGACCTTGGATCCGCTCGGCGTTGGCGTGGACCTCCTGTTTACCGAGGGCGAGCTCGATCAGCGGCGCGACTGGTGGACAACCCCGGTCTATTGGGCGGTAAGGGAAGGGAAGGTGCTTTATAAACGTCCATAGAGCGCAGGCGCAGGTCACCTTGACCGCCTGGGCGAAACAGAATATCGAGCGCCTGACATGAACGACCTCTCCACGCGGCGAGCAAGAGCACTGGTTCAAGCTGTTGGCGATGCTCCACCCATCCGAGGCGACCAGCGCCTCGGATTGGGCGGGGCATTTCATCGACAAGCAGATAGTGTGATAACGCCGGGCGCCGGACCCGAGCAGACTGAACAAGTCACTGAACAAGTTGCGACAGAGACCACTGAACAAGTGCCGCCACTTGTTCAGTTGACCTCCGTCCAGTGGACCCTCGTCGAGCACGCCGATACCCCGCGCACTCGGGGCGAGCTACTGCAAGTCACACCACTTGGAGCCTCTGCTCCAAGGGGGTGTGCTGCGCATGACCGTGCCGGACAAGCGGCGCTCGTGTAGGAGTCCGCTTGCGGGCGAACCCCGCGGGCGCCATACCATCGCTGTCGCCCGCAAGCGGGCTCCTACCGGTGCGGACTCCGGCGGAGAACAGGACCAGGACTCACAACCATGAAACGACCCTATCCCTGGACGACGACGATCAGAAGTCTTCCGGCCCAATCGAGTGCCTCGGCCAGATCTTCCCGAGCGACGACGCCCGCCGGGAGCACTACCTCGACATCCTGCGCGAGAAGCTCAAGGATCGAGGGGTTCCCCGTGGGTACCGACGAGGACATCCTCGCCTTGTCCGACCCGCCCTACTACACCGCCTGCCCGAATCCGTTCATCGCAGACTTCATCAAGTCTTACGGCAAGCCCTATGACCCGGCGGCAACCTACAGCCGCGAGCCGCTGACGGTGGATGTCTCGGTCGGCAAGACCGACGCGATCTACAAGGCCCACGGCTACCACACCAAGGTCCCGCACCTCGCCATCGTCCCATCCATCCTCCATTACACCGAGCCGGGGGACCTCGTGCTCGACGGCTTCGCGGGCTCCGGCATGACCGGAGTCGCCGCCCAATGGTGCGGCGTAGCGCCGACAGCCTATCGGCACGACCTGGAAGGCGATTGGAAGCGGCAAGGCAAAGCACCGCCAAAGTGGGGCGTGCGACGGGCCATCCTGAATGACTTGTCGCCTGCGGCGACCTTCATCGCCGCCAACTACTGCTTGCCCGTCGACGTGAATGCGTTCGCCCGTACGGGCAAACAACTACTCGATGAAGTGGAACAAGAAATCGGCTGGATGTACGAGACCTTGCACACGGATGGCAAGACCAAGGGAAAGATCGACTACACAGTTTGGAGTGAAGTATTCACCTGTCCAGAATGCGCTGGCGAAGTCAACTTCCTTGATGAAGCACTGGACGAGGACACCAAGCGCGTTCGGGACGCCTTCCGTTGTCCACACTGTGGAGCCGGATTAACTAAGAAGAGGCTCGAACGGCGCTATGTATCGAAACTCGACTCCGCGAACGGCATGACGATCTCGGTACCGAAGCGCGAGCCGACGCTGATTTCGTATCGGATCGGCAAGACCCGGTACGAAAAAAAGCCGGATGCCAATGATCTGTCGATACTGGCAAGGATCGAGACCCTCCGGCTACCATCCGAAGTTCCTGTCCTCGCCTTTCCCTATGCGGAAATGTGGGAGGCGCCCCGGATGCGGGACAAAGGCATTACACATACCATCACCTCTTCCTTCCTCGCGCCGCGCAGGCGATGGCGGTTCTGTGGAAAAAAGCCAAGGCTCACCCGGAATCGCGGACGCGGGCATTTCTGCTGTTCATGGTCGAGCAGGCGATTTGGGGAATGTCAATATTGAATCGCTATGGACCATCACACTTTTCGCAAGTGAATCGTCAGCTCCTCGGTGGAAAGCTGGACCGTCTCGCGAAGGTATTCCGCGGCTACTGCACGGCTGCTGGAACCTCCCTGATCTCCACCGGCACCGCCGCCGCTTTACCCATTCCAGACAACTGCATCGACTACATCTTCACCGACCCACCCTTCGGCGAGAACCTGCCCTATTCCGAGTTGAATTTCCTCGTAGAAGCTTGGCATGGCGTACTCACACTGGCAAAGCAGGACGCCATTGTTGATCGAGCCAAGGAAGACCGATCTACCCAGAAATCGGTCGACGATTACCGCTGGTTGATGGAAGCATGCTTCACGGAGTACTACCGCGTTCTGAAACCTGGGCGCTGGTTGACGGTTGTGTTTTCCAACACCAGGCCGCCGTTTGGAACAGCCTTCAAACGACCTTGCAGGAAGCTGGTTTTGTTGTGGCCAACGTCTCGGCGCTAGACAAGCAGCAAGGTAGCTTCAAGGCAGTCACCACAACCGTTGCGGTCAAGCAGGACCTGGTCATCTCCGCCTACAAACCCAACGGCGGCCTGGAGGAGCGCTTCGCGAAGGCTCAAGGCACCGAGGAATCCGCCTGGGATTTCGTGCGCAGTCACTTGCGCTACCTGCCGACCGTCAAAGTGCGAGGCGAACAGCTCGAGCAGGTGGTCGAGCGCGAGCCACGGATCATCTTCGACCGGCTGGTGGCCTGGCTCGTCCGACACAACGTCCCGGTGCCCCTCTCGTCCCAAGAGTTTCAGGCCGGCTTGGCCCAGCGCTTCGCCGAGCGGGACGGCATGGTCTTCCTGCCCGAGCAGGTCACGGAGTACGACAAGAAGCGCCTGCAAATCGCGCGTGCGCCACAGATGGAGCTGTTCATCGCGGACGAGCGCTCGGCGATCGACTGGCTGTCCGACTTCCTCAAGAAGCGGCCATCGACCTACCAGGAGGTACATCCCGAATTCATCAAGCAGCTCGGCGCCGGCTGGAAGAAGCATTAGGCGAAGCCGGAGCTGTCCGACCTGCTGGAAGGCAACTTCATCTGCTACGACCCCAAGTCCAAGGACGGCCATGAGGTGCCCTCGCAGATCCATAGCGTCCTCTCGACCAACTGGCCGGACCTGCGCAATCTCGACAAGTCCGACCCGCGCCTCAAGGCCAAGGCCAACGGTCGCTGGTACGTGCCCGATCCGAACAAGGCCCGTGATCTGGAGATGGTTCGGGAGCGGACGCTGCTGAAGGAGCTCGAGGGTTACCATGCACACACCGGCCGGCGGCTTCGGGTCGTCCGCCTGGAGGCCATGCGCGCCGGTTTCCGCTATGCCTGGGCAAATAAGGACTACGCAACCATCATCGCGGTCGCCAAAAAGGTCCCCGAGGAGGCCCTCCAGGAAGACGAGAAGCTGCTGCTCTGGTGCGACCAGGCCCTGACCCGTTCCGAGTTGGGCGGGTAACCGACATTGGAGATAACGGCATGCTACAAGCCATCGAAGCCGAAATCAGCCCGGACGGACGGGTGACCCTGCTGGAGCCGGTGCATCTGGCGCACCAGGCGCGAGCCGTGGTGACCATCCTTTCGCCCATCGACGAGCCCTTGCCCGAGCGGGGGTCTGGCAAGGCCCTGATAGGGATACTCGACAGCGCGGACTTTGTCGCGGCGAGGCCTGGAGATCCGGAGCGCATGGAGCGCGAGATCGCCGCTAATCGGGATGCGTGGGGCGACTAGGCCGATGGATAAGGTCTATCTCGATTCCTGCCTCATCATCTACCTGGTCGAGCGGCATCCGCGCTTCTTCGTCCCACTGCGCGAGCGTCTCGCGGCGCACGCCGACGCCACCTTTTGCGTTTCCGCGCTCACCCGACTGGAGGTCTGGCGCGGCCCCTGCGCGAGCATGACGAGCCGCTGGCTGGACGCTACGAGACATTCCTCAACGTGCATGAAAGACTGGCGAGCGATGATGCGGTCGTGGATGCGGCCCTCCACTGGCGAGTGTCCGGGTCGAAGACCCCAGATGTCGCCCCGCAAGTTACCCCGCCCAACACCGCGCTACCCACCCTGTTGGCAGACCATGTGCGGGGCATCCTGGAGAGCAAAGCGCCCTTCAAGGGGCTACCGATCGGCACGCTGTTCTCCTCGCGAGCGGCCTTCCTTCGGGTCGTCCAAAGTGCGTGGGAGCGGTTTCTGAGGACCAAGGGGATCGTGGGCTCGCGCATCGCGGAAGAGCGAGCACCAGCACCCGAATGGGATCATGGTGCCAGAATCGAGATCCCCTTCGAGCATCCGGATATCCGGTCGCTGGTCGATTCCATGTTCTTGGACGGCACCCTGCACCCCCTCTTGGTGCAATCCGTACCGGCCGATCTGCCGGACTGGCTCGCGGTGGGGATCGTTCAAGACCCCGCCGCGCTGCGCAACCTGGTACGGGACGGATTGAAGCGACTGATCGACACCATGCCCTCGATTGATGCGAGCCATCGGGATTGGACCGCCTTCGCGAAGAGCCAGGGCGAGATCCTCTCCCGCTTTCACGCCCTGGACCCGGTCCGCGCCAAGGGCCTCGGCGAGACCCTTCAGCAGGTCCAGCAGCTCTCGGACGAGCGGCTGGTCTTCTGGGTCCGGAAACACTACTCGGACCTGCCATCCCTGCCCAGCGCGGCGGCCCCCGTCATGCTGCACCAGATCCCGCGCTTCCTGGCCATGCGCCGAGGCGCGGGGCGGCGAAGGTTGCGTTACTCGTCTTCGACGGGCTCGCCATGGACCAGTGGGTGCAGATCCGCGAGCACGTCGGCCGGTGCGCACTGAAGCTCGTCTTCGCGGAGGGAGCCTGTTTCGCATGGCTGCCGACACTGACGGCCGTCTCTCGCCAAGCCCTGTTCTCCGGACTCAAGCCGCGCGAATTTGCGGATTCGATCACCGCCTCCAGCACGGAGCCGTCACTCTGGGCGCGCTTCTGGCAGGACCAAGGGTTACGCGCCAGCGAGGTCCTGTATTGCAAAGGCATTCGCCGCGTCGATCAACTCGACGAGCTGGCGTCCGCACTATCCAATCCATCGATCAAGGTCGCTGGCCTCGTCATCGATACTATCGACGAGATCGTCCACGGCGCGGTTCTGGGCAAACGTGGGATCGCGAGCCAGATCGAGAGCTGGTGCGAGTCCGTTTTCGTGGAACGGCTGTTCGCGCTGCTACTGGATCGAGGCTTCCACTCCTACCTGACCTCGGACCAGGGCAACGTCGAGGCGATAGGGATCGGTCGCCCAAACCAGGGCGTAATCGCGGAATCCCGCGGCGAGCGGGTGCGCATCTATCGCACAAACCTGCTGCGGTCGCAGTCGGCCGAACAGATCCCGGAGACCATCGAGCTTCCCACGCCGGCCCTGCCGCCAGACTTTCTGCCCTTGTTCGCTGGTAAGCGGACGGCCTTCGTCAACAAGGGCGAGGCGCTGGTCGCCCATGGTGGCATCTCGGTCGAGGAGCTGATCGTCCCGTTCGTGAAAGTGAGCTCCCAGAGTTGAAGGGCACCAAGACCGCCGCGCCTCATATCGGCTTCGACCGATTCATCCCGCTCGATTGGGCCGCCTGCGCGCTGCGCATTCGCGCCGGTTTGGAGAGCACCGAGACGCTCGAAGCCTTGATCGGTGAGACAGAGCCAGGCGAGGCCTCCAGAAAGAAGACCCGCAGCGTTCTGAAAGGCCTGTGGCTGGAGCCCAGAGCCGATCTGATCCCCTTCACGGATCGCGGCGCCGAGATTCTGGCGGAAGTCAACGAGCCGGCGGTACCGGCCCTGTGCTGGGGCATGGCGATAGCGGCCTATCCGTTCTTTGGGAAGGTCGCCGAGCTGATCGGGCGCCTCACGTCCATCCAGGGTGACTGCACCTCCGCGGAGATTCATCGCCGCATGGCCGAGACCTATGGGGAGCGCGAGACAGCCCACCGCGCCGCCAACCGAGTCATGCAGACCCAGGCCAGTTGGGGTGCCCTGGAGCGCATCGACAAGGGCCGCCGCGTCGTCCGAAGAACGTCCATGATCGTCTCCCATGATGGTCTGACCGCCTGGCTCATCGAGGCGGCGATCCGCTACACCGGCAAGGCGATGTCCGTCGCCATGCTCCAGTCATCGGCCGTGCTCTACCCCTTCAGCCTGGAGCAGCCGCTCGCCCTCGCGGTGTCCCGAAGTCCCACCCTCGAGCTCCGATCCGAGGGGCCGAGCTCACAGGTGGTTATGCTCCAGTAGAGGCGCCCATGTCGAGGTGCGGGCAGGATGCGTGCCGATAGCAACAAGGCCAAACCAGACCGGGAGCAGCTCGGAGCACCGTCAAGGCGTGCCAGCCCGGTTTCAGGCGGGACCTACCGGCGGTGGGTCGCTCGGAAGCTTCAGTCCCTCGCTGCTTCGTTGTGCCACCCGCCCCAGGAGCGAGCGGGCGATCTCGGCCCCTGCGCGCCGCCCGGAGTGCAAGGCCCATTGGATCGACGGGGCGCCCCGATACTCCCCGCACACCCAGAGCCAATCCGAGACCCGCTGGGGGATCCCGCCCGGGTAGACCACTGGCGGTGCCTGTACCGGCAAGGCCTGGGGCAGACGGTAAACCGCAAGCCGTTCCCAGTTTTTCACCTGGCCCCCAAGCCACCCATGGAGCTCATCGCGCAGGGCGGTCTCCAGGGCGTCCGGGTTGTGCTCTGCCCCCAGCACATTGACCGATATCAGGCTCCGACCAGGCGGGGCATAGTGCTCGGAGAGGTTGCTCGGGCAGATCAGGCTGTTGGCGCGGCCCCGGCCCTCGCCGTTGAGCACCAGGTAGGGGCCCGCGAAGGGTGCCCGCTCGGCACCGAAATAGATGCAGGTGGTGCCGCGGGTAGCCCAGGTTCCCGGGCCTGGCCGACGTCCGAGCAGGCGAGCTGTCTCGCCGCCCTGTGTGGCGATCACCAAGGCGCGGGCACGCAGCCGCTCTCCGGAGGCGAGCACCGCCTGTCGCTCCATGATCCGGTCCACGCGGGTCCCTAGCCGGATCTGGCCCCGCGGGAGCCGAGCGGCGAGCTGGGCCGGGATCTCTCCCATGCCTCTGGCGGGCAGCGCCGTGTCCCCTAGGGCGAAGGCGCGGAAGACGAGCTCGAAGGTACGGGAGGAGACCGCCAGCTCCGGCTCGAAGAAGACTCCGCTGAAAAACGGCTTGAAAAACCGCTCCAGTATCTGCTCGGAAAATCCCAGCTCCCGCAGTCGGTCCAGTGCCAAGGTCTCCGGTCGGTCGTAGAGCCCCTCGAGGGTGCCCTTCAGGCAGCGTCGGCGCAGCGCCCAGAGACGCCGCTTGTCCCCCAAGGTGCCAATGGGCGAGAGCAACATCTCCGGCAGCCGGCCGGGCCGGCGCCAGATGTCGCTCACCCGGAGCGTCCGGCCGCCGGCCCGCACCAGGGCGCCCGGGTAGAAGGAGCGGAGATCCAGACGCCTGTACTCCAGGAATCGTCGTGCCTCCGGATACCAGGTCTGCAAGACCTGAAAACCCCGATCGAGCAGGAAGCCCTGGCGATGGTCTGTGCGCATGCGCCCGCCAACGACTTCTTCCGCCTCTACCAGCACGGGCTCCAGGCCGTTCTCACGCAGGGTCAGGGCGCAGGCGAGACCCGCGAGGCCAGCGCCGATCACGATGACATCCGCGTTCATGCAGTCGCTCCGAGGTCGGGACCCAATATCGAGATTAAGGTCAGGACGGGGCCGCCGGAGTCAAGCGTACCTCTACGGATGGCACTGACAGGCTGCGTCTGCATAACACCGCCAGCCGCGCCTGTTGGCCCACCGCGTTGTCTGGTGAGGGTCCATTTTCGGTCTGGAGCGGTCGCTGGCACGTCGGCACGTCCCCTCGGGCACGGGCGTCTCCGGCGTGGATGGGGCCGCGTGGTGCGCGATGTGCCCGCATGCCCAGGCCCTCGTTTCCGGCGGGGGAGTAGACTGCACTCGATCCGTACCCTGATGCGTGCCCCATGACCCCCTTCGTCGTCGCCGTATTCGCCCTGGTCTATCTCGGCATGATTCTTGGCGGTCTGCCCTTCCTGAAGCTGGATCGAACGGGAGTGGCGCTGCTTGGGGCCATCGCACTGGTGGCAAGTGGGGCCGTGACCGAGGAAGAGGCCAGGGCAGCCATTCACCTGCCGACTCTGATCCTGCTCTTTTCATTCATGGTGATATCCGCCCAGCTGCGCATGGGCGGCTTCTACGATTGGACGGCGCGGCGGCTGGGTACCCTTCCACTGCGTCCGCCCGCGCTCCTGGGGGCCCTGATCGCGGTCACCGCGGGTCTCGCGGCCGTCTTCAGCAACGACATCGTATGCCTGGCCATGGCCCCGGTGCTGGCGGAAATCTGTCTGGCGCGACGGCTGGATCCGGTGCCCTTTCTGCTGGCGCTCGCCTGCGCGGCGAACATCGGCTCCGCCGCGACCCTGATCGGCAACCCCCAGAATATGCTGATCGGGGAGACACTGGGGTTGCCCTTCTCCGGCTATCTGGCCCAGGCGGCCCTACCGGTGGTCCTGGGGCTCGCGGTTGCATGGGGGCTTATCCTGGCCCTGACCCGCGGGCGCTGGCAGCTCCCGGAAGGGGTTACAGCAACCCCCGTCGACCCGCTGCCTCAGGCGGGCAGCCAGGACGCCCGCCCCGAGCCCGGTCGCCGGCTCGACCGCTGGCAGAGCGCCAAGGGGCTCGGTGTGGCGTTGCTGCTCTTCATCGCCTTCCTACTCGTCCCCTGGTCCAGGGATCTGATGGCCCTGGCGGGGGCCGGGCTCCTGCTCAGCAGCCGGCGGATGCACTCCCGCCGTATGCTGGGCCTGGTGGACTGGGAGCTCCTGGTCCTCTTCATGGGGCTCTTCGTGGTCAACCATGCCTTGCAGGAGACCGGAGTCCCAGCCCAGGCAGTGGCCACCCTGGCGGGGCTCGGGGTGAATCTGCATGACCCGGCGCCGCTCTTCGCGGCGAGCTTCTTCTTGAGCAACGCGGTCTCCAACGTGCCTGCGGTCATGCTCCTGCTGCCGGTCGCCACCCATCCCTCGGGGGGCACCCTGCTGGCCCTCTCCAGCACCCTGGCGGGCAACCTCTTTATCGTCGGGAGCATCGCCAACATCATCGTCGTCCAGGCGGCGGAGCGGCGTGGAATCCCCATCGACTGGCGGCGCCATGCACGGGTAGGGGTCCCGGTGACCCTGTGCACCCTCGCGGTGGCGGCGGGCAGCCTGTGGCTTGGTTTGGGTGCCCCAGGGTAAGGGGCCCTCGGCAAGGCAGCGAAGGTCGATCAGGCCGCCAGGCCCTCTGCCCGGAGGGTCTCCTGCACCGCCGGGCGGGCCGCGATCCGGGCCATGTAATCCTTGAGCGCGGGCCAGCGGTCCATGTCCACCCCCAGTACGGAGGCCCAGCTGAGGACGGTGAAGAGGTAGGGGTCGGCGATGGTGTAGCGCTCGCCCATCAGGAACGGACCCGTCCCCAGGACCCTGGCGAGCCAGTCGCAGCGGAAGTCGAACAGGCTCAGTGGGACCTCTCTGCACCCCTCCGGTAGCTTGGGATTGAAGAGGGAGCCCAGGGTCTTATGGATTTCGGTCGCGATGAAGTTGAGCCACTCCAGCAGCCTGTAGCGGTCCGGATCCCCCGGCGGCACGGTAAGGCCGAGCTCCGGCTTCGGGTCGGCGAGATACTGCAGAATGGCGACGACCTCGGTCAGGACCTCTCCGTTGTCCAACGCAAGGGCCGGGACATAGCGTTTGGGGTTGATCTCTGCATAACGTCCGCCGTCCGCAGTCCGACCCGTGCGGATGTCCACCTGCTCCAGCTCGAACGGATAGCCGGTCTCCCGCAGGACGATATGTACTGCCATCGAGCAGGCACCTGGTGAGTAGTAAAGCTTCATCGCCTTCTCCTCGTGTGGGTTCTTTCGATCTATCGTGCCTGGACGGGGCCGGGGGGCCGGCCGACCGCATTACCCTCGATCGCGTCCTTGAGCCATCGCTCGAATGCCATCGCCCAGTCGCCTGGCGGTCCGCCGGGCTTGAGCGCGCATAGGTTATGCACCGATCCGCCGCGCTGGTGTCCCTGGTACCTCTGAGTGCGACGGGTCCTTCGCCCTGAGCCCTTGAGCGGGACCAGCCGCTGGCATCGCCCCGTTCATACGTCGTTCAGCGATTCGGGTCTAGGATCTCCCCCAACGGTGCGGGCATTGGGCCCCGCCGATCTGCGGAGGTCAAAGACCATGTTCCAGAGACACACCCGGATCAAATTAGCGCTGGCGGCCATGCTGGCGGGGGCGCTTGCCCTGCCCGGGTTGGCCGCGGCGCGCGGCGACCGCGACTGGGACGACGGTCGTCGCGGCGACTGGAGCCACGAGCGCGGGGATCGCTATGACCGGGACGATCGGCGTTGGGATTATCGGAAGCCGAGCCGCTACAGCAAACGGTACGCTCATCCCCATCGCCACCATCATCGCTACTATCGACCGGATGTGGTGGTGATCGAGCGGCCGGCCTATCGGCGGTTCGTCGCCCCCCCGCGGCCGGTCCTCGGGTGGGACGACGGAGTCACCGTGATACGCAAGCGCAGCCGGTAGTCCCGCAAGGCCCGCTCAGGCCTTGCGTTCGGGATTGGGAGGGCCGGCGGGGCGGAAGCCCGCAGCCTCTAAAAGGTTGTGCTAGATTCGCCCGTACTCGGCCCTGCTCGGCCTTCAGGTCTGCGAGATATCATGCGGCGCAGCGTCATTTCGACCCTCCTAGTGGCCCTGGGATCGGCGACCCCCTCGCTCTCTATGGACGGGCCTCTGCTCGTCGCGGTGCCTGGGCTCGACCCGATCGGCTCTCGGACGGCGGCCATCGCCTTGCCGCTCCTGGCGGGTCGCGGCGGCGGGGCATCGTCGCCATCGGAGGCGGCGGACGAGGCGCGCCGTCGAACCGGGGGCCAGGTGCTCTCCGTGCGCAAGTCCGGTGGGGGTTACGAGGTCAAGGTCTTGACCCCGAGTGGGGAGGTCCGCATGGTCTTCATCCCCGCGTCCGGGGGCTGAGCCAGCGGTGCAGGCTCATCCATGCGTATCCTGGTGATCGAAGACGAGGCGGCCCTGCGTGCCCTGCTGGCCGACCGGCTTGCCCAAGAGGGGTTTCGCGTCGACCGGACCGGGGATGGCGACGAGGGTCTCTATCTCGCGACCGAATATCCCTTCGACGCCGCGGTGGTGGACCTGGGCCTGCCCGGGATCCCGGGGCTCGAGATCGTCCGGCGGCTCCGCTCGGCCGGCAGCCGGCTCCCGGTGCTGGTGCTAACCGCCCGGGGGCGCTGGCAGGACAAGGTGGAGGGACTGGAGGCGGGGGCGGATGACTATCTGGCCAAGCCGTTCGAGATGGAGGAGCTGCTGGCGCGGCTGCGGGCCCTGCTGCG
>JBGSOR010000393.1:0-16615 GCA_041738985.1 Chromatiaceae bacterium | reverse complement strand
CGCGCGCCCGGGTCGGGGAGCCCGGACTGCATCGGGCGGGTCTCGGACTGCCCCTGGTAGGGCGGATCGACTCGGCCGATCCCAACGTGCCCCGGTCCGGTTTCCATGTCCCCCTGACCCTCGTTGCCCTCCCGAAGCATCCGCCGACCCGGTGCTGCGACGCCGCCCTGGTGGACCCGGATCTCGTGGGATCCGTCCACACCGCCCATGGGGAGCTCCCCGTCGCCATGGACCTGGAGGCGCCCCTGGACGCCACGCGGGCGACCGGTCCCCGCTGGTTCGAGGGCCTGGCCAATCTGCTGCGTACCGACCGCTTCGCCGGGCCCGGCCGCGTCGTCTTCCTGGAGCCCTACGACCCGGCCAAGCGCCCCCTGGTGCTGGTCCACGGACTCATGTCCACCCCCAGGATGTGGGCGCCCCTGGTCAAGGCCCTGCTCGCTGACGAGCGCATCCGCGCGGGATACCAGATCTGGGCCTTCTACTACCCGACCGGCCAGCCGGTGCCTCTGTCCGCCGTCCAGCTCCGGGAGGCACTGGACGAGGTGGAGGAACGGCACGGGCCCCTCAAGCCCATGGTCCTGGTCGGCCACAGCATGGGTGGCATCCTCTCGCGCGCCCAGGTCTCCCGGATCGCGCCCGAGGAGGCGGAGCGCATCAGCCCTGGGGTGAGTGCCCTGCCCGCGGACAACTTGGCGCGTCGCGCCCTGATCTTCGAGCCCCGCACGGACGTCAGCCGGGTGGTCTTTCAGTTCACCCCCCATCGCGGGAGTCGGCTTGCGGCCAACAGCCTCGCCGCCTGGGGCGTCCGGCTCATCCGGCTCCCGGAGTGGCTGGTCGGCGAGCTCGCTTACTACAGCCACCACTTTCCGGACGCGCGAGAAGGACGCCTGCCCACCAGCATCCATGGGCTGTCGCCGAATTCCCGATTCCTGCGCGCATTGGACAAGACCCGCCCCGCCGTTCCCGTCCACACCGTTGTCGGGACCCGTGGGCGATCGGATCTCGCGAGCAGCTCGGACGGCGTGGTCTCTTATACCAGCGCCCATCTGTACTTTGCGGAGTCCGAGATCGCGGTGCCGACCGGGCACGGCGGTTTTGCGCATCCGCTCGCCGTTGCCGAGCTGCGGCGGATCCTTCACGAAGCCCTGGCCGAAGACCCAAGTGCCGCCAGCGAGCCCGAGTCTCGCCGCGCTACCCGGAAACCTGCACACGGTCGCTGAGGACCATCTGCGGCGACTTTCCGGGCCTGATGGATTTCGATCTAGACCCAACGTGCGTCGGTCGTCAGGGCGATCGACAGCCAGGCCCGATCCAAGGGGAGCTCCATCGCCTCCCAGATGCGTTGGCGCAGGCCGTCCTGCTGCGCCACGGTCTGCAGCGCGAACCCCGGACCGACCAGAAGGTCGATCTCGATGAACACCGTGCGCCCGGACCGGGCGATGTGGTGAATGGTGCGCAGTATGTCGTGCTCCGCCCTCAAATCCGTCAGGACTGCCTCGATCCTCCCCACCAGTGCGTCGTCGGCGTTGGACATGAGCAGCACCTCCCGCAGACTGCTGTTCAGGATGCCCAAGGGGACCGGGAGCAGCAGCAGCGCCAGGACCGAGACCATCGCCGGGTCGGCATACCGGGCCCAGATGTCGCGGTAGGGATCGGGAAGAAAGGGCAGCACTGCAAAGCCCAACAGGGTGACGAGACTGAACAGGGCGTCCATCAGCCAGGTCTTGCCGTCGTTCCCGAGCAGCAGCGAGCCGATACGGCGCCCGACCGCCATCTCGTAGAGCCCAAGGCCGAAGCTGAAAATGGCCGTAACGACGCTGAACCAGATGACCCCGGCGACATCGACGACATTGCCCCCGGCCCGGATCCCCTCGACACCGTTGATGAAGGCGTAGACGCACATGATCAGCAGCATGAGCCCGTTGACGCTATGGACCAGGGGCTCCAGGTGCGAATAGCCGTAAGGGAAGCGGCGGTCCTCCGGCTTCACGACCAGCCTGGCGGCGAGCAGGCTGAGTCCCCCGCTGATCAGGCTGAAGAGTGAAAAGATGCCGTTGAGGATGACCACATCGGACTCGATAAACAGGCCCCAGGCGATGCTCCCGGCGGCGACAACCAGGACTCCATAGATGGAGAGCCACAGGGTGCGCTGCTCAAGCTGGCTCGCCGCGATCCGTGAGAGGGTCTTGGGGGACAAGCTTGCGCCGTGATGGGAAGCGTCAGCGCTCATGTCAAGGGGCTCCGGCGGGGTCCGCAGGGTTGGGCTTCCGCCGGCAAGGCTGATCGGTAGGGTCTGTCCGCGATCTGCGAGCACGCCTAAAATGCGTCGTCGCACTATCCGTACCCGCAGGTCGTCAGTCTAACGCCGAGCCCCCGTCATGTTACGCCGCATTCTGGCCTCGAGCCGCTATATTGTCCTGATTGCCGTGGTGGGTACCTTCATTGCCGCCTTGTCGCTCATGGTGTACGAAGCGGTGGTGATCGGCGCCACTCTCGTCGATGCCATCGAGGCGGGCTCAATCTCGGCCAAGGACGCCAAGTCACTCGCGGTGGGGCTGATCGAGGCGGTCGACGTGTTTCTGATCGCGATCGCGATGTACATCATCAGCCTGAGCCTCTACGCCTTGTTCGTGGACGACTCGCTACCCATGCCAGCCTGGCTGAAGGTTCACCATCTCGACGATCTCAAGGCCAATCTGGTGAGTGTCGTGATCGCCGTACTGGCGGTGCTGTTTCTGCGTGAAGCGGTGGCCTGGGACGGCGAGCGCCCCCTGCTCGAATTCGGCGCGGCGGTGGCCTTGGTGATTGCTTCACTGACTTTCTATCTCGGGAAGGACTCGCGACGCAAGGAGTAGGCTAGACCCCGGCCCGGCCCCGCGTTGCTACACGGGCCCATGACCACCCGGTGGGCGCATCATGCGCCTACCGGCCCCACGCAACGGAGAATCCCGATGGCTAAGACCGAGGAAACCCGGAATTCCAACGCGACCCCTCCGTGGCATGCGCAGGGCGTGGCTGAGGTGTTGGAGGGGCTCACCACCGATCGGGCGCTGGGACTCGCTGCGTCGGAGGCGGCCGCCCGCCTTGACCGGTACGGACCGAACCGCCTGCCGGCCGGTAAACAGCGCGGGCCCTTCATGCGCTTCCTCTCCCAGCTCAACAACGTCCTCGTCTACGTGCTGCTGGGCGCCGGATTCGCCAAGCTGATGCTGAGCCTGTGGATTGACGCCGGGATCATCTTCGGCGTGGTCCTGATCAATGCCCTGCTCGGGTTCATCCAGGAGGGCAAGGCGGAGAAGGCCCTGGAGTCTATCCGCAATATGCTCTCAGCGGAGGCCCGCACGCGGCGCGGGGGCGAGACGCGACTGATCCCAGCGGAGGACCTGGTTCCCGGGGACATCGTGCTCCTCGAGTCCGGCGACAAGATCCCGGCGGACCTGCGTCTCGTGGAGACCAAGAACCTGCGCACCGAGGAGGCGGCGCTCACCGGAGAGTCGGTCCCCGCGGAGAAATCGATCGACCCCGTCCCCGAGAAGTCGACGGTGGGTGACCGCCACAGCATGGGCTTCTCGGGGACCATGGTGGTGTCCGGGCGGGCGACCGGGGTCGTGGTCGCTACCGGCAGCGAGACGGAGCTCGGCCGCATCAACGCGCTGCTCGCCGGGGTAAACGTGCTGGAGACCCCGCTGCTGCGCCAGATCAAGAAGCTCGGCTACGCCATCACCGCCGTCATCGGCGTGGTGAGCGTCCTGGTCTTCGCCTACGGCAAGTGGGTGAAGGGCATGGATTTCGTCGAGCTGTTTCAGGCGGTGGTCGGCATCGCGGTATCGGTGATCCCGGAAGGCCTGCCGGCGATCATCACCATTGCGCTGGCGATCGGCGTGCAGCGCATGGCGAGCCGCAACGCCATCATCCGCCGCCTGCCGGCGGTCGAGACCCTGGGTTCGGTGTCGCGCATCTGCTCGGACAAGACCGGAACCCTGACCCTGATGGAGATGATGGTCGTGTCCGCCGCCACGGCCGAATCCGTATACCACGTGAGCGGCAACGGCTACGCGCCCGAGGGCGAGGTCAAGAAGGACGGTCAGCCGGCGGGTAAGGATCCGGTGCTGGGGCTGATGGGTCGGGTCTCGATGCTCTGCAACGACGCCGTCCTGCGCGAGGAGGACGGGGTCTGGAAGGTCGAGGGCGACCCGACCGAGGGGGCGTTGTATCCCTTTGCGGGCAAGCTCGGCATGGACCATCGGACGGAGCTGGCCGCCTGGCCGCGCATCGACGCCATCCCCTTCGAGTCCGAGCACAAGTTCATGGCGACGCTGCACCGCTCGCCGGAGGGCCGGGAGATCCTGTTGGTCAAAGGCGCGCCCGAGGTGATCATGGGCCATTGCGACCGCCAGCAGACGGCGTCTGGCGAGGCGGTGCCGCTCGAGCGCGAGCGCTTCATGCAGACTGCCGATCGGCTGGCGGGCCAGGGCGAGCGCGTGCTGGCGCTCGCGTGGCTTGAAAACCCCGACGTCAAGGCGGGCGGCCTGGGCCCGGCCGACCTGCCCAGGAACCTGGTGCTGCTCGGCCTGAACGGCCTGCTCGATCCCCCCCGCCAGGAGGCCATCGAGGCGGTGAAGGCGTGCCACGACGGCGGTATCCGCGTCACCATGATCACCGGCGACCACAAGATCACCGCCGCGGCCATCGCCAGGATGCTCGGTATCGGCGACGGCAAGACCGCGGTGGCCGGCGCCGAGATCGAGGAGATGAACGAGGCGGCCCTTCAAGAGACGGTGCGCGACGTCGATGTCTTCGCCCGTGCCAGCCCCGAGCACAAGCTGCGGCTGGTGAAGGCGATCCAGGCGAACCGGCAGATCGTCGCCATGACCGGCGACGGCGTGAACGACGCGCCCTCCCTGAAGAAGGCGGACATCGGTGTCGCTATGGGGATCAAGGGCACGGAGGTGACCAAGGAGGCGGCCGGAATGATCCTGGCGGACGACAACTTCGCCTCGATTACCGCGGCGGTCAAGGAAGGGCGCACCGTCTACAACAACATCGAGAAGGCCATCCTCTTCATGTTGCCGACCAACGTCGCCCAGGCGCTGGTCATCGCGGTGGCCATCTTCTTCGGTTTCGTCATGCCGATCACGGCGCCCCAGGTCCTGTGGGTGAACATGGTGACCTCGGTCGCACTGGGCCTGGTGATCGCGTTCGAGCCCCACGAGTTGGACGTGATGCGGCGGCCGCCACGCGCAGTGGACCGCGCGATCCTCACCGGATTCGGGATCTGGCGGGTGATCTTCGTCGGACTGGCCCTGCTCGCCTACACCCTGTCTGCCTTCTTCTGGATGTTGGGACAGGGCGCATCCGACGAGCTGGCGCGCACGGTCGCGGTGAATGCGATCACCATCGGCCAGGTCTTTTACCTGCTCAACAGCCGCTTCCTGCTGGACTCGTCGTTGTCCATCAAGGCCCATCTCGGCAACCGCTACCTGCCGATGGGGATCGGGGCCGTGGTGGTGCTCCAGCTCCTGTTCACCTATGCACCGCCGTTGCAGGCCGTGTTCCACACCGAGGCGATCCCGATCCAAATCTGGCCCTGGCTGTTCCTGGGTGGGTTCGTGTTCTTCCTGATCGTGGAGTTGGAGAAGCTCGTCATCCGCGCCACCCCCAGCTTGAGCCGGGCCGTGACCTCGGTCGAGGCCGGGGGCGCGAAGACCAGGGCGGCGATGCCGTGACAGCCATGGAAGTCGCTCGACGATCCCAACGAACGAGCCGCCGGTATCCTGGCGCTGCGCGCGGTGGCAGAAGCCCTTGGCGGCTTGGGGCAGTGGCGGCCGAGGCCGGCATCAGCCGGAATCGCTGTACCGCTCCCTTGCACCCAGGGGAAACCCGACACCGAAGACGTTGCTCGCCATATCGTTATCGTACAGCGGACGCTACGGTAAAGCCGCGACCTGCAGCGCCCGCTGTGTAGACCGTCGCCCCGCAGAGAGCGAGGTGGCCGGGTCTATGGGTCTATGACCAAGACCCGACGGACGAGGCCCCTCAGTCATCCGTTCCGCTCGTGTCCGGCTCCCCTGTCAGGGCGCCCGCGGGCTCCTCCGTAATCGCTGGCCCCATCAAGATCGCGAGCGGGCGGGTATGGGGGCTCGCATCGAGCGCGATGATCAGGGCCGTCGTCAGCGGTACGGCCAGGAACATGCCGACGGTACCGAACAGCCAGCCCCAGACCAGCAGGGCGATGAACACTGCCAGCGTCGAGATGCCGAGCCCCTGGCCCATGATCCGCGGCTCGATGACATTGCCGATCGCGGTGTTGATCACCAGGTAACCGGCCGCGACCAGCAGTGCCGTGGTCAAGTCGACCTGCACCAGTGCCAGCAGAACCGCCGGGATCATCATCAGGATGTTGCCGACCACCGGCAGGAAATTCAGGAAGAAGGCCAGCACGGCCCACAGGACGGCGAAGTCGATCCCGAAAAACCACAGCAGGATCCAGACACAGACGGCGGTGGCGAGGCTGGTCAGCGCCTTGATCTGCATGTAGCGATTGATGTTGTACAGCATCCGCTGCAGGCGCGCCTCGCCGTCCTGCGTGATGTGAAAGGCCGCCTTCAGCTTGGGCGCCATCGTCGGCACTTCGAGCAGGATAAAGATGACGGTGAGCAGCACCAGGAGCCCGGTCGCGAAGACGCCGCTGGCGCTGGACAACAATCGCGGCACCAGGGCCGCGAGCTTGGACGGGTCCATCAGGTCCGTCGCCGCCGCGGCCGGGTTGTCGACGCCGGTCCCCGCCATCAGGCCGCCGAACTGCTGGGCCAGCGCCGCGAAGCGTTCCTGATAGCTCGGCAGGCTGTCCTTGAAGCCCTCGAGCGCCCCGGTCGTCACCAGCGCGAGCAGGCTGCCGACATCGAGCAGCACAAAGGCGATCAGGGCCAGGGCGCCCCATTTCGGCACGCCTTTGCGGCGCATCCAGGCCAGCGCCGGGGTGGCGACGATCGCGATGAAGATGGCGAGCAGGATCGGCGTTAGCAGCGGCGCGGCGGTCTTCATCAAGGTCACGACCAACGCAACGGCACCGGCGACAATCAGACCGCGTGCGGGCGCACTGAAGGTGGATAGCACGTTCATAGGGGCGATTGCTCCTTAACTGGGTTGAGGTCCGTACACGGATTCCTGCCCTCGGATGAGCGATTGGGGCGGGCGACCGTTGATCGCGCGGCGGCTAGGCGAGCGCCTTCTCCTTGAGCCTGTCAAGCTCCCCTGCACTGATCGTCCCGGCATCGAGTAGGGCCTTGGCGTCGGCGATCTGCTCGGCAGGCGACTATGTCGTTAATTCCCGGACACAGGCATCGGTATCCAACTTGGCCCGTTGGAGCGCGGTGCGTTGCCGCTCGGCCATGCCTTGCCGCGGGCGAGCACGTAGCCGAGTGCAGTAAGAAACGGCAGGAGAACGAGGCCGATCAGCCACAGGACCGTCGCCGCCTAGCCTCAGGACGCCCGCGGCACCAGATCCCGATAGGCGTGCCAGGTTGCGTGGCCTGCAAGGGGCACGGCCAGAAAGAGCCCCAGATAGAAGGTCACAAGCCCCGCGCCCACGATCGTCACCAGGATCGCCGCCCACAGAAGCATGGGCAGCCAATTGTGCGTGACCGCCCGAAGGCTCGTCCGCATGGCCGTGAACCCGTCCACGGGGCGGTCGATCAGCATAGGGATCGTAATCGCACTGACGCAAAAGGCACAGGCGGCAAATAGCGCGCCCACCAGAACGACGGCAACCACCAAGGGCGTATGCTCCCCCGACAGCACCACCACCGGGATGAAATTGCCCCAGGTCGGGAAGGGATCCTGGAACAGCATGATGAACAGAAAGACCGACGCCAGTATCCACAGCTGCATGATCATGAAGAGGAAACCGGTCGCGATGCCCAGCTGTCCCTGATTCTGCTTAACCGCCTCGAGCGCCTGGCAGCTTGTCAGGGGCTCGCCCCGCTCCAGATGGGCGCTCATCCGGTAGAGCCCGATCGCGAGTAGCGGTGCCATCAGAAAGAACCCGGCAGTGAGGAAGGGCACCAGGAAGGTCAGGTGCCCAACCAACGTCAGGAGGATGATCGACCCGCTGATCAGGACGATACCGGCGCCGTAGCGCAGGCTGTAGACCGGGGCCGCGGCGATATCCCGCCACCCCTTCTTAAGCCAACGCCAAGGGTGTCGCAATGTCACCCGATTCACCGGCGGGTCCTCCCGCCGGGGAAGCGGGTCGAAGGTCGTCTCGTTCATCGGCAATCCTCCTCGGTCGGTAGTGGCTCGCCGCTGCGCACCGCGGTGCGGGGCCGAGGGAGAAAACGAGCCTGAAGATCGTCTTGCCGACCCCTCCCGCGGGCCTGCAACTCAGGTAGGGAACGACCCGGGCCGGAGACCCGGCAAGAGGCGTCGACGATGAAACTGTACGGCGGAATCGACCTACATTCCAACAACAGCGTCGTGGCGCTGTCGGACGCAAGGATCATGTCGTCTAGCGCAAGCGCCTGGACAACGAGGGTCGCCGGGAGCCCTCGGGTGCGCGCGCCCTCTTGCGTATCGCGACCAGGAACCCGAAGGCCATCCTGGTGCGGCTTGATCCGCGCGGCTGTAGAGGCTTGGGCTGGATTGCAGGCCAGCAGGCCAGCAGGCCCTGGCCGGCCTAAGGTCGCTGGTCCTGGTCGCTGGTCGGCGAGCGGCGCGTCCTCCAGTGCGGTGCGAAACCGTGCACGCTGGCGCTCGCGGGGGTCGGACTCAGGGGCGAGATAAAGGGATGGGGCGTCAGGATCCCGTTGGGCTCGCCCAGCGCCTTGGCGCGGTCGCTGGACCAGCGGTAGTCGGCTGGGTTCGCTACCATGCCGGCGCGCACCGGATTAAACTCGATGTAGTGCTGGCACAGCCGCAGATAGGTGTCAGCCTGGACCAGCGAGCACGTGTAGCGGCTATCCCACAGGGTGCCGGTGCGCCCGTAAGTTTGATTGATATGTTGGACATAGCGGCGGCCCACCGCGATCAGCAACCGCGGCACTGTGGAAAAGCGGCCTGGACCGGCCTGGACCCTTTTTCCACTTTTTCCAAACGCAGAATCTGTCTGGTACTGTTAGCGCCGATGTCTGTCTATGAAACAGTGAGGGCATAACCTGGAGAGAAACTGAATGCCAGAAGTAGCCCGATTCTACGGGATCATCATCAAGCTTTTCTTTGGGGATCATCCCCCGCCGCATTTTCATGCAGTCTACGGAGAGTATCTCGCGCTGTTCAACATTGAGTCACTGGAGATGATTGAAGGCGACCTTCCGCCGAGAGCAAAGAAACTCGTCTTGGAGTGGGCCTCGGCATATCAGTCCGAGTTGAAGAAAATGTGGGATAAACAAGAGTTCAGAAAATTGCCGCCCCTGGAATAGCTATGAGTATCCCAAGAATTCAAAGCGCCACGCCAAGGGACGGGCATGTTCTCGATGTGATCTTTTCAAATGGCCAGCGCAGAATCTACGATGTCAATAAGCTCATGGAAAACGAGCCATTCGCGCCCCTGAGAAATGAAGCCTTCTTTCGAAATGTTTCGGTCGAGCCGGGTGGGTACGCCGTCTCGTGGAATTCAGAAATTGACATCAGCGAATATGAGTTATGGAAAAATGGGCAAGAAATGCCCTAGCACAGCCGCAGAGTAGGTCTCAGCCTGGACCATCGAGGACGTGTAGCGGGTATCCCACAGGGTGCCGGTGCGCCCGTCGCTGTGATCGATGTGCTGGAGTAGCGACGGCCCACCGCGATGAGCAACCGCGGCACCGAGCGGGCGTCCGGGGGGGTGAGGAGCAGATGGATGTGATTGGTCATCGGCACTTAGGCGTGCAGGCGACAGCGCTCTCGCTGCAGGGCCTCGTGCAGTCAGCCCAGATAGGCGTGCCGGTCCTTGTCGTCGAAGAAGCAGGGGCCGCGGTGGTGGCCCGGCGGCACGATACACAGCAGCGCCCAGTCGAGATGGACGCGGGGTCAGCTAAATGGTGGCCCTTCCCCCTCAGACAAAGTGGGCTTATTCGTTATGGGTTGACGATTTGTAGTCCGTGCACTAGCCTCGAGCGGAACCGGGCACGGGAGCTGGAAGCCACCGGAGGGCAAAAGGGCCTGGCTCGAGTTTGGCCCCTTTCCCCCCGAAGAAGGTCGCACCGTAGATTTCGTGAAATGCCAACGGTTTTCCGAGTTGGTCCGTACAGATTCTTCATTCTACGCGGGTGACCGAGCAGAGCCACCGCACATCCATATTGAAAGAGACGGCGAGGTCTTAAGTTCTGGCTAAATCCGATAAGACTGCAGAGCAGCGGGGGCTTCAACCGTGCGGAGATACGCCGAATGCACGAGCTCGTACAGACACATAGCGAAGAACTGCTGGAGGCTTGGAATGACTACTTTGGCAGTTCGGATTGACGCATCAACCGCGAACAACGTGTCCGTTTCAGAGGATACCCTTAGCGTCGATCTATCCGACGGCAGGACCATATCGGTTCCTATTGAATCGTTTCCCCGTCTTGTACATGCGAGTCCCGAAGAACGGGCGAGATGGAGGCTGATTGGTAACGGGCACGGTATCCACTGGGAAGATATCGACGAAGATATCAGCGTGGAGGGGCTGTTGGCTGGAAGACCTTCTGGGGAAAGCCAAACGTCTCTGAAGCGGTGGTTAGATCGTAGGGTTGGCCGAACTGCTTAGCGTCTATCCGGCGCGCGCGTGGCAGTGACCCAAGCCGCAGCGCGGAAAAAAGAAGCGCGAGGCCTTTTCCCCTTCTCCGTGCCGAGTCGCAGACTTGCACCGTCTTCGATTTAGCCGACGAGGCTGATTCATGATCAAGTGAAAGATAGAAGGTGTAAGGTACGCGATGCGCACCCTACAGGGTTTAACTTAATGGCCGTGTCCCGCTACATGGAAAACAGCGCATGAAACCCTCTATCGTACTCCAAGTGCACCGAGAAACCATCCGGCGGATCGTTCAATTGCATCGGGCAAGCAATCCGCGCGTGTTCGGATCCGTGCTACATGGCGCGGATACGGAGGATAGCGATCTCGACTTGCTCGTCGATCCCTCGCAGGAGACGTCACTCTTGGATATCGCCCGCATCCAAGTCGAGTTGGAGGAACAATTGGGGGTTCCGGTCGATGTACTGACACCGCGCGCCCTGCCGGAGCGATTTCGCGATCAGGTCCTTCGCGAGGCGTGTTCGATATGACACCGAAAGCGCTCCGCGCTCCGGATTACCTCGACCACATCCTCGAGGCGATCGGGCGGATCCAGCGTTACACCCGCGAGACAACACAGGAGGCCTTTCTTGCGAACGAGCAACAACAGGATGCGGTCATACGCAATATCGAAATCATTGGCGAAGCCTCGCGAAATCTTCAGGGACAGGCACCCGACCTCGTCGCGCAGCATACCGACATCCCTTGGGCGGCACTCTATGTCATGCGAAATCGTGTCACACATGGATATTGGGCGGTCGATGTGGAAATCGTTTGGAACGTCATCAAAGATGAGCTACCGATACTAAAAACGCAGATTCAGGCACTCCTTAAAGATGCTGTCGAGCTTCCTGGAAGCGATTGCCAGTGACCATTACAGCCATTATCATCGAGAGCCCACTGTTGTGGAAAAACGTGCTCCCTCTGGTACGTCCCGGTCTTTCGCTCTACTCTACTCCACGATGTATCAATGCTGGATTACAAGACCCCGATTCTTCGCGGAAGAAGCAGGGGCCGCGGTTGTGGCTTCGCTGCACGATAAAGGGGCGCCCACTCGACATGGACGCGGGGACGGCGGGGCATGCCGAGAGTCTAGCAGAACTCCAGTAAACTCGAGCCTGGCCCCTTTTCCTTTATCCAGAAAGGCGGCTGGTGCGGATCGTAGCGAATTCGTCACCTTCCAACCAGAACCGACGGCGCGCCTGCGCCGACGAGACAGCGCTTCGCGGCCTGATTAAAAGCGTGTTCGGGCCCGATAAAATAGATCGTGCGTTTGCGTTTGACCGGGTCAGCTCAATGCTGGCCCCGTTTCCCCAGTCTTGACTGATCGCGATTAGGCCCCTTTGAGGCTCCAGTGATCGAAAGCCCCCGTTTTGCCGGGGGATCGTTACCTTTAACACAATAAGTATATGTTTGCGAACTCCTCGCCATGGGTCGCTCAGCTTCATCACCGATATGTGTCGGGAAAATTGCAGGGGAATATTAGTACCGATATCGCGATTGTGGGGGCGGGAATTGCGGGGGTGAGCACGGCTTATTTTATACTGAAGTATACGGATAAACAGGTGGCGTTGATTGAAGGTAAGACTGTGGCCAGCGGAGCGACAGGCCATAATGCCGGACAGATCGTGAGCAATTTTGAGACGCACCTGTCGCAATTGGTGGAAGAGTTTGGGGCAGAGATGACTATGAAAGGTCAGGAGGCGATTAACACGTCATGGAAATTAATTGAGGAGATCTACCGGGATACTGAGTTGAAAACAGATTATGCTGATTTTATAGGATTTACCGGTTGCCAGGATGCGCAGGAATTAGGAATGTATTTGGAGAATATCTATTACCAAAAGCAGGCAGGAATGAAAGTGGACCGGTTGGAAGTATCGGAGACAGTGCTGGAAATGATTCAGGAAAAATACACAGGTTTGTACTCGGTGGTCGGTGCGGACGAGGTGATGTTAAAAATGGAAACGAAAGATTCGAGTTATATTGCTGTATTATCAGTCCGAAAAGGCTGCATGAATAGTGCGGAGTTTTGTGAAGATTTGGTGGAGTTTATGTCTCGGGAGTATGGGGGCAGATTTACATTGTATGAACATAGCCGGATCGAGAAAATAGAGTTGGAAAAGAATGGAGCGGTATTGATTGGGTCGCAAGGAAGGGCTGAAGCGAATAGGGTGGTGTTGTGCACGAATGGGTTCTGGCATGTGAAAATTGTGAACGAGGGGAGGGATGACATTGAAAAGAAGTTTAAGAAGATGGTGCGAGGAATTATTGGCTATATGTCAGCATATATCGATGAGACATTACGGCCAACTACGGCAATTAGCTATACGCCGAAGAGAAAGAATGCCGGGAACGATCCATTTGATGCGGATCCGTATTATTATATTACGCGCCGGCAGTATAAATTGGAGGATGGGAGAGAGGGAAATTTAATTTCGGTGGGTGGACCGGAAACAAGATTGGAGAAACCGGAGGAATTGTACTTAGGCACTGAAATCTATCCGGAAGAGGCGATGAAGGCATTGGATGCTTTTTTGCATGAGGGATATGCGTGGGCACCGGAGAAGATTACATATTCGTATCACTGGCATGGGTTGATGGGATATACGCCGAATGGGGTTCGGGCAATTGGGCCGGAGCCGTTGAATCGGGTGCTGATGTATAACTTAGGTTGCAACGGCGTGGGGATTTTGCCGTCGATCTATGGAGGGAGAAAGATTGCGGAATTTTTGAATGGAGAGGTACAAGAGAGGAGTATTTTCGATGTGGCGAATACTATCAAATAAACCGATTGTCATCGGGACGAGTTGTGTGACCAGGAAGTGAGCTTTAGATTTAGTATACCGCTAAAGTTCCAAGAAAAAAGTCGGATAAGCTCTTAAATTCTTCTTTTGATTTGTCGACGTTATCCTTGGTGCCAAAGTGATGATCAACTATATTGGAAAATGGGCCAGGGGCCAGGTTCGATGGCACTCTTTTCTCCCACGCCCCGTTCGGAAGATCGCCAGCGACCCCCGAGCGTTGCGGCGGTATGAATATAAGGACGTGGTGCCGTTTCATCGATAATCCAAACCTCGATCACTCCCTTGGCCAGGTAGACAGGTGGAGTCGAATCTTCTTTTCGATCTCGCCCGTTGAGTTAGAGCGGGAGTGCAGCACCCGCCCCCGCAGACGTTCTCCAAGCACTAAGCCAGCGTAGCAGCGATGGCAACAGTCGCCGCGGCCACGACGAACAGGCCCAGCAGCAGTGGCCACAGGAACCGCAAGTACTTGTCGTAGCCCACCCCTGCGATGGCCAGTCCGCCCACGACGACGACGTTGGTCGGAGACGCCAGCAGGGCCAGCCCGTGGCCCGAGATCCAGGCGCTGATGGCGATGGGCCGGCTGACGTTGGCGAAGTCGGCGAGCGGCGAGAGGAGCGGCATCGCCAGTGCGGCATGGCCTGAGCTCGACGGGATCACGAATGCCAGCGGGACGTTCACCGCCATCGCCGCAACGGCGAAGGTGCCCGCCGAGGCGCCGGCGATGAGCTGCTCCATGGCGTTGAGGATGGTGTCGAGGGTTTGGGTGTTGGTCATGATGACCGAGACGCCGCCGGCCAGCAGCATGACCATGGCGGGCCCCATCATGTCCGAGGCACCCGCGGCAATGAGCCGCACGATCTCCTTCTCGTTCATCTTGGCCACCAGGCCGATGAGGACCGACGCGATCAGGAACAGCATGGCGAGCTGCGGGAACCACCAGTTCAGCTCGAACCAGTAGGGCACCTCGGCGGCGATCGCGTGCGTGACATAGTAGTCGGCCGGCCCGGTCGTTCCGCTGAAGATGCCGGACCAGGGAATGACGGAGAAGATCATGAGTCCGAATGCCAGAGCGGTGATCGCGAGGACCCATTTCTGGGTTCCCGTGAGGGTCCGAGGGGTGTCCTCGACCGCCCGATCGGTGGCCGCGTCGTCCTCTGGAATCGCCTGGTCGAAGCCGACCAGGGAGGCGCTGGGGTCCGCGCGTACCCGGGCCGCGTAGCGCAGTACCCAGCCCATGGCCATCGCCGTCAGCAGCACCCACAGGATCAGGCGCAGCACGATGCCGTCTCCGATGCCGACACCGGCCTCGCCAGCGGCGACACCGATGGAAAACGGGTTCACGGTGGACCCCATGACACCGATGGTCGCGCCGACAATGAGCATTGCCGCGGTGGTCAGCCGGTCGTAGCCGAGTGCGCCCATCAGGGGCAGGAAAAGCGCATAGAAGCCGAGTGTCTCCACCGAAAAGCCCATCGTGGAGCCGAGCAGCGAAAACAGCAGCATGACGGCCGCGATCAGCAGCCACCCGCGGCGGCGCAGACGATTGGCCAAGGCCGCCACGGCGACCTCGAGGCTGCGGGTCGCGAAGCTGATGGAGATGAAGGCACCGATGGACATGATGAAGACGATGACGCCGATCTGGCCGAACAGGCGCCCGACCGTCTGGGTATCGACGAATCCGCGCACGGGGCTTAGCAGGCCATAGATGCCGTTGACCGGCGCGAGGATCAGCTGCTCGACGCGCTCGCCGAATGTGAGCGGCGATTCGATCCGCTGGTAGCTGCCCGGGATGGGGGAGTCGTCGGCGTCGGTGGCGTACTTGCCCGATGGGATGAACAGGGCCGCCGCCCAGACCAGGACGCTGACGATGGCCAGCGTCGTCACGGCACTGGGGAACTCGAACCGACGCATACCCGTTTGGGGCTGCGCGGCCGCGCCCTCGGACGGCTTAGACATGACTCCTCCCTTGGCGAGTCGAGCGGGCTAGAAGGACCTTCGCACCATCATCCACAGCTCGGTGGAGCTGTAGTTTCCCCACAGGGTGTTGCTCTCGTCCCGCAGCCAGAGCACCTGGGGCCGCAGGGACCAGCCGGGCGCGAAACCCCAGGTCAGCCCCGCCTCCAGCTCGTAGAGATCGTCGCTCCGCGTGTAGAGGGACAGGGTCTCGAGGTTGTCGTCGAACACGGCGCGATCCTCGTCAAAGGCGTTGTGCTCGTAGAGCCCGAACAAGAAGAACCCCAGGTCCTCGCTCAGGTCCATGCTGAAGTCGAAGGTTGCGCCGTAGAAGTCCTGGTCCCCGTCAGGCCGGTCGTTGGTCGCCCACTCGCGACCGCCGAGTGCCGTGAGGGTCAGGGAGGCGCGGCCGTCCAGGAGTGCACGGGTCCAGCTCAGCCACAACTGGCCGATGTCGCGGCTGCGCTCCCGCTCCCGCCCGCGGGGATACTGGCGGGTGCGGTACTCCGCCTCGATGGCGATGCGGTTGTCGGGACTCAGATTGAAGGCCTGGTTGACGAACAGGCCATAGTCCTGGCGGTACCCGTCGTCCCCCCGATAGCTGGCCCGCCCTCGCACCCCGAGCGCCTGACTGCCGCTGCGCAGGGAACGGGTGACGACGGCCCGCCAGCGCAGGTCGGAGTCGTCACGCCGATCCGGGTCGTCGTAGTACCTGAAGCGGTAATCGAGGCTGCCGTCCGCGGTGAGGTCGTCGGAGAGGATGTAGCCTAGCCCGCCCCCCAGGCGGGCCTTCCAGAACCAGTCCCGGGCCGGGTCGCCCCCGGCCGCGTTGGTGGAGCGGGTGACGTTCTCCCGGTAATAGCCGCCACCGGTCTCGGCATAGCCGAAGGCGCTCAGGCGCTTGCCCTGGGTGTAGTCCTCGGCGGCGCGGGCATAGATCTCCGCCTGCTCCCGCAGATCGGGCGGGAGATTGTCGAAGGTCAGGACCTGCTCGAACTCCAGTATAGCCTTGGCGTACTCGCCCTGTTTCATGTAGGCCTGACCGCGCGCCAGATGGGCGGCGACGGGGTCCGAGTCAACCCCACCCGCGCTCGCCGCCGTGGCCCCCTGC
>JBGSOR010000388.1:0-8786 GCA_041738985.1 Chromatiaceae bacterium | reverse complement strand
CCGGCTCCCGTGCGGTGCGACAGGTGTGGGAGCCCGCTTGCGGGCGACGGTCCCAGCCGGGAGATCGCCGTCGCCCGCAAGCGGGCTCCTACCGATGGCGGTCCCTCGCGTGCCGTCAAGCGGCCCTGAGCGGTGCAATGTCCTCATCGGTGAGCGCCGGCGCGTGGAGACCGAGGAGAACACGGTTGAGGTCGGCGACGCTGACTCGCTTCGGCGCGGTAATCTCAATCCCCATCGGACGGCCGTCGGCGGTGTAATCGACGAGAAGTCCTGCACCAGCCTGCTCGATACGGTGGCTCTTGTCCCCCGGTGTCCGCGGCAGATAAAGATAGGCCGCTATCGGGCGACCATGGCGGAAGGTCACTTCGAGATAGGGAGATTTCATGTGCTCACCCGGTTGGCAGCTATCTCGCGTTCCATGCGTTCCGGGTCGCCGGGCGGGGCGGCGGCCAGCTCCGGGTCGTCGAGGACCCTGAGCAGGGCGACGGCCGACCCCCGCAGCGATGCGTCCTCGTCGATGGGCGGCAGGATAGTCACCACGGCTCGCGCGGTGCGCGGCAGGCGCACCGGCTCAAGCAGCGTGACCCGTCCGTCCGGGCTGATTTCGGCTTCGACAGCTTGCAGCATGATGTTTCGGTCTCGCGATAGACCCTTAGGCGTCCCAACACTATCGACGCTCGGTTCTAGCATAGCAATACGTGCAGGAAGCGCCTGCGCTCGAACCCTTCGGCGGACAGCGCAATCTGCCACAAGGACCAGGTCCCCCTGACCGCGTCCGGGCAAGCCCGTCACGGGAATGCGCGGTACTGGCCGATCGGGCACGCAGAGCGGAAGCGTGCCGAAGCGCCCGTCCACCAAGGCGCGGGCGCGCGGGTCCATTTCCTCGTCGCGAAGCTCCAGAGGCTGGGCAAGAATCCGGTGTAGGTTGGGCCGAGGGACGAGGCCCAACGAGGTCGGACACCTAAGCCGCTGACACGTTGGGCCTCCTTCGTCGGCCCAACCTACGGGTTCCGTTGTGCTCGGAGCCGCGGCGGAATACTTGCCCGGTCTCGGGAGCTTCGCGACCAGGAAAAGATATCGGGTCCCACCCCTGAAGCCGGTGGATCTGCGCTTTCGGGCCGGTTCGTGGGAGCTCCTCGATCCCCTGGCTCCCCGGTCGTCCGACGCTACAATGGTCCGAACGGTTCGTGGTCCCGTCGGTCGGCTCCGAGGCGAGGCATACCCCGATGAGCGAAGTGTTCCTCAGCGCTCGATTCGGCAAACGCGTCTGGTCCGTCATGGTCCACTGGACCGAGCGAGATTCGCAATGAAGATCGTGTATTACGAGGTAGACGACATCCTGTTTATCGAGCTCGCGAAGGGCGAGATCGTGCGCGACGAATCCGCGAGCTGGAATGTCAACATCGGCTATACCGCGGACGGGATCGGAGAGATCACGATCCTCGACGCGCAGAAGAGCGGGATCTACCCACTCCAGATCGAGCGCGTTGTCGCCGACGCCGCTTAAGACAAGACCCGATCGATCTGCAAGCCGAGGGCACCGGTCGCGCTCGAGATCCCGGCCAACGCGTTCGGCGAGCTCGGTGTCGTTGCCAATCCCGGTGCCCGACGCGGTGCGTGGCGTTCGAGCTTCCGAATGCGGCGTGCCACTCGGCGATGCGAACCGTAGTCAGGATCAGGCCGACCGATCATGCGCCACATCATCCATCTGACCACCGACGCGCGAGAGACCCTGGTGGATATCACCGAGCAGGTGAGGGCGGTCGCCATGGCATCCGGGGTGCGCAACGGACTGGTCTCGATCTACGTCCAGGGCGCGACCGCCGCCCTCATGATCCAGGAGAATTGGGGCGAGAGCGTGCAGACCGACGTGGTGACCCTCCTGCGCAAGCTCGTTCCCCGGGGCGTGTGGCTGCACGACGCCCAGGACGGTAACGGCGACGCGCACCTCAAGGCGGGGCTGGTGGGACCGTCCGAGACCGTGCCGCTGATCGACGGCGAGCTCGGCCTCTCGCGCTGGCAAAACGTCTTTTTCTGCGAATTCGACGGACCGCGCAAGGACCGCCGGGTCGTCGTCACCGTCCTCGCGGACGATTAGTCGGGCGGGGCGGCTCGCCTGCGGCGGTGTTTTCGCTGATCGCGCTGCTGCCTGGGCGAGCGCGCTCGTCGAGCCCGCAGGCGTCATTGGACTGTTGCCAGACTCCGCCAAGAGCCCCCAACAGATGGGCTACCGAAGCGCTGGAGGGACACCGCGACGCATGTCCGCCGCGGGCGAGCTGCGCCGGAGGGCTGGCACCGAGAATTCGAGGAGCGCGGCAGTCAATGCAGGACAGCGTCCAAATCGTCGGCGGTGAGGATGCGCTCGGACCAAGCAAGGAGCGTCTCGGCGTCGGCCTCGGCAATGCGTCTGCGCACCGCTTCTCCAGGCGGGCCGAACGTGCGCTCGATGAGGCGCAGGAGTACGGCGGCCTCGCCTTCCTTGCGGCCCTCCTGCCGCGCTTGCGCTCGATAACGGTCGAGAAATGTCTGCATCAGGGTATCTCCCATGGGCATCTCGGCGAGCAGCGCACGCACGTCCCGCTCGTCCAGCCGCCCGCTCCCCTGGACACAGTAACTGAGCAGGACGTGGAGGATCTCGGTCGCCGCGGTCAGGTCGTCGATCTGGCGGATCAGCGCGAGGAGCTCGCGCGGCCGCTCGGCCGGTGCGTCGCTGAAGATATGGCGCAACGCCAGCAGCACCAACTGCGTCAGGACCGCGCCTTTGATCTCGACGTCGGTGCGAGCGGAGATATCGTGCAAGGCGTAGCGAAACTGAGGGACGAAAGGTGCGAGGGCCTCGGGCAGGGGCTCGACGCGCTCGTGGAAGCTTTGCGGAGCGCGCCAGCGTCGCTCCCCGTGGTACGGAACCAGCGGGTAGACCGGCGGCAGACGCTGTGCTTTCAGGTGCTGCTTGCGAAAGCGCTCGCCGGTGGCGACCACATAACGGAGGAGCTGCAGCAGCGTCCAGTGCTCGGGCCGGCTCTTATGCTCTGAAGAGCAGGTAGATTTCCAACGTACCGCCCCGGCAGGCGACCCGGTAGACCAGATCCGACCATTCACCGTGCAGGTCCTCAGCCACATAGGTGTCGGTGGCGATCGCGAGCGTGGTCAGATCGACCTCGGCGAGCAACGGCGCGGGGACCGTGGCGCAGGAAATCGCGGGCGACCTCGATCCGGGCGAAGCTCTCGCGAAAGTAGCGATCGTGGGGGCTGTCAATCTCGTCCATGGATGCAAGGCTAAGGAGGGGGGTGGCGCCCGGCAAGTGGAGAGCGAGGTGGTTTGAAGCAGCCTTGGAGCGACGAGAGCCAGAGTCCGCGAAGGATGCGCACCGGGTGCGGCGGCAACCCTGCGCCACAGCCGTCGCGGGCTCACGCTTTGAGTCACCGCCCGGCGTATGCTAAATATCCACGGGCAAACAAGGGGACATCGAGCCACTCGCCGGGGCGAGCGTTTCGGCCGAACTGGACATCGGAGATCCGGATGGAGCCCCTGATCGATCTGCTGGTGATCGACGAGGCGCCAACCGGTAACCACCTTCCTGGCCGGCGGCGGTTCCTCGGACGCCGCGTATCGCGAACGCATTGGCAAGCTTTCCTGGGACATGCAGTGCAACGGCCAGGGCGGACTGGCGCTACGAGCGCTGCCGATGCCCGCTCGGTTCGGGCACACCCGAATTCTGGAGGCCACTTTCATCGCCTGGCGGTCGCCTACGGACCTGGCCCACGACCCTCCGAATCTGGGCGATTTCATCCCTCACGGCCATCTCCCGCCGGTCGTTCGTCGGAGGGACGAAGAGGACCGCTGGAGCGACCGCTATGCGGCGCCGATCAAGTCTGAGTCCGGAGCTTGAGCCATGTCGGAGTGTCGGAACGTCTACGATCTCTGCGATCCCGATTCCATCGTGGCAGCTCGCCGCGCTTGGGCGCCTGCTTGCCGACTGGGGATCGCCCCGAGGGTCGCTAAGATTCCGAGCGGGTCCCTGGGCATCGGAGGGAGACCGATCTCATAGACACACGCGGTACCCGAGGGCAAATTCCGGAAAGCGAACAATACTCTGACCCTTTAGGGTCTGAGTTTCGGAATCGGGGCCAGCATGTTGTCGAAGACTTGCGGACGCTGGGCGGACGAACGTCAAGGCCTGCGAGGAAGCGATGGGGGAATCGCGCAGCCTTCAAGATTTGTCGTTGAAGATTTCCTACCGCACCGGGCGCGACGACTTGGTGCGCGATTTCTTCGTGCCGCGCCTGGAAGCCTCCGGACTGTATCGCCGGGCGGCGGCCGCACCACCGACTCCATCGGCGCAGGCGAGATCCGCGAGATCCAGGCCGTCGCCCGCCTTTTGGGCGAGCAGCATGGCCTCCCGAGTGCGAGATTTCACCTCACGAAAGACGCAGAAGGAGCGCGATGCTATCCTCCGGCATCAACTCAGCGGATTCCGCGATGCAGCGCTGACTCGGAATCCGACCCCTAATAGCAGAAAGCTCATTCCGCGATTCGACGGATGTCGCAGACCAACCATCCAGTGATGCAAAGGTTCCGGGCTCGGCTCGATGCCCTTTATGGGGGAAGGATTGAGCGCGTCGTCCTGTTTGGCTCGCGCGCCCGCGGGGATGAGAGAGACGACTCCGACTTCGACGTAGCCGTGTTCCTGCGGGAGATGGACGATCGCTGGAGCGAGATCGATCGAATCGTGGAGATCGAGGACAGGTTGCTCCATGAGACCGGCGCCGTCATCAATGCTTTGCCCTTCCGGGCCGGCGCGTACGACGAACGCACGCCGCTGATGCATGAGATCCGCCGAGAAGGTGTGGACCTATGAAACCGGAGGTTGCCGCCTATCTGGACAAGGCACGTCAATGCCTATCGAGCTCCAGGGCGCTCCAAGCGATCGGATTGAGCAACGACGCCGGACGCAATGCCTATTTCGCCGCATTTCACTCGGCGCAGGCGTTCATCTTTAGCCGAACGGGCAGGGTCGCGAAGACACACAGCGGAGTCCGCAGCGAGTTTGCCAGGCTGGCCAAGGCCGAGCCGGCCATCGACAGGTCCCTGACCGCCTTCTTAGCTCGCGCCTACACGATGAAAGAGGTCGCGGACTACGAGACCGGACCAGACGCGATCATCCCCAGCGACCGCGCGTCTGCTGCCCTAGAAAGCGCCGAGCAGTTTGTCGATCGTGTCGCCGGGTTGCTTGACGAGGCGCTAGGCTCCGAGTAGCACGCTACCGAAGAGCGGCCCAAAATTGTCAGGTCCCCGCGACCAACGCGATGAGCGCACGGATTAGGGAAGGTCATCGTGATCTATCCGATGAACGCCCTGGCCGACGACCAGGCCAAGCGTATCGCGGAGCTGGTGCACAAGACGCCCGCCTTTGCCGGCATCCGTGCCGGTCTTTTCGTGCGAGCCGGCCGCACCGCGTACCGTCACGGTGGGGCTGGACTTCGGCACCGCCTTTACCAAGGCGGTCGTCGGGGTCGGGGACGACAGCTATGCGGTGCCGCTGCGCCGGGAGCGCTCCGGCATCGAGGCCTATCTGCTTCCCGGACTGCTGCGGCGCACTGCCGCCGGAACCTTCGAGCTCGCCGAGTCGAAAGGCGACGAGGGGGTTCTGGAGAACCTGAAGCTGGGGCTCATCGAGCATCCTCGCGAGCCCAAGGCGATCGCCGCCGCGGCCGGCTTTCTGGCCCTGGTCCTGCAGCGGGTGCGCCTGGAGCTGATGCAGTCCCAGGCCGAGATCTACGGCCGAAACCGGTTGGACTGGCATCTCAATGTCGGCGTGCCCGCCGAGAGCTACGACAACCGTCCCCTGGTGGACGCCTTCGCCGCGGTGGCCTGGGCGGCCTGGACCTTAAGCGTCTCCACCAACCGGATCGACCCGGCCCGCGCGCTGGTATGCGCCAAGGACGCCCTGAGCCCCCATTCGGATGCCGCCCGCTACACATCGGTGGCGGATCGTCTGCTGCATCGCGACCAGGTCCAGGTCGTACCCGAGGTGGTCGCGGAGACCGCAAGCTATGCCCGCTCGCCGCTACGCAACGACGGCTTGCACCTGTTGGTCGACGTCGGCGCCGGCACCCTGGACGTCAACGCCTTCAACCTCTTCGATCGTCGGGGGGACGACCGGCACGTCCTGTTCCTGCCCAAGGTGCAACCCCTAGGCTCGTCCTTTCTCGGCCGTTACCGCATCGAGCGGTTGCGCGAGAGAGGCGTCGCGCTGGACGGAGTGGCGGCGCTTCTCGGCGACGAATTCGGGACCTGGCTGGCGCGCGAGGAGCTGGAATCCAGGTTGGGACTTCCCGGCGGCACCGTTGCCAGGCTGGAGGGCCCGTTTCTGGATCGAGTCGGGCGGGTTCTTTGGGACGAGGTCTTCCTCAAGGTCCGCAACGATGACGGCCGGGAGCTTCACGATTGGCGCCAACCGGTACCCACCTTCCTGGCCGGCGGCGGCTCCTGGGACGCCGCGTATCGCGAACGGATCGGCAAGCTTTCCTGGGACATGCAGTGCAACGGCCAGGGCGGATTGGCGCTGCGAGCGCTGCCGATGCCCGATCGGTTTGGGCACACCGAAATCCTGGAGGGCCAATTTCATCGCCTGGCGGTCGCCTACGGACTGGCCCAGGACCCGCTGAATCTAGGGGATTTCATCCCTCACGGCCATCTCCCGCCGGTGGCCCGTCGGAGGGAAGAAGAAGACCACTGGAGCGACCGGTATATCAGCGCCGATCAGGTCTGAGGCCGCGAGCTGGAGCCGCGTCGGACTGTCGGAACGTCCACGATCTCGGCGACCCGGATTCCATCGTGTCAACTCGCCGGGCTTAGGCGCCTGCTTGGCGACTCGCCGTCGCCCGGAGGGTCGCTAGGGTTCCCGGCGGGTCCGTGGGCATCGGAGAGAGGCCGAATTCATAGACACACGCGGTCCCCGAGGGTAAATTCCGCAACGCGAACAATACTCTGACCCTTTAGGGTCTGTGGTCCGGAATCTGGGCCAGCATGTTGTCCGAGACGTGCGGAAGCTGGGCGGACGAACGCCATGGCCTGCGAGGAAGCGATGGGAGAATCGCGCAGCCTTCAAGATCTGTCCCTGAAGATTTCCTACCGCACTGGGCGCGACGACTTGATGTGCGACTTCTTCGTGCCGTGCCTGGAAGCCTCCGTACTGTATCGCCGGCCGGCGGGATCCTTCACCAGCGCCGGGCTTGCTCTAGCCGCCCGCGGGGTTGCCAGCCTGGCGCACCGGCGCGGACGGATGCGCTTGGCGGTCTCGCCACATCTGGAGGCGGACGACATCGCCACCCTGGAGCGTGCCCAGGAGCATCCCGCCACCGTTCTGCGCAGCATCGCCGCGCGCACCCTGGCCGGGATCGAGGATGGATAACGTGGTACGTCCCTGGGATATCCCCAAAACTTCTCTATTAAAAACAATCACCTAGCGCGGTTTCTAAAGGTGACTTGGAACATGCGCGAGGCGGCACTATCTCCGGCGGGCGACCAAACCTGCTGGACACCGCCCCGTGCATGCGCTGACCATCCTGCACCACTACCTGGCCCCGTTGCTCACGCACATCCACCGCCGTCGCCTGGAGACCCTGCTGGAGGCCGTGGTGGCGAGCGTCGTCGGTCCGCGGCTCACGCTGACGGACATCGGGCGGCGGTTCGGCGGGTCGGCCCGGCTGCGCCACAAGATCAAGCGCGCCGATCGCTTGCTCGGCAACACTCGGTTGCAAGGCGAGGCGCGCTCGGTCTACGCCGCGCTGTGCCGGATCACCCTGGCGCGCATCCGCGAGCCGCTGATCGTGGTCGACTGGTCGGACCTGAAGGCCGACCAATCGTTGCATCTACTGCGCGCCTCGCTCCCGGTCGGGGGACGCGCGCTGACGCTCTACGAGGAGTTCCATCCGCAGCGGCAACCGAACAACCGCCGGGTGCAGGAACGCTTTCTCGAACGGATGGCGGCATTGTTGCCGCCACGGGCGGCCCCGGTGATCGTCGCCGATGCCGGCTTCAAGGTTCCCTTCTACCGCGCCGTCGAGCGCCTGGGCTGGCGCTGGGTAGGACGGGTGCGGGGGCGCGATTACCTGCGCCTGACCTCCCGCTGGGTCAGTTGCCGAGCGATCTTCAAACGCGCCACGCCCACCGCCACCACCCTCGGCGTGGGCGACTGGGTCAAGAGCAACCCGCTGCGCGCCCTGTTCGTGCTGGTGCGTCAACCACCCAAGGGGCGGCGCGCCAAGACCGCCGATGGGCGGCGCTCCCGGTCCAAGAAGAGCCAGCAGTCCGCCCGCGCGGCCCGCGAGCCGTGGCTGCTGGTGGCCTCGGCGCAGTTCGCCGACCTCGCTCCCAAACGGGTGGTGCATTGCTACCGCCAACGCATGCAGATCGAGGAGAGTTTCCGAGACCTCAAGTGCCAGCAGTTCGGTGCGGGTCTGGAATGCAGCTGCTCCGATGGCGTCGGCCGGTTCACGGTCCTGATGCCGATCGCCGCGCTGGCGGCGTTTCTGCTCTGGTTACTGGGCACGGCCGCCGAGCACGCGGGGCTGCACCGCCGCCTACACCCCGCCAACGGCAAGCGCCGCGTCTATTCGCGGCTGTTCCTGGCCCGCTTGCTGCTCGTGCTGCGAGACTACCAGGGCGTCCTCGAAGACCTGCTACAGACGATCGGGGCGCCAGATCAATGGGTAGCGAACGACCATGCGGCGACCCTGGCCGACTGACCCGGGCGGCGAAATTCGTGGGGATACCCCAGGGT
>JBGSOR010000363.1:0-25478 GCA_041738985.1 Chromatiaceae bacterium | reverse complement strand
GCCGGTCAGATCCAGCCCGACCTCGTCCTTGCCGATCCCGCCCTTGATCGCCGCGCGCAGCTGAAGCAGCAGGTCGGTGGTGGCGCGGTAGTCCCGCCAGCGCAGATCGGCCCGGTCCGAGCCGAGATCGAGTGCGATGGTCATGGCGTCCGGCGCCAGCTCCACCTTGCCGCTGAGCACCCCGGTCCCGCCCAGCAGGGCGAGCTGCCACTTGGCCGGGAGCAGGCGGTTATGCACGGCGATGTCGGGCACCGTCATCTCCGGGATCGTCAGGGTCAGGCGCGCCTCCTGGCCCGCCGGAAGCCCGGTCGCGGTCTTGGGTTTGGGCTTGAAGTCGCGCTTGGGCCGCACCCGGGGGTCGGTGCTCGGGTCGATCCCCGAGCTCGGGGTGCGCACATGCAGCCAGGCTTCGAGTCCGTGCCCAACGAAGAGCGGCGGGTCTTGCCCAGGCGTCTTGCCGGGGGCCGCCGCCGGTCCGGTCGGCGGCAGATGGGCCTGCACCTCGTTGAAGCGCACCTTGAGATCCGCCTGAGTTTGGTCCGCCGGGTCTTGGAGCATCCGCACCTGGCCATTGCCGGCGAAGCCGTAGGGGCCAAGCTGCATGCCAAGCTCCGAGGCATCGACGTGCAGATCGGTGCCGATCAGAATCTCGCCGAAGGCGTAGACCACCCGCCCGCGCAAGCGCCCCTGGCCGTGCAGGCCCAGACCGTCCGCGCCGCCGACGAGTAGGGGCAGGAAGTCGAGGTTCTGCACCGGGAGGTCCACCTCGGCATCGACCCAGGGAATGGTCAGGGCCAGGATGCCTTTGGTCTCCGCAATGACGAACGGCGGGACCTCGATGCGCCCCTTGATCGCGGCGTCCGCGGACACGTCCGTGTCGTCGCCGATGGCCAGGGACTCGAGGCGCAGGTCGAGGGCGCCGCCGGCGAGACCGATCTGCCCGGCCACCGTGTCCAGCATGAAGCTGCCGCTGAGCTCGCCGGGCAGCGTGCCGCGCAGGTGAGAGACCCAGAAGGCGTGCCGGCCCTGGACCTGAAGGTCGTCGATCTCCAGGCGCAGGGCCCCGCCGGGGGGCGGCGCCGGCTCCGCCAACGCCGCGGGGTCGCGGTTGCGGATGCTTGGAAAGAAGGCCCGAAGGGGATCCTGGGCGTCAGCGGCATTCTGCGGCCGCGGGCGCAGGCGCAGCTCCAGATCGACCAGGTCCAGGTCATGTACCCGGATCAGCCCATCGCGCAGCAGGGGCAGCAGCGAGACCGAGGCCGAGGTACGGGCCGCATCCACCTGCCACTGCTCGGTCGCCGTTTGGCCGTCCGCGGCCAGCCCGCGAAGCTCCACGCGCAACGGATACCAGCTCCAGGCCCGCGTCCACTCGAGGGCGAAACGATCGGGCGCGATGCGATTCAGGTAGGCCCGAGTGGCCGGCAGGTTCAGCGCCAGATTGACTGGGATCAGGTACAGGGCCGCGAGCGTCAGCAGGGCGACGACCGGCCGTTTCAAAAATTTCCGCATAGGCCACCAGGTGTCGGAGGGATCGAATGCGCCGCCCGCAACCGGGCGCGGCGACACTGGGAAGCCGAGCGGCGCATGACTGGCCGGCGCCATGCTCGCGCAGGATCTGCGCACCGCGGATTCATGACGATACCGCCGCGCGCGGGACTCAGGAAATGGCCGGGGTTTGGCGCAGGTAGCGGTCGTCGGCAAGCTGTCGGAGGACAAACTCGGCCACGTCGGCGCGGGAGACCCGGCGGGCCATGATGGTCTTGTCCAGGCCGGAGACGTAGTTGCCGGTTCGAGGACCGTCCGTGAGACCCCCGGGGCGGACGATGGTCCAGTCGAGCCCGCTCTCTATGATGGTGCGCTCCTGCTCCTCCTTCGCGGCCATGATCTTCTTGAGTCCGAGCTGCATCAGGATCTTGAAGAAGAAAGGGATCTGGTCCTTGCTGTCGCCGACGCCCAGGGAGGTGACGGCGACCAGTCGGCGCACGCCCTGGCCCTGCATGGCCTTGACGATGGTGCGGGTTCCGAGGGCCTCGATGGGCTCGGCGCCGCTGCGGGTGCCCAATGCGCAGACTACTGCATCCGCGCCTTGCACGCAGGCGTCGACGGCAGACTGGTCCAGGACATCGCCGGGGATGGGCGTGAGGCGGTCCTGGCCGGCGGGGAGCTTGGACGGGTTTCGGGCCAGGGCCTTGATGTGGTGACCTTGCTCGAGGGCTTGGATCAGGACCTGGTGGCCGGTGCCCCCGGTGGCTCCGAAAAGGGCAATATTCATGCTTCGGGCTCCTCGGTCTTCGTGTTGTCGATCGAACTGGCTGATTGGCCGCGAGGCGGTGGGCGCCCTAGTCCGAGGGCGGTCGCGCCGGGGGCGGCGCTCCTACAACGGAACGGGCTCGATATCGATCGGTTGGCTGGCGCATCAGGGGTTGGCCAATGCCGGCTCGGGTGGGAGCGGGAGATCGGGACGCGCATCCCCGAACCAATGCACGAGATCCGAGTCCCCAGGCAGCCACTGGCCCTTGAGCCGGTTGTCCGGTGCGGTCCCCTGGAAGACCAGGTAGCCGTACTTACCGTAGTGGGGGAGCTTGCGGGCGAGGCCGGGCAGGGCGGCGGGATCCCCGGCGGCGACCCAGCCCAGGGGCCGTCCGGCGAGCTCCCGGGTGAGGACCAGGCTGGCCCCCTTCTGGTCGATCTTCTCGCCGGCGACGGTTGCGTGGCGGGCGGCGAGGTCCAGGGCAAAGCCGCGGCTGCCCGCCGTAAATTCCGGGAGGTGGCTGTTCTCCCAGCCCAGGAGCCAGATGGGTCGGCCCGCGGGCAGCTTGCGGGTGTCCCGGTCCAGGGCAATGGACCAGCCCGGGTGCCCGGTCTGCCAGGCCTCGGCCAGGGACCGGTAGCCGGCGAGCAGGTCGGGGTCTGCCCCGGCTGGCAGGACCATCAGCCCGCGCTCGGAGCCGAAGAGTCCGCTCAGGGCCACAGGGGACTCGCCCGGTGCCAGCTCCCGGAAGGTGTCGAAGGCGGGGTCGACGGCCAGGCGAATGGGTGCGGAGGTCAGATCCGTCTGGAAGTCCGCGCGGCGACCGGTCAGCTCCACGCGTAGCTCCAGGGGTGCGCCCTGCTCCTGGTGGATGACGACCGGGACCAGCAGGGGGAAGGGGGCCCCCTTCTGGGTCTGCTCCAACCGCCCCGTCACCCGGAACCCGGTCCGTTGAGGCTCCAGGCGGACATCCGAGAGGTCGAGACGCGGTGCCCCAGTCCGGGTGGTCCAGGCATCGAAGAAGGGCTTGAGGTCCGCGCCGCTCGCGGACTCAAAGGCCAGCCGCAGGTCGTCGTAGCTCGTATGGCGGAACCGGTTGTCCCGGTAGAAGCGCTGGAGTCCCTGGCGGAAGGCATCGTCCCCGATCTGGCGCCTGAGCATGTGGAAGAGCATGGCGGATTTGCCGTAGCCCACCGCCTGACTTGCGTCCCCGTGGCGGCCCTTGAAGGCGACCAGCGGGAAGTCCTTGCCGGCCGAGACGTAGTCCATGTAGGCGCTGAGGCTGTCCCGGCGGTAGGCGGCGCCCTGGCCCTGACGCTCCTTCATCAGGTGGTCCGCCAGGTAGGCGGTGAGTCCCTCGCTCCAGTTGCCGCGCGCGTAGTCGACGTAGACCCCATTGCCCCACCAGTTGTGCAGGATCTCGTGGGGGTAGGAGGTCTGCACGATGAAGGGCAGCCGGATGACCTGGGGTCCCAGCAGGGTGAAGGAGGGCATGCCGTAGCCGCTCTCCCAGAAGTTCTCGACTAGGGCGAACTTGGCGTAGGGGTAGGGGCCAATGAGCCGGGCATAGAGGTCCAAATAGTCCTGGGTCGCGGCCATGTAGCCCTTGGCGAGCTGGGGGTCCGGGCGGCGCAGCCAGACCTGGGCCTCGATCCCATCGGCCTGCTCCCGGTAGAGGGTGAAGGGGGCGGCGATGAGATAGATGTCGTCCTGGGGCTGGGTCTCGGACCAGGTGGACGGATTAGGGCCAGACTCGCCCGGCGAGGGCCCAGGTCCGGCCCCCTGGGAGACGGCGGACCAGCCGTCGGGGAGCGAGACCTCGAGCTCGAAGCGCTGGAGGCTCCCGGGGACCAGGGGGTACCAGGCGCTGGCGCCGTCCAGAAAGACCCCATCCGGCCCGATGGTCCCGGTGCTGGTCTGGCGCTCCCGGCCCATGCCGTCGCTCTCCGCCGCCAATCCATGGCGGATGGTGCCCCCGTAGGCCAGGGTGACCGTCCGCTCGGCAGGATCGGCCAGACGCAGGCGGAAGCGCTCCAGGTGTGCGTCCCGCTCCTGGCTCTCCAGGGTGCCTTTGCCCGCGATTAGCCGCGGGGACAGCTCCCGGTGCAGGATCAGATCCCAATCGTCCCGCCCAGGGGGGAGGGTCAGACGGTCGGTGACCTGGATGGTGCCCGCCACCGGGTCGATCCGCGCCTCGATCCGGTGCTCCACGACCGGTGGGTCGGCCGGTGCCTCCTCCGCGGCGAGCGGCGCGGCCAGGGCGACCCAGAGGGCGACCCATAAGGCCAGGATCGGGGCCAGGGGGAAGGCGTCTGGTCGGCGTCTAGGCATGGTCGCTGGGTTACCGGTCGTGTGGCGGATGGCCCCGTCTGGGGCGGGTTGGCGGCGGCTTCCAACCCTGGGCAATAATGCGGGCGCCTTCGGCCAACACCAGCGGGGTCTTTCGTGGCTGCAAACCGACCGATTCGTCTCCCCATCGCGGGCCTGGCTCTCGCCCTGGCCTGCGCCCCCGGCTTGAGGGCCGCACCAGCGACGCCACCAGCCGACCCCCACGTGGCCGGCGGGTCCGCCACCCCGGCGGCGGCACCCATACCGGCGGACACCCGTACCCGCGTCATGGACACGCGCCAGATCTCGGACATGGACCGGCTGCTCGACGCCATCGCGGACCGCCGGGTGGTCTTCGTGGGCGAGAGCCACGACCGCTACGAGGATCACCTTAACCAGCTCCAGGTGATCGAGGGTCTGAAGCGCCGGGGTAAGGATCTCGCCATCGGCATGGAGTTTTTCCAGCAGCCCTACCAGGCGCCTCTGGATGCCTATATTGCGGGGCAGATCGACGAGGCGGAATTCCTCCGCCGCACCCAGTACTTCGACCGCTGGCGCTATGACTACCGGCTCTACCGGCCCATCCTGAACTTCGCCCGCGAGAGCCGCATCCCGGTGATCGCCCTCAACCTGGAATCCGAGCTCACCGGGCGGGTGGGGGATGTCGGGATCGACGGCCTCAAGCCCGAGGAGCGCGCCCGTATCCCGGCGGATATGGGCCGGGAGGACCAAACTTACCGGGACCGGGTCAAGGCCGTGTTCGACATGCACCCGGCGGCCCAGAAGGAGTCCTTCGAGCGCTTTCTGCAGGTCCAGCTCCTGTGGGACGAGGGGATGGCCGAGCGCGCCGCCCGTTACCTTCAGGAGCATCCGGAGAAGACCCTCGTGGTACTGGCGGGCAGCGGCCACCTGGAGTTTGGGCAGGGAATCCCGCGCCGGCTCCAGCGGCGGACGCCGGTACCTGCGGCCATCCTGCTCAACGGCTCCAATCGGGACCTGGATCCCGCTGCGGCGGATTACCTGCTGTTCCCCAAGCGCCTGGACCTGCCCGACGCGGGCCTGCTCGGGGTCATGCTCAAGGCCGAGGGCGATGGCAAGGGGGCCGAGGTCGAGGGCCTGGCGGATAACGGCGGGGCCAAAAAGGCCGGGATCAAGGAGGGCGACCGAATCGTGCGCGTGGGCGACAGTCCGGTCGGTACCTATACGGACATCCGCATCGCGCTCTTGGACCGTCGGCCGGGCGAGCGCGTGCCTGTGGAAGTGCTCCGCAAGCGGGTGCTGGGAGGGGACGACACGCTCGCCTTCGAGGTCGAGCTGCATTGAGCTTCCGGACTGCGGCGCGTGCCGGCACGCGCCCGCAGGGGCAGCGTCCCCCGGCACGGGAGCGGCGGCGGCGTCAAAGCCGGTTTTGCAGGATTACGAACCAGGGGCGTCGGGGCACGGGTTTCAGGTGTCCCTCGCCGTCCAGCTCCACGTTGGTTCGGGACACCGAGTTGCGGACGTTGCCGCCGATCGCGTCCAGGGTCTGGCCGGACTTGGCGACCACCAGGTCGCAATGGGTGTTGTAGCCCGCGAGCATGGAGGGGCTGATGTAGCCGTTAAAGGTCTCTGGGCGGGTAAAGCCGCGGGAGGCGCAGACCAGGTCTCCGGGCTCGGGGCTGTAGTCCTTGACGCGGCGCGGGATGAACCAGCGGCCAGGGTAGGGCGACTGGTCGATCGCGTCGGCCAGGTAGACCCAATGGGCGCCCGCCGGGCGGAACTGGCTCTCCGGCACCCCCGAGCTTTCCATCACCCAGCTGATAAAGGCGGCGGACCAGGGCTCCCGACAATCCATACCGTTGAGTCCCGGCTTGCCGACGGCGCGCCAGTAGCTGTTGACCCGGTCGCTGTAGACCCGGCCGTCGTCCTCCCAGGCGCCGACATGGGGGATGCTCTCCTCGCTGCCCCGCAAGATCACGGTTTGGCGACCGAAGAACTCCCACTCGCGTTGCGCACGGGCGACAATGGCGCGCTTAATTCCGGGCTGAGGACTGGGCGCGGCCCCTAAGGATCGCCCGGCCCAGGTCCCGGCGCGGCCTCCTTCGGCGACCCTTTCCGGGGCGCCCCCGCAGGACGCCAGCAGCGCACAGCAGGCAAGGATCGCGGAGAGCTTGGGCCAGACCTGGGCTGAGGATTGGGTCGGCAAGGGTGGACTCCTTCGGACTGGTGCCGGGAACTTCGCGTGGATCGAGAATGCCATCCTAGCGCGGCGGCCTGCGTGCTTCGGCGAACCAGGGCCGGTATTCCTCCATTCGCTTGCGCTGCTCCGCGGGTGCCTGGCGGCGGCAGCTGGGGTAGTCCTGGGTGTCCGGGGAGGCACCCCAGCGGCGCTCGACGCAGTCGTTGGGGTTATAGGCGACCTCGAGCCCCGACCGCCGGGCGTAGATGTCTGCAACCGTCAGCCGCCAGGGGCTGCCGTCGCTGCGGGTGTATTCGATGGACTGCTGTCCGATACTGCGGGCATGGAGCCGTTCGATCAGTGCGGCCGCCCCCGAGGGGCTGTCGCCGCGCATGACATAGAGCTCCGGGTAGCGGCGGATGCGCTCCGGCAGCCCTTCCAGCACGTTCATGGCGATCAACAGGCGCATGTCCCGGGAGGGGGTGGCGTAGTCCTCCCAGGGGCCGGTGGTCTCGAAGATGGCGGGTCCGCTGGGCATGGGGATGACGGTGCCAGGGTGGGCGCGCATGTAGGACTCGCCGTTGTCCACCGAGCCCACCCGGGTTTCGAGCTGCTCCATCAGGGCCGCGAGCGTCGACCGGTACGCGGCCTCCGGCTCCAGTCCGCTGGGGTTGATCAGCCGCTCCATGCGGGCATAGAAGTCGTCGGGCCTGAGTCCTGCCTGCTCGGTGGAGTAGGGGGGAAGTCCGTTGCGGCCGTCGAGCGCGTTGTTGGGCAGGACGCGCGCCCCGCCCCCGCCAGTGCGTACCAGGGGCCGGAAGGTCTTGAATCCGGGTCCGGCGCTCGGGGTGTCGGCGAACAGGAAGGTCCCTTCCCAGAAGCGCTTGCGGGCCACGGAGTTATCCGGCTGGGCGTCGACCGCAAGCAGCAATCCCGGCTCGCCGGGCCGTTGCGGGACCCACTTGACCAGGATCATGACGTGCCCGTAGGGGTCCGCATAGACGGTACCGGGCCACAGGGCGGAGCGGTCCAGCGGGATCGGGTAGAGGTCCGTGGAGTCGTCCCGCAGGGCCGTACGCCCGCTCCCGGAATGGACCGTGTCCATGATCCGCCGGGTCACCCCTCGAAACTCCTTGGCCGATGCCGTCGAGCCGGCGAATCCCTTTTCCACAACCGGGGCCTCGCAGCGCGGCGGGTTGCTCCGGCTGCCCCGGCTACAGGGGCGATAGGCGATCGGCAGCCCCAGCTTCCAGGCGAAATAGGCGCGCAGGAAATAGGGCAGGTCCGCGCAGTCCGGCTCCGCGGGCAGCCGGTTGTCCTCGCCCGCGCCGAGAAAGTCGAAGAGGAAGTTGCGCTCCGGGTCCCGCAGCACGGGGGCCAGGGAGTCGAAGCTCAGGGACTGCTCGGGCGGAGCGTCGAACAGCCGCTCGATCCAGATTGCGAAGAACGCGTTGGCGGCCAGGTCCCACTCGCCGCTGCCCCGGTTCCCCGCGCCGCCTCCCACCCGGACCTCCCCGCAGGCGACCGTTTGACCCCCGCGCACGGCCTCGATCCGATACGTTCCGGATCTGGGCCGGAACACCCCCCCATGCAGGGCCCAGGGCGGGCCTCCGTAGCGGACGCCGCGCAACGGCGACTGGCTACCGGCGGGGTCGGTTATCAGGATCCGATCCAGGTCCTCGTCGGTTGCCACCGCCAGGACCTCCATGGGCTCCCCGGGCTCGGGGCTCAGTGGAGCGGTCCAGACTCGAACCTCCGCGCCCTGTCGGCAGCCGGGCGCGGCGGAGGCATCGGGGGATAGGACCAGCCCCGCCAGGGATGCGGCGAGGGGCAACAGGGACAGCAACAGGTTACGCGGGGACATCGACACCTCAGGGGAGGCCGACTCGCAAGGTAGGGCGAGTGTATCCCGTTGTCGCGGCTGCACGCGACCCGCATCCCGCCAGGTTTCGATGGGCGTGGGCTCAAACAAGGAAAAGGCCGCAACGGTAGCAGCGAGTGTGGGTTCGGGCTTGGCTCGCAGTCGGTTGGCGAGTCATGACGCCGGGTCGATGACTTGCGAGGGGATAGGCTGGGCGATCGCCTCAGCGGCTTGCAGCTCCCGGTCCACGATGCCCGCGACCACCAGGTCGCCCCAGACGTTGACGGACGTGATGGGGTAGTCGAAGAAGCGATCGACCACGACGTACAGGGCCAAATAGGTCTGGGGCAATCCCAGCAGCTCCAGCATGAAGGCCATCATGGCGATCCCGCCGCCGGGGATGCCGGCCGTACCGGCCGACGAGGCCATGGTGAGTAGCACGATGAAGATGGCCTGGAGTGTGGTCAGGTCGGCACCCGCCAACTGAGACATGAAGATCAGCAGGATCGACTGGTAGATGGCCGAGCCGTGCATGTTCAGTGTCGCGCCCAGGGGCAGGGTCAGGCTGGTGACCCGCTCGCTGACGCCGAATGCCTCCAAGGCGCGCTTGGAGACCGGGTAGGTGGCGTTGCTGGACGCCGTAGAAAGCGCCGTGAGCAGGGGCTCCCGGCAGGCGGCGAGGAAGGGCAAAAAGGGACGCCCGGTCCGGGTCCGGTAGAGGCTGGGCAGGACAATCCCCGCATGCAGCAGGGCGCCGAGCCCCACTGCCCAGACGAAGGACTGGAGCTGAAAGACCCCAGCCCAGTCCATCCCGGCTAGGCCGGCGTAGACCAGGGCCGCGACCCCGATGGGGGCGATAAGGAGCACGCCGTTGAGGGTCTGCATGAGGAGAGCGTCCAGGGCCTGTGCGCCCGCCAGCAGGGTCCCCCTATGGGTCTGGGCGATGCGCCGGGAGGCCAGTGCCGCCAGGACCGCCACGAAGACGATGTGCAGCACATTGCCCTGCGCCAGGGAGGCGAAGAGGTTGCTGGGGATGAAATTGGCGACCAGCCGATCCAGGCTGAACGCGGTGGTCGTCGGCTCCACGGGCGGCAGGTCCAGCAGCCCGGGGGGCAGCCCTTGGGAGAATGCGAGCCCGATGGATGTCCCCAGGGCGGCCGCGACCGCGGTGGTCGCCGCGTAGTAGAGGAGCGCCCGCCCGCCGATCTGCCGCAGCTCCGTGCCCCCCGCCAGCGAGGCATAGACGGACACCAGGATCAGGGGCAGGATCAGGAGCTTGAGCACCGAGACGAAGATCTGTCCCAGCCAGGCGACATAGGGCGCGCCCTCCGGGAGCAGCAGGGCGAGCGCGATGCCGAGCAGCAGGCCGGCGGGGATGGAATAGAGCTGGCGCAGGGGCATCGCGGTTTCCTTCAGATCCAGCCGAGGCGTTGCAGGTTGCGCTCCACCTCGTCCTGGTCGCTGTAATACTCTTTGCGGCCGTTGCGGTCGATATAGCGCTCGTGACCCTTGCCGGCGATCAGCGCCACCCAGGGCTCGTCGGCCGGGCTGGCGGCGAGCAGGTCGAAGAGGCGGGCGACCGCCTGCGGACGTTCCAGGACGACCTCCCGGCCCTGCGCCGGCATGCCGGTGAGGACGTCTGCCACGATCCGCTCGGGGTCCTCGGTGCGGGGGTTGTCCGAGGTCACGATGCAGCGGTCGGAGTGACGCGCGACCGCCGCACCCATCAGGGGGCGCTTGCCCCGGTCCCGGTCGCCGCCGCAGCCGAAGAGGGTCAGGACCCGGGCGCCCGGGAATCCGTCGCGGATGGCGGTGAGGATGGTCTCCAGGGCGTCGGGGGTGTGGGCGAAGTCGACGACGATGGTGCGGTTACCGACCGTGCGGCACTCGAATCGCCCGTCGACCGCGCTCAAGTGCTGCCAGTCGTCGCGCGGGCCAGTCCCCAGCAGGCAGTCAGCCAGGGCGGTGGCGAGTGCGTAGTTCTGACGGTTGTGGCGCAGAGCCAGGAAGGGCTTCGCCGCGATGGCCTCGGGGGGCAGGGACGCCGGGCCAAGGGTCTCGATGGGGACCCGCGGGGTCCCCCGCTCCCGGAGCCGGCGGGCGACCTCGGGGCTGGTGCAATAGAGCCGGCCGCCGTCCTCGATCAGGTCCAGGATGTGGGTCTTGGCGTCGAAATAGGCGTCCTCGTCCCGGTGATAGTCCAGGTGGTCCTGGGTGAAGTTGGTCCAGCCGGCGCTCGCGAACGGGATGCCGTGGATCCGTCCCTGATCCAGTGCATGGCTGCTCGCCTCCATGACTACCGCATCGCAGCGATCCTGCTGCGCGTGCAAGAGCCGTCGCAGCTCGATCTGGGGCGGGGAGGTGAATCCGGTCTCTGCCAGCGGTTGCCCATCGAGCGACAGCCCCAGGGTGCCGACCGAGAGCACACGCCGGCCCTGGGCGGACAGGATCGATTCCAGATACTTAACGGTGGTGGTCTTGCCGTTGGTCCCGGTGACGCCGATGAATTTCAGTCCGTCCGACTTCAACGGATAGACCAGGTCGGAGAATCGCCCGACCGTCTGCGCCCATTCGTTCGGTCGGGTCACATAGATGCCCTTGCCCGGGAGCGCATCGAAGCAGTCGAGCATCCGGTTGGTCACTAGCACGGGGAAGGGGCCGTCCGCCAGGTATCGCCGATAGAGCTCTTCGTCGCTACGCCCATCGTCGAAACGCTGGAAAAAGAGGATCGAGCCCGGGTCGCAGGCCCCCGAGCGCCACTGAATGTTCGTGAGCGAGGGGGGCCCCGCCGGCTCGCGCCGCCAGGCGAAGTCCAGGTTCGCGAGCAGTCGTGAGAGCGGATCTGAGGCCATGGTGTCCGGTCGCGTGTACTGGGAGAGCGCGCCGAGTCGATCGCCCGGCGATGCCTTATGTCGGTCGCGCTTCCGCCGACCACCCCCATGATATCGCGCCCGGTTGCCGGAGCGTTTGCCACTTCGCGGCGAGTGCCGGCGGTCATCCGCCGATTCTAAGCAGGGCCCGGAACCGATCCGCATCGCCGGCGAGGCAGACCTCCGGCGACCAAAAAAGCTTTGCCAAGCCGAGAAACCGCCGCTAACATTCCGGGCTCTTAACGACAGGCGCGTAGCTCAGTTGGTTAGAGCACCACCTTGACATGGTGGGGGTCGTTGGTTCGAGTCCAATCGCGCCTACCAAATCCTGGCCGCCAGCTACCAGCCTCCCGCTTCCACGGCTCCCCGGGTCGCCCAGGCGTTCTCCGAGGTTTGCACGGCGCGCGGCTGGAAGCTGGCGGTTTTCGCTTTTTGGTCCCCCTTTCCGGGAACCCCATCATGCGATCTTTGGTATTGATCGCCACTGAGATATCAGCATCTTCCCATGCCCCGCATCACCCTCCCAGACGGCTCGATCCGCGACTTCGACGCCCCCGTGTCCGTGCATCAGGTGGCGGCCTCGATCGGCCCCGGTCTTGCCAAGGCAGCCCTCGCAGGTCGTGTGAGCGGGCGCTTGGTGGATACGTCTTTCACCATCGACGGCGATGCGAGTCTGGCCATCGTCACCGCCAAGGACGAGGGGGACGCCCTGGAGCTGCTGCGGCACGATGCCGCCCATGTGATGGCCCAGGCGGTGCAGGAGCTGTATCCCGGGACCCAGGTCACCATCGGCCCGGCTATCGAGAACGGCTTCTACTACGACTTCGCCCGGGACGAGCCATTTACCCCCGACGACCTGGTGCAGATCGAGGCGCGTATGCGCGAGATCGTCAAGCGCGACCAGCCCATTGTCCGCGAGGTTTGGGATCGGGACGAGGCCAAGCGGGTTTTCGCCGATCTGGGCGAGTCCTATAAGGTCCAGATCATCGACGAGATCATCCCAGCGGGCGAGGAAGTCTCCATCTACCGCCAGGGCGACTGGTTCGATGTCTGCCGCGGGCCGCACCTGCCGTCGACGGGAAAGCTCGGCGAGGGTTTCAAGCTCACCAAGGTAGCTGGGGCCTACTGGCGCGGCGACTCCAAGAACGCCCAGCTTCAACGCATCTACGGGACAGCCTGGCGGGACAAAAAGGAGCTTAACGCCTATCTCCATCGGCTCGAGGAGGCGGAGAAGCGGGACCACCGTCGGCTGGGCAAGCAGCTCGACCTCTTCCACTTCCAGGAGGAGGCCCCAGGCATGGCCTTCTGGCATGCCAAGGGCCGCATCGTCTACCGGCTGGCCGAGCAGTACATGCGCGAGAAGCTCGCCGAGTACGGCTACCAGGAGGTGGAGACGCCCCAGGTCCTGGACCGGTCGCTCTGGGAGCGCTCCGGCCACTGGGACAAGTTCGCCGGGGGCATGTTCACGACGCAGCTCGACGAGCGCGACTACGCGATTAAGCCCATGAACTGCCCCGGGCACATCCAGCTCTTCAATCAGGGTCTTAAGAGCTACCGGGACCTGCCCCTGCGCATGGCCGAGTTCGGGGTGGTGCACCGCTACGAGCCTTCCGGCACCCTCCACGGGCTGATGCGGGCGCGACGCTTCACCCAGGACGACGCTCACATCTTCTGCACCGAGGACCAGCTCCAAGCGGAGGTGGCGACCCTGATCGATATGGTCTTCGAGACCTACCGGGACTTCGGGTTCGATCAGATCGCGCTGGCCCTGTCCCTGCGCCCCGAGAAGCGGGTCGGCAGCGACGAGCTTTGGGACAAGGGCGAGGCAGCGCTGGAAAAATCTCTGCGGGACAAGGGTCTGGCGTTCAAGGTCCAGCCGGGGGAGGGGGCCTTCTACGGTCCCAAGATCGAGTTCACGCTGCACGACAGTATCGGTCGGGCCTGGCAATGCGGGACCATCCAGGTGGATTTCTCCATGCCTGGGCGCCTGGGCGCGGGATACATCGCCGAGGACAACAGCAAACAGGTTCCAGTGATGATCCACCGCGCCGTGCTGGGCTCGGTGGAGCGGTTTATCGGCATCCTGATCGAGCACTACGCGGGTCTCCTGCCTCTCTGGCTCGCCCCGGTGCAGGCGGTGGTCCTCAATATCACCGACCGCCAGGCTCCGTTCGTTGAGGAGGTCGCTAAGACCTTGCGCGACAAAGGCTTCCGGGTCGATACGGACTTGAGAAACGAGAAGATCGGCTTTAAGATTCGCGAGCATACCCTGCAGCGGGTGCCGTACCTGCTCGTGGTCGGGGATCGCGAGGTGGAGGCTCGGGAGGTTGCGGTCCGTGATCGGAAGGGTCAGGATCTCGGGTCATTCGATCTGGATCGGCTGGCGGTCCGGTTGTCCGACGAGGTGGCGAGCCGAGCCCACTGAGGCGGCCCGTAGCTCGGCGCCAGGGTCGGTTGATCGCTGCCTGGTTGCTGTGTCTTGGGGTGGGTGTCACGGATGCCCCGCCCGGTTGAGTCTGACCGATCGGAGGGGTCCGATTGACCTTAGGTCCTGTCCCCATCGAGCGGTGATTCCAGTCTAGATTCGACAGAGCCGGTCATGAACCCGGCGTCCGACAGGGACGGTTGTTTTTCTCATCCTTGTGGAGGAACCGGCAATCGCTGCACCAAAGAGAAACCGCGTCAATCGCGAGATCAACATCCCCGAGATTCGTTTGATCGGCGCGGATGGCAACCAGGTCGGGGTCGTCAAGGTGCGAGAGGCACTGGAGATGGCCGAAGAGGCGGGGATGGATCTCGTGGAGATCGTCCCAACCGCAGACCCGCCGGTATGCCGGCTCATGGACTACGGCAAATTCCGCTTCGAGCAAAAGAAGAAGCAGAACGAGGCCAAGAAGAAGCAGAAGCAGGTTCAAATCAAGGAGATCAAGTTTCGCCCAGGGACGGACGAAGGAGACTATCAGGTCAAACTACGCAACCTGATCCGTTTCCTCGAAGAAGGGGACAAGGCGAAGGTTACCATGCGTTTTCGCGGTCGCGAGCATGCGCACCGCGAGCTGGGGTTGGAGCTCCTGAAACGCATCGAGACCGATCTCGCCGTATACAGCATCGTGGAATCGCAACCCCAGATGGAAGGACGCCAGATGGTGATGGTGCTGGGCCCCAAGAAGAAATAGCGGCAGTCCGCGGGCGCCGCATAGAAACACGTAGGCAAATAGCGGAGTGAAGAAACCATGCCTAAGATCAAGACGAACCGAGGAGCGGCCAAGCGCTTTAAACGCACCGCCTCCGGAGTCAAGTGCTACTCGTCCTTCCGGCGTCATATCCTGACCAAGAAGTCGACCAAGCGGAAGCGTCAGCTTCGCTCGCCCAAGCTGATCCACAAGTCGGATCAAAGAGCGGCCTTGCGGATGATCCCTTACTGCTGATCGCACCAGACACCGGAGATATTTAGATGCCACGCGTCAAACGGGGCGTAACCGCGCACGCCCGACACAAGAAAATCCTGAAGCAGGCGAAGGGCTATTATGGTGCCCGTAGCAAGGTCTTTCGGGTTGCCAAGCAGGCGGTCATCAAGGCCGGGCAGTACGCCTACCGCGACCGCCGCCAACGCCGGCGCCAGTTCCGCGCCCTGTGGATCGCCCGCATCAATGCGGGTGCCCGCGAGAATGGTCTATCCTATAGCCGTTTGATCGCCGGACTGAAGAAGTCGGGAATCGATGTGGATCGCAAGATCCTGGCCGATATCGCCTATCATGACGGGGTCGCCTTTACGGCCCTCGCGGAGCAGGCCAAGGCCGCGCTGGCGGCCTGACGATAGACCGCTGTCCCTAACAGATTAGGCCGCGAAACAAGGGAAAGGCCCCGGTCTTTCCCTTTTTTCGTTTGCGGCTGCGATGAAGCTTCTTTCTCGCTTCAATTGCTCCCCTCAAGGTTAAGGTTGGAAGATGCCCGAACAAACCGGACTCGCAATCGACGCGCTGCGCGGGGTCGCCTTGGCGGCGGTCGCGGACTCCCCGGACCTGGTTCAGCTCGATCGGGTGCGGGTGCGCTATCTGGGTAAGAGCGGGGAGCTGACCGCGCTACTGAAGCAGCTCGGTAAATTGCCCAAGGAGGAGCGTCCGGCCGCGGGTCAGCTCATCAATCAGGCCAAGGACGAGGTCCAGCGGGCACTGGACGAGCGCAAGTCGTTCTTGGAGCAGGCGGCACTGTCCGCGCGTCTCGCCGCCGAGCGAATCGACGTGACGCTCCCCGGGCGGGGCCAGGTCACGGGCGGCCTGCACCCGGTGACCCGAACCTTGCGTCGGATCGAGCGGTTGTTCGCCAATGCCGGCTTCTCGGTGGCGGAGGGCCCTGAGGTCGAGACCGCCTATCACAATTTCGAGGCGCTCAATATTCCTGAGCATCACCCCGCACGGGCGATGCACGACACCTTCTATTTCGACGCGGAGCTCCTGCTGCGCACCCATACCTCCCCGGTGCAGATCCGGGTGATGAAGGAGCAGGCACCGCCGCTCAAGATCATCGCCCCCGGGCGGGTCTATCGCTGCGACTCGGACCTGACGCACACCCCCATGTTCCACCAGGTGGAGGGTCTGCTGGTAGACGAGCAGGTGAGCTTCGCGGATCTCAAAGGCGTGCTCTATGACTTTCTCACCGATTTCTTCGAGCGGGATCTGAAGCTGCGCTTCCGACCGTCTTACTTCCCCTTCACCGAGCCCTCGGCGGAGGTGGATATCCAATGCGTGATGTGCGGGGGCTCGGGCTGTCGGGTGTGCAAGCAGACCGGCTGGCTGGAGGTACTGGGGTGCGGCATGGTCTACCCGGAGGTCTTCAAGCACGTGGGGATCGACCCGGATCGCTACTTGGGCTACGCATTCGGCATGGGGGTGGAGCGCCTGGCGATGCTACGCTACGGCATCGACGATATACGCCTGTATTTCGAGAACGACCTGCGGTTCCTGCGGCAATTCGCCTAGGCCCGCTGGACCTAGGCGAATAGGTTGTTTCTCGGTTACGCGCACGAGCGGAGGCGTAAAGACAGGAATGGCTCATGTGCGTATAGCGTGCTCGGTTTCTATTGCGTCTCTGCTCGGCGGGGCTCGCGCAGGGCGCTATTCCTGGCACTCACGAATTATTGGCGAGTCGGGTGTCTGCCGGCGGCAACGGCCGCACCCCGCACCGCCCTTTTGCACACAGGACAGTAACGATGCGCTTCAGTGAGTCGTGGCTGCGGGACTGGGTGAATCCCCCCGTCGAGACCCAGGCCCTGGCAGACCAGCTCAGCATGGCCGGATTGGAAGTGGACTCCGTGGAGCCCGCCGCCCCCGTGTTCAGCGGCGTGGTGGTGGGCCTGGTGGAGTCCGTGTCCCCTCATCCCGATGCCGAGAAGCTCCGGGTCTGCTCGGTCCGGGTGGGCGAAGACGCGCCGCTTCGGATCGTCTGCGGGGCCTCCAATGTGGCCCAGGGGATGCGGGTGCCGGTCGCCACTGTCGGTGCCGCGCTGCCCGGGGACCAGCCGGGCGGGTTCAAGATCAAGCGGGCCAAGCTCCGTGGGGTCGAGTCCTTGGGGATGATCTGCTCCGCTTCCGAGTTGGGTCTTGCGGAGACCTCCGGCGGCATCCTGCCCCTGCCGCCGGATGCCCCGATCGGTCAGGACTTCCGCGCCTGGCTGCGGCTGGACGACGCCTGTATCGAGGTGGACCTGACCCCCGACCGGGGCGACTGTCTCTGTATTGCCGGCCTGGCCCGGGAGGTGGCAGCCATCAACGGTGTGTCCCTGACGCCAGTCCAGGTGGAGTCCGTGCCCCCCGCTGTGGACGACTGTTTCCCGGTCCGCCTCCTCGCCCCGGAGCACTGCCCGCGCTATGCCTGCCGGATCGTCCGGGGCATCGACCCGGCGGCGGAGACGCCGCTGTGGATGCGCGAGCGCTTGCGCCGGTCTGGCATCCGCTCTATCGGTCCGGTGGTGGACGTGACCAACTACGTGATGCTGGAGCTGGGCCAGCCCATGCACGCGTTCGACCTGGCGCGGCTGAACGGCGAGATTCGGGTGCGCCTCGCCGAGCCCGGCGAGCGGCTTCCGCTCCTCAATGGCGACGAGGTGGCCCTGCGTCCGGACACCCTGGTCATCGCGGATGCGGCGGGTCCCCTGGCACTCGCCGGCATCATGGGCGGCGAGGGGAGCGGAGTGGGTAGCGAGACCCGGGACGTCCTCCTGGAGAGCGCCTTCTTCGCCCCTGCCGGGATCAGCGGCAAGGCCCGAAGCTACGGTCTGCACACCGACTCTTCCCACCGCTTCGAGCGCGGGGTGGACCCGCAGCTCCAGGCTCGGGCCATCGAGCGGGCCACTCGGCTCCTGTTGGACATCGTGGGTGGGCAGCCAGGCCCGGTGGTGGACGCGACCGTCGATGCGCACCTGCCCCGACGAGCCCCGCTGGCGCTTCGGGAGGCGCGCTGCGCCCAGATCCTTGGGCTTGCCCTGCCGACGCAGACCATCGAGGAGATCCTGGCCCGGCTCGGGATGGAGACGGAGCGTATCGCGGACGGCTGGCAAGTGACCGCCCCCAGCGCCCGCATCGACCTGGTCCACGAGGTCGACCTGATCGCCGACATTGGCCGCATCCACGGCTATGACCTCATCCCGGTGAGTCATGCGAGCGCCGCGGCGGGCACCAAGGCCGCTCCGGAGGCGGCATTCGACCTGGACCGTGCGCGCCTGGCCCTGGTCGGGCGGGGTTTCCAGGAGGTGGTCACCTATAGTTTCGTGAGCCCGGAGCTTCAGGCTCGGCTGGAGCCGGGGCTCGAGGGCCTGCGGCTCGCCAATCCGATCAGCGCCGACATGTCGGTGATGCGGCTCAGCCTCTGGCCCGGTCTGCTCCAGACTGCCCGGTACAACCAAGCACGCCAGCAGGAGCGGGTGCGGGTCTTCGAGACCGGGCTGCGCTTCCGTCCGGGGCTTGCAGGTCTGCGCCAGGAGCGGGCCATCGGCGCCCTGGCGCTGGGCGGCGTGGACCCGGAGCAGTGGGCCCAGCCGTCCAAGGCGGCAGACTTCTGCAGCCTCAAGGCGGACCTGGATGCGCTGTTGGCCCTGACCGGGGCGCCGGAGCGATTTGCCTTCGTCCCCGCGAGCCATCCGGCACTTCATCCGGGCCAGACCGCGCGCGTAGAGCGGGATGGGCAGCCGGTGGGCTTGATCGGCATGCTCCACCCGGCGATCGCCGCGGAGCTCGACCTGACCGGGGACGCCTTCCTCTTCGAGCTGGACCAAGCGGCACTTGGGGCCGGACAGATCCCCCGTTTCCGCCCCATCTCGCGCTTCCCCGCTATCCGCCGGGATATCGCAGTGATCGTAGACCAGGACGTTCCATACTCCGCCATCGCAGCGGCGGTTCGGGCCGAAGCGGGGGACCTGCTGCGGGATCTGGTGCCGTTCGATGTGTTTATGGGCGGCAATATCGACACGGGTCGAAAAAGTCTCGCCTTAGGATTGATTTTACAAGCATCTTCTCAGACACTTACAGATGAAGCAGTCGAGGAGACGGTGGGACGGGTGATTACCCGTCTCGGATCTGAGTTTGGCGCAAAATTGAGAGATTGACGGTATGGCGTTGACCAAGGCCGATATGGCAGAGCACCTGTTCGAAGAGCTCGGGTTGAACAAGCGCGAGGCGAAGGACATCGTGGAGTCTTTCTTCGAGGAGATCCGGGCGGCGCTGGAGCGCGGCGACCAGGTTAAGCTCTCGGGGTTCGGGAACTTCGATCTGCGCGAGAAGAAAGAACGGCCGGGCCGCAACCCTAAGACCGGAGAGGAAATTCCGATCACCGCTCGCCGTGTCGTTACGTTCCGACCGGGCCAGAAGCTCAAGTCGCGCGTGGAGGCTTATGCTGGACACGAGCGATAACGGGGACGAGATGGGGGGCGGCGAGCTGCCGCCCATCCCCGGCAAGCGCTATTTCACCATCGGTGAAGTCAGCGAGCTGTGCGGCGTGAAGCCCCACGTTCTGCGCTACTGGGAGCAGGAGTTCCCCCAGCTCAAGCCGGTGAAGCGCCGCGGCAACCGGCGCTATTACCAGCGCCACGATGTGTTGATGGTGCGCCAGATCCGAAACCTCCTGTATGACCAGGGATTCACCATCGGCGGTGCGCGCCTGCAGCTGAGCGGGGAGGGTGCCAAGCACGACCTCAGCCAAACCCATCAGGTGCTGCGCCAAATGCGCATGGAGCTGGAAGAAATACTCCAAGTGTTGAGGCGTTGAAGGCGCGCCGAAGCCAGGGCCACGCCCGAAGTATCGAGCTCCGTTCCCCCCGGTTCCGCGAGCCGCCGAAGCTCCAGTAGGACCTTACTCCGAAAACTGTCAACCGTTGACAGTAAAGACGCGAGGCTCTAGTCTACTGCGTCCACCCGGGGCGTAGCGCAGCCTGGTAGCGCACCTGAATGGGGTTCAGGTGGTCGGAGGTTCAAATCCTCTCGCCCCGACCAATAAATGGGGCGGTAATGGAGTCATCCGTTACCGCCCTTTTCGTTTCCTGGGTCGCCCGCGTTGGCGCCCGGACGTTGCGTTCCCGCAGACCGCCCGCCGACTCGCGGACCTCCCCCGCCCCCGGCCCAGCGAGCCCTCCGCACTCCCGAGCGCCAGCCGTACAGTCCTGACCCATGGCCCTGAATACCACTGAAGAGATCATCGAGGAGATGCGCGCCGGTCGCATGGTCGTCATCATGGACGACGAGGACCGGGAGAACGAAGGCGACCTCCTGCTTGCGGCGGACTGCGTTACCCCCGAGGCGATCAATTTCATGGCCCGTTTCGGTCGTGGTCTGATCTGCCTTACTCTGACCAGGGAGCGGTGCGAGCAGCTGCGCTTGTCGCCAATGGTGAGCGACAATCAGGCCCCCCATCTGACCGCCTTCACCGTTTCTATCGAGGCGGCCGAGGGCGTCACCACGGGGATCTCTGCCGCAGATAGGGCCACCACGATCCGCGCCGCCGTTGCCCCGGATGCGCAGCCTCGCGACCTGGTGCAGCCCGGCCATATTTTTCCTCTGATGGCCCAGCCCGGTGGGGTGTTGGTGCGCGCGGGTCACACGGAGGCCGGCTGCGATCTGGCCCGGCTCGCCGGTTTCGAGCCGGCCTCGGTCATTGTGGAGGTCCTGAACGAGGACGGGAGCATGGCGCGCCGCCCCGACCTGGAGGCCTTCGCCCAGACCCACGGACTCAAGATCGGCACCATCGCGGACCTGATCCATTACCGGGTGCGCCACGAGAAGGCCGTGCTCAAGGAATGCGAGTGCGAGCTCCCGACCGAGCACGGGACCTTCCGGGTAGTGGCCTATCGGGACAGCATCGACAACGAGATCCACCTGGCCCTGACGATTGGGGAGATCTGCCCCGAGCGCCCGACACTGGTGCGCGTGCATCTCCAGAACACCCTTTGCGACCTCTTCGCGACCCGCCACAATGCCTGTGGCTGGCCGCTGCATGCGGCCATGCGCCAGATCGCCGAGGCCGGCGAGGGCGTCATTGTGGTCCTGCGTAACCGCGACAGCGCGCGGGACCTCCTGGCGCGTCTCAAGGACTTCAAGCTCCATGACCGGGACGATGCGGTCCCCCAGCGCCGCCAGCAGGACAAGAACGAGCTACGGACCTATGGCATCGGCGCCCAGATCTTGGCGGACCTGGGTGTGCGCAAGATGCGGGTCATGAGCGCGCCCAAGGCGATGCATGCCATTTCCGGCTTCGACCTGGAGGTCGTGGAATACGTGAGCGGCGGGCGTTAGCGGATTTCTTGTCACAGAGGATAACCAGACCATGACGATAAAGACTGTCGAGGGCGTCCTGCGCGCCGACAAGGCCCGGTTCTGTCTGGTGGTATCGCGCTGGAATGGCTTCGTGGTGGAGAGCCTGGAAAAGGGCGCCATCGACGCCCTCCTGCGTCACGGGGCGGACGAGTCCGAGCTGACCGTCGTGCGGGTCCCCGGGGCCTTCGAGATGCCGCTCGCCATCGAGCGCATCGCCAAGAAAGGCGGCTACGACGCTATCGTCGCCTTGGGCGCCGTGATCCGTGGCGGCACCCCGCACTTCGAGTATGTCGCCGGGGAGTGCGTGAAGGGCATGGCCCAGGTTAGCCTCACGTACGGCATTCCGGTCGCCTTCGGCGTGCTCACGGTGGACAGCATCGAGCAGGCGATCGAGCGCGCCGGTACCAAGGCTGGCAACAAGGGGGCGGAGGCGGCCCTGTCGGCCATCGAGATGGTCGATCTGTTGCGGCGGTTGGACTGAGCCCCCATGGCCAAGCCGACCGCCAAGGGTGGAGTCAGCCCGCGCACGCAGGCACGCCGCTATGCCGCCCTGGCACTCTATCAATGGCACCTGACCCGCGAGGCCCCGGCCACCATCAAGCAGCACATGCTCGACGACCCGGAGTGGCTGGACGCCCTGGCCGGGTCGTTAAGCGGTGCCGAGGAGGACGAGCCCCCAGACGCCCGGCTCCGCTTCAAGTTCAACCTCGACCTCTTCGAGAGCCTGCTCAAGGGCGTGCCCGCCCATGTGACCGAGATCGACGCCGAGCTCGACCGGTTGCTGGATCGCCCCATCGGTCAGGTCGACCCGGTGGAGCTCGCCATCCTCCGTCTGGGCGCCTACGAGATCCTCTACTCTCCCGAGATCCCCGCCGGGGTCGCCATCAACGAGGCCGTCGAGCTCACCAAGCTCCTCGGCGCCCATGAGGGCCATCGCTACGTTAACGGTGTCCTCGACAAGCTCGCTCGCAGTCGCGCCGCCCGCGATTCGGCCCTCTGACCCAGCGGACGGCATCTTACGAGGTCGCAAGTCCAATGGACCGGGAGCTATGGCCGTCGGCGCCCACGCCCTCGTATGCGCCAGGTCCCGTCCGCGCAGTGCAGCACGCGGGGTCCGGAGACCCGCTCGTCGTCCCAGGAGCCGGCAGGTCCGGGCCCGAAGAGCAGCCCAGGCGCGCGCCCCGAAGCCTCGGTCATGGGTCTAACCTCGCGTCTTGTGCAATCGGGCGGGCCAGCCGGGATTGTCGCGACTGGCACGCCCAAGCTTGGCGATCCGATCGGGGTTGGGCTAGAGGTACTCGGGCAGGCACTTGCGGATGCTGGCGGGGTCCTGGGTGGAGACGTTCTTGTCGATCTCTCCGGCAATCAGCTGGCGAAGCGGTCCCGACTGGTGGCGCCTGAGCATCCCCAGGAAGCCCGGGGCGGCGACCACGTAGAGCTTACGCAGCTCCCCGGCGGTGCGTGCGCTCTCGAGCTCGGAGCAGACCTGGGCGGCGAAGCGCTCGGCGTTCTCGTGCTTGTGGGCGTCCTCGCCATTGAATCCGTGGCTGGCGACGCCCGGGCTACGGTCTCGACCGCCCTTGTCGCTCACCAGATCCCCTTCGTGGAGCCGGGCCTCTGGGTAGGCCAGGGTGCGGACCTCGTTCAGCGGTCCCGCGGATTTGTCCGCGACGAAGATACGGGCGCGGCTGTTGTCTGCGACCAGAATCCAGGTAGGCATAGCTTGACCTCGAGTGCCGTGATTGCGCTGGTTCTCGCTCCTGCGGGGCACGGGACTTGGGACGACGCGACCGTCTCCCTGGTCCCTCGGACGGCTTGGGCCGTAGTCTGAGTGTAACAGGCCCCTTGCGGGACGGCCCATTGCCGTACGGAGCGGCGGCTCGATAGACGATCGGAGCTGCTGGGGACCTAGGGTTTACCCCTCTGGCCGATAGCGGGGGAGGCTGACCTATACTGACGCGCGATCGTACGAGCCAGACCGGATTAGCCATGTCTCCCCATTGGTCTCAGATCGTCATGCTTCTTGCCCTCGTCCTGGTGGCGAACGGCGCACCCGCCCTGTTTGCGCTCCTGCGAGGTGGGCGGTCGCGCCCGTTGGACGGGGGCCTGGTCTTGTGGGACGGGCGACCTATGCTGGGGCGGTCCAAGACCCGGTGGGGGCTGGCGGTGTCCCTGGCCCTGACCCCGCTGGCGGCCCTTGCCCTCGGTCTCGACTGGCATCTGGGGCTCGGGGTGGCCATGGGAGCGATGGCCGGGGATCTGCTGACGAGCTTCGTGAAGCGCCGATTGGGGCTTCCTTCCAGCACCTCGGCCCCGATCCTCGACCAGATGCCCGAGTCACTGATCCCGGGGCTGCTTGTCGGCGAGACCCTGGGGCTGGGGTGGCTGGATCTGGCATTTGTCGTGAGTGCCTTCACGGCCGTGGACCTGGCGCTGACGCCCCTGGGCGGGTGGTCGGGCCGGGGTCGGCGGCGCCAAGACGAACGTTCCGGTTAACGAAACGCAACCCGAGAATCCGGCAGGGGATATCCGAATTACCGCCCGTCTGCGAGCTTGGTCAACCGGACGCTTCCGTGCGTGCGTTTAACCAGAACCGCAACCGTTCCCGGCAACGCGCGACCAACCGCCCGATGCCAGCGACCGGGTGTCGTGCCGGTTATCCGGCGACCAGCTCGTGAATCGTCATCTCCGGGGGGCAGTTGAGTCGGGCATTGACCACGGAGGTGCCGCTGCCCACCGACGTATAGCCGCTCATGCCCCGGTAGACCCAGGGGCCGGCGGCCAGCTGCCGGGGGCAGCGGGCGTCCCAGATCAGTGCGATGCCGCCCGGCAGACAGATCTGGCCGCCGTGGGTGTGCCCGCAGAGCATGGCCCGAAAACCAGCGTGGGCGGCGTGCCGATAGGCCTCGGGGGTGTGGGAGAGAAGCAGGGAGGCCGCGCCCGGCGGGATCTGGGCGGCGGCCTTGTGGAGATTGTGGACCTGGTAGTAGTGGGCGTCATCGATCCCGGCCAGGTACAGAAGGGCCCCGCCCTGCTCCAGGACGACCGATTCATTGAGCAGGACCCGGATACCGAGTGCCTCCAGCCCAGGCACCAGTCGGATGGTGTCGTGGTTGCCCAGGATGGCATAGATGGGCCCATCCAGCTGTCCGCGGATGGTGCGCATACCGTCGAGGGCGGCCTCGAAGGGGCCGTAGGTTCGGGCGCGGTAGTCGCCGGTGAGGACGCAGACGTCGTACTGGGCCTCCCGGGCGCGCGCGGCGATGGCGTGGGTGATGCGGCGGTCCATGTCCGCGTGCAAGTCGCTCAGCTGGAGCAGGCGCAGACCCTCGAAGGGGCGCGGGAGTCCGGGCAAGGCCAGGCGGTTGTGGACGATCCGGATCGTGCGGGCGTTGCGCTGGGCCCGCTTGTAAAGGCCCGCCAGGCGCAGGCAGTGGCGGATGAGCCCGTGGACGGAGTACCAGTTCTCCGGGTAGAAGAAATGGGCACCTGGGCGGGAAAAGCAGAAGACCTCATGGTCCTCTTCCAGGCCCAGGCGCTGGTGGAGGTGAGTGTGTCCAATGCGCTCACCCAGGGCCAGGAGGTCCGCGGGAAGCCTGGCTCGATTATCCGGTTCAGGCGCCATGGCGTTGACCCCGGTTGGGCCGCGCGATCGGGTGCCTGGGTTCCCGGGGGCCGCGGCCGTCATGGGGTCGTCCTCGGAGACTGGCGGCGGGCGCTGACACTCCGGTCTGTCCGCTGCTCCCATGCCTTCAGTCCCGACGTTTACGGCGGAACCCCCCATCGGGTCGGGGAGCCCGGGGTGTGCCGTCGTCTCCCCCGAAACGGGGCGGGCGAGGGCCACGGTCATCGTCGCGACGGGGTCCGCCGGGACCGCGCGGGGTGTCCAGGACGGAAATTCGGAGCGCCTGTCCGCGCACGAGCACGCGCTTCAGGTGCGACATGATCTCCCGCGGCATGCCAGCCGGAAGGTCGACGATGGAATAGTCGTCCTGGATGTCGATCTGGCCGATGAAACGTCCCTCAAGACCCGATTCGTTCGCGATGGCCCCGACGATCTCCCGGGGGGTGACCCCGTCCCGATGGCCGACCTCGATGCGGTGCCGGACCAGATCCGAGCTGCCGCGCCCGGCCTCCCGGCGGGGCCGCGGACCCTCGCGGTAGCCCTCCCGGGGGGCGTCGCTGCGGTCGCGGTAACCATCCCGATCAC
>JBGSOR010000353.1:0-2201 GCA_041738985.1 Chromatiaceae bacterium | reverse complement strand
CGCCAGCCCCCACAGCTCCGCCAGAACCGCCGACTGGCCCGGCCAGCCCTCCACCCCGAAGCAGCGAGCCAGCACCCGCTTGACGTTGCCGTCCAGGATGGGGTGCCGCTGGCCCAGGGCCAGGGACAGGATGGCCCCGGCGGTGGAACGTCCGATCCCGGGCAGCGCACTCGCCTCCGCGAACGACTCGGGGAAGACCCCGCCATGGCGGTCCCGGACCAGGACGGCTGCCCGGTGAAGGTGGCGGGCGCGGGCGTAGTAGCCGAGCCCGGACCAGAGGGCGAGCACCGCGTCCAGGGGCGCATCCGCCAGGTCTCCCAGGGTGGGGAAGCGGACCATGAAGCGCTCGAAATAGGGGACTACCACCGCGACCTGTGTCTGCTGGAGCATGATCTCGGAGACCCAGACCCGGTAGGGGCTGGGGTCGCGGTGCCATGGGAGGTCCTTGCGTCCGTGGCGGTCGTACCAGTCGAGGGCCGCCGACGCGAAACCGTCCGCGCTCCATGGCACCCAGGTCGGGTGCACCTGCCCGTCGTCCGGGCGGGGCACGGGGGGGTTGGGATCGCGGGCGGGCATAGCAGCTCCTGGGGGATGAGGTTCGGTACTTCCTGCGCCGCAGGCCGCTCGGACCGAGACCTGGGGTCCGGGGCGGGTCTTCGAGCGAACGGGCACGTCGCTCGTCCGTCGCGCGGTCGGGTGCAATTCCAGCAGAGATCGAAGTCGGGCTCCACCGGCACCCCGCACGTCGGGCAGATCCTCAATCGCTCCGATCGGTTGCCTGTATGGGGTCGGCCGCCCCATGGTGGTCCTCATGGGGCGGGGCGGCCGGGTCGTGTAAGCGGTCGGCAGGTGTGCCGTCCGCGTGCAGGTGCAGATGGGCGTGGCGATGGGTGTGGGGGTGGCTGTGCAGGGTCGCGGGATAGAGCCGACCTTCCGCCAGTCGCACGGCCCGGGTGGCCAGTCGCTCCAAGAAGCGCCGGTCGTGGGAGACGATGACCATGGCCTGATCGAGGCCGGCCAAGTGCCCGATCAGCCGCTCCTCGGTCGCCTCGTCGAGCCCGTTGGTGGGCTCGTCGAGCAGGAGCACGGTGGGCTCCATGGCCAGCACCGTGGCGAGCGCCACCAGCCGCTTTTCCCCGGCGGAGAGCCGGTGGGTAACCCGCTCGGCGAACCCCGCGAGGCCCAGCACCGCCAGGGTCCGCTCTGCCGCGGCGCGCGCCCGGGCGGGCGTCTGGCCCAGGTTGAGGGGGCCAAAGGCCACGTCCTCCAGTACCGTCGGGCAGAAGAGCTGGTCGTCCGAGTCCTGGAACAGGAGCCCTACACGGGTCCGCACGGGGACGAATTCGGACTCGGTCCGGCATGGGGTCCCGAAGGCCAGGACCTGACCGGCACTGGGCCGCTTCAGGCCGACCAGGAGGTGCAGCAGGGTTGTCTTGCCGGCCCCGTTGGAGCCCACGAGGGCTGTCCGGTCCCCCAAGTGCAGCGCAAAGTCCAGTCCGTCCAGGACAGGTCGGTCCGGGTAGCGGAACCCGACGCCCCGCAGCTCCAGCAGGGCCCCGCTCATGGGAGCCGGTCCAGGACAGGGAGCGCGGCCAGGACCGGGACTAGGGCCAGGGCCAGCCCCGTATCCGCCGGCCGCCAGGCGGTGGAGTCCAGCAGGTACAGGCGCCCGTGGAAGCCTCGACAGCGCATGGCCGATAGGACGCGCCGGGAGCGGGCGAGGCTGCGCACCAGGAGCATGCCCATCAGCCAGCCATAGCTTCGCCAGGTGTGGAGGTTGCTGCGCGGCACGAAGGCCCGTGCCCGCATGGCCTGGCGCAGCCGCAGAAACTCGGCGTGCAGCAGATGGACCTGGCGCACCGTGAGCAGCAGCAGGTGCACCAGCTTCTCCGGGACCCCGAGCCGGGCCAGGGCATGGCCGAAGACCACGGGCTCCTGGGTCCCCACCAGGGCGAGCAGGGCCAGCACCACCGCGTTGGCCTTGATAGCGATCAGGGCCGCCCGCTCCAGTCCTTCCAGGGTGGCGGAGAGGGGACCCAGCTCCAGGAACGGCGTGCCCGGGACCGTGAAGGGCAGGGTCAGGAGCAGGACGATCATGAACCCCTCCAGGGCCAGCATCCGCCGCAGCAGGTCTTTGGCCCCGAGTCCGGTGGCCCTGGCAAGCCCCGCCGCCAAGGCGAGCGCGGCCAGTGCGGCCGGCA
>JBGSOR010000349.1:0-3384 GCA_041738985.1 Chromatiaceae bacterium | reverse complement strand
CGCCGGCCGCCCGGATGCCTGGCATCTCCAGACCGCGAGCCCCGCGGACCTGAGGGCCGTCTGCCCCACACTGCTCGCCCGGGCCCTCGACGAGGTCTTCTTCGCCTACAGCCTCTGGGCCACCGCGGGCTCGCAACGGATCGCCCCCTCCCTGCTGACCTGCCAGGGCCTACCGCCCCCGGATGCCTATGCCGCGCTGCTGGCCGGCGATTGGTCGGCTCGGGGCTGGCGCACGGTCGGCTGACCCATCCCACTCGCAGCCGCGCGGAGGACCGCCCGCATGCATTGGATCTCAGGGGCCGTCTCGGACCAGGGCCGGGTCCGCAAGGCCAACCAGGATGCGTATCTGGACCGGCCGGACCTGGGCCTCTGGGCCGTGGCGGACGGGATGGGCGGACACACCGACGGGGCCATCGCCAGCGGGGCCCTGGTGGAAGGTCTGGGCAGTCTGGCGCGCCCCCGACTCCTGGGGAGCGGCGCCCGGGCCATGGAGCGGACACTGACCGCGGTGAACCGTCAGCTCTTGGAGCGGGCCGAGGAAACGGCCGGCGGGGACCTCATCGGGAGCACCGTCGTCTCCCTGCTCGCCCTGGGCGACCATTGCGTCCTCCTCTGGGTGGGCGACAGCCGCATCTACCGGCTGCGCGACGGGGCGCTCCAGCAGCTCACCACCGACCACAGCCAGGTCCAGGCCATGGTCGACGAGGGACTCCTACCGCCCGAGCTCGCGGAGCGCCACCCCCTGTCCAACGTCCTGCTCCGCGCCGTGGGCAGCAACGAGCCCATGCCCGTCGACCGCCGCATCGAGCGCCTGAGCGACGGCGACCGCTATCTCCTCTGCAGCGACGGACTCTTCCGGGAGCTCGACAGTGACGCCATCGCCGCCACCCTCGCCGCCTCCACCCCCGCCGAGGCCGCCCGTGCCCTGGTCCAGCAGGCGTGCGACCACGGGGGCAGGGACAATGTGACGGTCGTGGCCGTCCAGTTCATGGAGTAAGGTCCGAGGGCGACTCCAGAAAGCGGCATCGGGACTTTATTCGCGCTCACCCTTCCGTCGCCCCCCGACGATTGATCGACGTTCCCGCTCGGCGCGGCTTGCGGTGCGGCCGATGCGATCGGATGCGCAAACCCTTCCGGCATCGGACTTTCCCGTCGGAGCATCGCTGGCCAAACGACCCAATGCCTTCACCGCCGCGCCTGTCGCGAGCGGCGGCCGATGCCGGTGGACCGGACCTTGTCCGACCACACTAAAACCAGCGACCGGCCGCAGATCTGTGGAGCCCGGCCAGTGAACAACCTCGCGAAGAAAACACACTTTGCCCAGATATCGGGCGATGTGCACGCCAGGTAACATCGCGATATTTGCAGCCCACCGGACCCATAGTCCTTGAAGCGTACTGCAATGTGCTATACACTTTCCACTCTCCACCGTCAGCACAATGACTTCTTCCATGGCCAACGCGTCCACAAGCCTCATGGTCCGTCTCGATCCGGACAGCAAGACATTCATCGTGCGAGCAGCGGAACTTCGCCATGTCAGCGTTAGCGACTATGTCCGCTCGGTCGTGGTCGCCCAAGCCTGTCGCGAAATCCAGGCAGCGGAGCAGCAGGTCATTGCGTTGACGCCAGGCGAGCAGCGCGAGTTCTGGCAAGCGCTACAAGAACCGACCGCCCTCACCGCGGTGCAACAGGAGCTCGGCGCACTGATGCGCGGCGAATGACCGCCATCCGCTTCCCTCCCGGATACCGCATCGAACCACTGCGGCGGGAGCACCGGAGGTCGACGTTCCACAGCGGCCAGGCGCAGGTCGACGATTGGCTCGCGAACAAGGCCCTGCAAAACCAGGAAAAGCACCTTTCGGCAACCAAGGTCCTGATCGATCCGGTCGCGACCATTTCCGGGTTCTATACGCTCGCCACCGCGCAAGTCGATTTTGCCGACTTGCCGCCGGAGCTCTCCCGACGCCTGCCGCGGCGCAATCTTCCGGTTGCCGTCCTGGCCTGGCTTGGCATTCGCGACGGCGATCAGGGCCAAGGCCATGGGCGCCGACTGCTCGCCCAGTCCCTAAAGGGCAGCTACGACGCCGGTCAGACCTTCCCCTTCGTCGCCGTGATCCTCGACTGCATCGACGACAAGGCGCTGACGTTCTACCGGCGTTGGGATTTCCGCCCGCTGCCTGGCCACAACTATCGACTCTTTCTCAGCTGGAGCCAGCTCCAGGCCATGGCGACGGGTTGCTGACAGGCGATGACGACCCGGGGCGGTTCATGAGCGCGATTAGCCGCGCGGCAGTGCTGGAACGGAAAGTTTCCGATCGGATTGCATGAGCGATACTCGACCCTGGCACCTATCCTCACCTATCGGTCAGCACTCAGGGCAGCTATCAGCGCGAGTCTCGCACCCTCGGAACATTGCCGGTAGCAGACCGGCAGACCTTGGGCGCGGACTCGCCCACGCTCAACCTTGCGGCGGGTTTCAGCGCGGGAAAGCCCGCGCCCAGGTCACGCCGCCGCTTTCAGTCATCGTTGGGCACACGAGCGAGGTCGATGCCGAGCGCTAGCAGGGTATGCGGTACCGCATCGAGAACGTCGAACCCCTGATGCTCCGCAACTTCGAGGATTGGTCTTGGTGGTCGGCTTGAGGTTGGGCAGGACTGCGCGCTCGGCCTGCGCCCAGTCCAGGTATTCGGTGGAGTCGTGAGACTCCCAAAAGGCCCGCTCTTCCGCCTCGTCGCGAAATTTCGGGATCGGCTTAATTCTACTTCGTCACATTAGCAGTCCTCAGCCGCATCGCTCACGTCGTTGTTTTTCATAGGCGTGGTCGATGGCTGCCTGCCGTTTCGCGTGGCGCACCTGCAGTTGGCGCACGACCTCTTCGACGCTGACGTCGCGGCGGGGTAGGAAATGGGCCAAGAGGGTCTCGACATCGGAGCAACTGAGCAAGGGAACGGTGTCGGCGGCGGCGACGCGCTCCTCCAACATGAACTGCATCGCCATCATGACCAACGCCATATGGTGATGCCAGGCACGCCAGCCGCGCGCCTGGTAACGATCGAGTCCGGCGTGGCTCTTGCCGTCTTGGAAGGTCTGCTCGACCCAGAAGCGCTGCCCCTGCATCTGCGCCAGCCGCGACACCGGGGTGTGCGCGGGGGCGTTGCCGAGGTTGTATTTGAGATCGGCGCGAGCGCCGAGCTCGCGGCGCACCAGCAGATGCCAGCCGTGCGCGGCGGGCTCGGTACCATCCCACAGCCAGAGCCGCCGATGCAGGACCTCGACGGTCAGTTCGCCCTTGGTGCTGTCGCGTAGCGTGACCGCTTCCCAGGCGCTGTCGGGTTGCGCGTCGGCCCAGGTGTCGACCCGCTCTGCCGGGGTCTGCGCCACCGC
>JBGSOR010000071.1:0-2646 GCA_041738985.1 Chromatiaceae bacterium | reverse complement strand
CGCCGCCGGCGCGACCGTCGCCGACGGGGCCTGGACCGCGGCGTCGTGGCCCTGACGCGGGATGGACCTCAAGTACAGGAATCCGACGACCACCACGAGGGTCCACAGGGCTAGCTTGGTCAACCAACCGAGACCCGAAGTAACTGCATTCGACATGGTTGTTCTCCCCTTCAAACGATGACATGAGCTCTCGCACAACGGACGGCGCCGCGGGCGGCACCGCCAAGATTCACGCGTCTGACGCCAGTGCCAATAGAACCTGCTCCACGCGACCGGCGCAATGCCCAAGGTGCTCGTCGATCTCCTCCGCTGTGATCGCCCCGTCCCCCTTGCCGGCTGCCCAGTTGACCACGAATGCCAGGCTCGCATAAGAAATATCAAGCTCCCGGGCCAGGGCCGCCTCCGGCATCCCAGTCATTCCCACCAGGTCGCAGCCGTCACGCTGCAGCCGGACGATCTCGGCAGCGGACTCGAAACGCGGGCCCTGGGTCGCCCCGTAGGTCGCCCGGTCCGCAACGACGACGCCGGCGCGGGCACAGGCGTGCAGCAGGGAAAGGCGCAGCTTTGGACAGTACGGCTGGGTGAAGTCCACGTGCAGCAAGGGGGCGCCTGGGCCGTCGCTATAGGTGTGCTCGCGGCCGTAGGTATAGTCGACGATCTGATCCGGCACCGCGAAGGAGCGAGGTCCGAATCCCGCCGTGATCCCACCCACTGCCGCTAGACCCAATATCCGGTCGGCGCCCTGGGCACGCAAGGCCCAGATATTGGCCCGGTAGTTGATTCGATGCGGGGGAAGCCCGTGCCCTTCCCCGTGGCGGGGCAGGAACAAAATCCGCTGGCCGGCTAGTCGCCCGCACAGGATTGCGGCCGAGATGGGGCCATAGGGCGTATCCGGGGTCAGGGTCTCGGGCTCGCCCAGCCCGGCAAGCTGCGCGAAACCGGAGCCACCGATCACTGCAAGCAGACCCATGCGACCACCCTGACTGACAGACGGTCGTGAGTCTACCCCAGCGCGGGGGAAATCGAAAAAATACCGGAGAAAAAAACCGGCGCGCCCGCGGGCGCGGGTCGCCGGCACTCCTCATCAGCGGGGATTCGCGTTGCTTTGCAGCGGGGTCTGGGACCCTCTTGTAGACAATCTTCTTGGGGACACTCTTAAATCCTTGGCGCCAGCTAAAGCCGGGCCTCTTGGAACATGCCGATCTCCACCAGCTTGGGCAACAGGACCCGCTCCTCCCGCTCGATGCGCTGGCTGACCATGTCGAAGACCTCGTGGGTCTCGGCCAAGAACTCGTCGGAGAAGTTGAACTCGCAGTTCTTCAGCCAGCGCTTGTGATACTCGTCGAAGGTCTTGCGCAAGGGCTTCTCGCCGCTGATGAATCCCCACGCGATGGACTTGACCTTCGGGTCCTCGTGAATCAAGAGGCTGGGGTAGAGGCTGCGGTCCTCGCTGGCCAGATGACGACGAACCTTCTCCCCCAAGTCGCACAGGAGCTCGTAAGCGGTCTTGGCGTTAGGGCGAATCTTCAACTGCTCCTTGGTCAGGATCGAGCGCAGGTCTTCGATCATCTGACGCAGCTCCGAATGAGTGCTCCGGTAGTTGTCTAGGGTTTGCATGGGCCATCCTCCTCGTTATTACTTCACAAGCGTCGGCGGGGCGGGCCAGGCCCACCGGGCACCAAGAATCGTTTACGCTTGCGGCGACGGGCGCGAGACCCGGCACCAGGATTCATGTGGAATACGGTTTAGCCTAAATCCGGCGGAGAGTCAAAATCCCGGATTATATGGGAGTTTTAGCGAATTCCGATGGAGGCCCGATTACAGGTCGCCATCGGCCACGGCGAACACCCCTGCTACGTTACGGAAGTAGCCCCGGTAATCCAATCCGTATCCATACAGATAGCGGTCCGGGACCCTTATGCCGACGAAATCGGCCTCGCAGCGGTGCGGGCGCAGCTTTTCCACCAGCACGGCCGTGTGCACCCCCGCCGCCCCGTCCTCCCGGCAGGCGCGAACGATGGCCTCCAGGGTAATCCCCTCGTCGAGGATGTCGTCGATCAACAGCACCTGCTCCCCGCGGATGACATCCGACGGACGGTAGCGCCAGTCGAGATCCCCGCCGCGGGTGGTCCCCCGATAGCGGGTAGCGTGCACGTAGTCGAACCGGAGCTGAAAGGACAGTCGAGGCAGGATCAGACCGGCGGCGATAATGCCTCCAGTGGCTACGCACAGGACCAGCGGATCGGTACCGGCCAGGCGGGCGGAGATCTCGCCGGCCATACGTTCGATGGCTTGGCTCATGGCCTCGGAGGTCACCAGGCACTCGGCACGGGCAGCAACACCGTCGTAGGTCTTTGGGTCCAGCTTCATTGGATCTCCTCAATCCGGGGTCGGGCCTGGGAGCGGGGGATCCGATCGCGAGCCACTCGAGATCGGATCCGTGATCAGGTCGGAGGCGCAGTCGGATCGCCCAGGGCCAGATCCAGGGTTCCCAGGTCTTCGAGCTGGGCCACTTGACGGACCCCGGCCTGCCATCGCGGATCCTCGTGCAGGCGCACCCGCTCGGCGTGACCGCGGCCGTGCATGCGCAGGAGCCGCAGCTGAGCGGCCGGGTCTTGGTAGCCGCGGAAGGCGTCGACGATCTCG
>JBGSOR010000096.1:0-22893 GCA_041738985.1 Chromatiaceae bacterium | reverse complement strand
GATGACGCGCGCCCCGACGGGACAATCCTTCTTCTCGACGTGGCTGCGGCGCACGTTGCCGAGGCCGCCCGCGATCATGATCGGCTTGTGGTAGCCCCGGAAGCGATCGGCAGCATCACCGGCGGCGCGCTGCTCGAACGTGCGGAAATAACCGACGATGTTCGGCCGGCCGAATTCGTTGTTGAACGCGGCGGCGCCGATCGGGCCCTCGAGCATGATGTCGAGCGCCGAGGCGATTCGATCCGGCTTGCCAGCGTGAGTGTCGGCGGTTCCTTCCCAGGGTTCGACGGCGCCCGGGATACGCAGGTGCGATACCGAGAAACCGGCGAGCCCGGCCTTCGGCTTCGCCCCGATGCCGGTGGCGCCCTCGTCACGAATCTCACCGCCGGAGCCTGTCGAGGCACCGGGGAATGGCGAGATCGCCGTCGGATGGTTGTGGGTCTCCACCTTCATCAGGATGTGGATGGCCTCTTCGTGCTCGCCGTAGACCAGGGTCTCCGGGTCCGGGAGGAAGCGCCGGCCTTCCCAACCCTGCATCACGGCGGCGTTGTCCCGATAGGCGGACAGCACGTTGGCCGGGGAGACCTCCGTCGTGTGGCGGATCATTTGGAACAGCGAATACCCCTGCCGCGCCCCGTCCAGCGTCCAATCCGCGTTGAAGATCTTGTGCCGGCAGTGCTCGGAGTTCGCCTGGGCGAACATCATGAGCTCCACGTCCGTGGGGTTGCGCCCCAGAGAGGAGAAGCTCTCGGCCAGATAGTCGATCTCGTCCCCCGACAGGGCGAGCCCCAGCTCCCCATTGGCAGCTTCCAGGGCAGCGCGGCCCCCGGCCATGACGTCGACCCGGTTCAAGGGTCTGGGCGGCGCGTGGCCGAACAGACGCGCAGCCTGGTCCAGGTCGAAAAAGGCGGCCTGGGTCATGCGATCATGCAGCAGCGCGGCCAGGGCACCGAGCTCGTCGTCCGAAAGCGGCTGACCCTCCGCCCCGATGTGGTGGGCCGTACCGCGCTCCAGGCGCCGCACCTGGGTCAGGCCGCAATTGTGGGCGATGTCCGTGGCCTTGCTGGACCAGGGCGAGATGGTCCCGGGCCGGGGCACCGTCAGGACCAACCGGCCCTCCGGGACCCCGTCGCGCGCCGTGCCCCCCAGACGGGGTCCGTACTGGAGCAACCGCTCCAAGAGTGCGAGGGACTCGCCGGAGAGATCCCTATCCAGCTCGGCGAAGTGGACATGCTCCGCAGCGAGCCACACGGGTCGCCCGAGGTGACCCTGGAGACGCTGTCTAAGCTTGGCGAGGCGAAACTCGGAAAGCGCCGGTGCGCCGCGGAGGACGAGCATGGGCAGGGTCCCGGAAGGCTGTGAGGACTGCCCCGAATGATACTGGAGAAGGCGAGGGTGTCGTACCTCGTCATCTCAGCGGGTGTCGCCCCAAGTATCCATAGCACACGATCCAACCCCCGATCCGAAACAGGAGCCCCCATGGACATCGTCTTCATCCGCGGACTGCAGCTTCAGACCATCGTCGGCGTGCACCCCTGGGAGCGCACCGCACCCCGAACCGTGATCCTGGACCTGGAGCTCGGGACCGACTGCGCCCGTGCCGCCGCCACGGACGCGATCGGCGACGCCCTGGACTACGACGCGGTCGCCCGGCGCCTGACCAGGTTCGTGGGCGAGAGCCGCTTCGAGCTTGTCGAGACCCTCGCGGAGGGCTGCGCCACCATCCTTCGGGAGGAGATGGGCATCCCCTGGGTGCGTCTGACCCTCAACAAGCCCGGGGCCATCGGAGAGGGGGTGGACGTCGGGGTGGTCATCGAGCGGGGCAGCCGGGTCGTTTGAGGGCAGCGCACCGCTCGACTAAGGCGGGCCAGGCGGTAACCCGCCGATCAGGAGCAGCTGGCGCACCAGGTCCCCGGTCTCGTCAGGGTCCGCAGCGCGCTCGGCCGGGGTCCAGGAATAGTCGGCCTCAAGCCGATAAGAGCCCAGAAACGCCTGGGGCGAGCGCCCGCCCCAGTCCTCTGGGGAGAGCATGGAAAAGAACGCCTGGCCGTCCGGCTTGCGGTAGAGGTGGTAGGTCTTGCCCGGGATGCGCTTAAAGGCGCACTGGGCCTGGGTCAGAGCCTGCTCCTCCCGCGCCTCCTCGAGCACCTTTTGGGCCTCCCGCTGCAGGGCCTTGATCTGGTCCGCGATGACCCGGAGCTTGGCCCCGGTGCGGGCGCTGAGCATGGACTCCGCCCGGGCCACCTCCGCGACCAAGTCCCCGCCGTCGAAGGCCGGGGCGAGCCGGCTGACCGGATAGGGGGAGCTGCGATCCGCGCCCCCGTGCAGGGCGGTGGGAGTCTCGGGCTGACCCTTGTTCTCTTGCTGGTCGGTCATGGCGAGGTAAGTGGTGTCTTGTCGGTTGGGCGTGGATAACGGGGATTGTCGACGTTCGTCGGACCGCTGCCGCAGGCGAACACCCTGGTGCTGCAGCTGCAAAGTCGCCTGGGGCCACCTTGTGCCCGACCGGGCGGTTCGCGCATAGTCCGCGCCGTTGCGAGCGTCGCCGTTGATTCAGGCTCGACCGGTCCAGCGAGGTGCCCTGCCCGATGCCAAACAAACCGCAAGCGCGTCGCCCCCTCAAGACGCGGGACGCCGGCTGGGCGCGCGCCCTGGCCCGATGGCTCGCGGACCGGCGGGTCGCACCCAATCATATCTCGCTCTTAAGCCTTCCGATTGCCGGCCTCGGGGCACTCGCGATGCTCGCGGTCCCCTTCGTCGGGCCAGCGACGCGGATTGTCCTCCTGATCCTCGCCGCCGGGTGCATCCAGCTGCGGCTCCTGTGTAACCTGCTGGACGGCATGGTGGCGGTGGAGGGCGGGCTGGGCTCCCGCTCGGGAGAGGTCTACAACGAACTGCCCGATCGGATCGCCGATCCGCTGCTGATCGTGCCCGCGGGCTATGCGAGCGGCCTGGCCTGGGGGCCGGAGCTGGCCTGGACCGCGGGCCTTCTGGCCCTGTTGACCGCCTACATCCGCATGCTGGGCGGGGCGAGCGGACTGGCCCAGGACTTCCGAGGCCCCATGGCCAAGCCCCATCGCATGGCGACTATGACCGTCGGGCTCCTGGCCGCCGCGTTGGCCGTACCCATGGGCCTGGACGGGCAGGTACTGCTCGTCGCGCTCCTGGCAGTCGTCCTTGGCACCGCGTACACCGCCGTACGCCGCACCCGCACCATCCTCGCCGCCCTGGAAACCGGATGAAGGCCGACCCGCTCGCCGCCGCGCTCCTCGCGGGACTTACTCGGCTCGTCACCGGGGTGCGCGCCCACTGGATCTGCTGCGCCCCCACCGACGCCCCCCGGGTCTACTTCGCTAACCATACGAGCCACCTGGACACCCTGGTCATCTGGGCCTCGCTCCCCAAGACGATCCGCGCCCGGGCCCGACCGGTGGCCGCCGCGGACTACTGGAGCAGGCCGGGGCTGCGCCACTGGCTGGCCACGCAGGTCCTGAACGCGCTCCTGGTGGACCGCTCGGGCGGGAGCGGAAGCCGGGAGTCACTGCGCCGGCTCGCTGCCGCGCTCGCGGCAGGCGACTCCCTGATCCTGTTCCCGGAGGGGACCCGGGGTGAGGGCGGCTCCGTCGGAGCGCTCCGCCCGGGGATCTACTTCGTCGCCCGGGAATGCCCGGCCGTGGAGCTGATCCCGGTCCACCTCCAGGACCTGAACCGCATCCTTCCCAAGGGCGAGGTCCTGCCTGTGCCCATCCTCGGCAGCGCCACCTTCGGAGCCCCCATCCGTCTCGAGGCCGGGGAGGAGCGGGACGCCTTTCTGAACCGGGCGCGCGCCGCCCTGATGTCGCTCGGAGAACGGCCATGAGCCTGCTTTGGGATCGGGAGATGCTCATCCTGCTCGGCGCAATTGCCGGGCTCCTCGCGATCAGCAGCCTGGTGGGCGTCGTCCTCAGCCGCCAGGTCAGCTCCGAGCCGGCACGGCTCGTGGTCGACAACCTCAATGCGCGCATCCGCTCCTGGTGGGTGATGACCGCGGTCTTCGTCGCCGCTTTGGCCACCGGCGGCACCGGATCGGTGATCCTGTTCGCCCTGATCTCCTTCGTCGCCTTGCGGGAGCTCGTCACCCTTACCCCAACGCGCCGGGGGGACCATCGCACCCTGTTCTGGGCCTTCTTCGTCTTCGCCCCCGCCCAATACGTCCTGGTGGGCATCCAGTGGTATGGGCTCTTCGCCATCTTCATCCCGGTCTACGCATTTCTTTTCGTGCCCATGCGCAGCGCATTGGCCGGGGATACGGAAGACTTCCTCGCCCGCACCGCCAAGATCCAATGGGGGCTCATGGTCGCGGTCTATTGCGTGAGCCACGCACCCGCGCTTCTCATGCTCCAGATCCCGGGTCACGAAGGCGAGCAGGCGAAGCTGCTCCTCTATCTCATCCTCGTGGTGCAGCTCTCCGACGTGCTTCAGTATGTCTTCGGAAAGACCTTGGGCAAACATCGCATCGCGCACAAGGTGAGCCCCAACAAGACCTGGGAAGGCACAGTGGGCGGAATCGCCAGCGCCACCCTGGTCGGCACGCTCCTCTGGTGGATTACGCCCTTCACACCCTGGGCGTCCGCCGCCATCGCCCTGATCCTCTGCATTGCAGGATTCGCCGGCGGACTTGTCATGTCCGCGATCAAGCGCGACCGTGGGATTAAAGACTTCGGCACCCTGATCGAAGGCCACGGTGGAGTCTTGGACCGTATCGACTCGCTCTGCTTCGCCGCACCCGTGTTTTTCCATGTGGTGCGCTATTTCTACACCTAGGATCGAGGGATCGCACGCCGCTCAGGGGCGCCCGATCAGCACATAGATCGTGCTCTCTCCGGTGCCCGAGATACCGAGCCCCAGATAGGCGGGCCCGATCCAGGTGTCCGATCCGAAGAAGACGCTCCCGCCGTAGCGGGTGGCCTCCGGACTCAAGACCACGCTCACGCCGGTCGCGGGGTTGCGGGCCACCCCGTCCGAGAGCCAGCCGGCCTCCAGAGAGGCCCCTAGGTAGAGTCCGCGCCCGATGGGCGGCGGCAGCGAGGCGATCTGGCGGTAATAGGAAAGCCCCCCGAAGGCCATGTCGTTGCCCCGAAACTCCTGGTTGGCATAGCCAGAGAGATTGAGGAAGCCGCCGAGGGGGAACTGGTCGTAATAGGGCATCTGGGCGCCGAAACTGGTCCCGCCTTTCAATCTCCAGGCGAGCGTGTTTGGGCCGAAGCTGTGGGCGTTCGTGGCCTCGAGAAGGGTACGCGTGTACTGGACGTCCGCCCCCATGGACTCCATCGGGCTGAGGGCGTCGATGGAGACCCGAAGCCCCGAGCGCGGTGCACCGGCGCTATCCAGGGTGTCGTAGACGAGGCGCCCGTGCAGCCCGGTGTCGACGAGCCGCTCCTCCGGGAGCTCGGGCGAGCCGGTGTCGAGGGCAACCTCCGTCTGGCCGTAATAGGCCCCGACCCGCAGCTCCACGTCGCGCAGGGTGGTCCCCAGGTCCGCGCCGATCCGACCCCGCGTCACGTCGTAGCGGGCCACCCGCTGCCCATCCAGAAAGACGCTGTCCGGGCTCAGGCCGAGGCCCAGATACGGGGCGACGAAGGCCGCCCGGTCCAGATTAAAGGGTTGGTAGAGCTCGGTGTAGAGGCTCGGGGCGTTGCCCAGGGTCAGCTCGGTACCCCATTCGGCACCCAGCCGATTGACCCAAGTCTGGTCGTAGGTGGCGCGCAGACCGAACCGGCTGTCGCCCTGGTTGTCGCTGGAGAGACCCAGTCCGAAGCCCAGATAGCCGGGTCCCCAGGCCTTCTCGACCGCATCGACGATGAGCAGGTCGCTGCCGTCCTGCTGGGGCTGGAAGCGGTAGCTGATCCGCTCGAAGTCCCCACGCCCGTAGATGTTCTGGATGTCGCCTTCGAGCCGGGCACGGTCCAGGGGCTTGCGCTCCTGGTCCTCCATGAGGTTCCGGAAGACGTCCGGGTTGACCCGCTCCAGGCCGGCGATCCGAATCTCCCCGACCTGCCGCACCGGCCGACCCGGGCCGAAGCGCGCGCGCTTCCATGCCGCATATTCCTCCTCCGTCAAGCTGAAGCGAGCGAGCCGGGGGGCCGCCTCACGGGCCGCCGCCACACCGGTCGCGATCGCCTCGGCGGCCCGCTTGAAGTCGCCGGATGTGATATCGCCCAGGTTCGGGACGATCAGTACATCCTCCGGCCTGAGCTGCTTCAGGGAAACCTGGACGTTCTGCTCGGTCAGAATGGCGATCATCTGTCCGGTGACCCCCAGGATGGTGCCGAGCTGGTCGCGGGGCAGATAGCCGGACCCCAGATTGACCGCGATGACGATATCCACCCCCATCGTGCGCGCCACGTCGATCGGTAGGTTGCGGACCAGTCCTCCGTCCACGTAGAGATGGTCATCCCATTCCATGGGCGCAAAGAGTCCTGGCACCGACATGCTGGCGCGCATGGCCACCGGCAGCGGACCCCGATCGAACACCGTCATCTCGCCGTTTTCCAGGTTGGTCGCCACCGCGCGGAAGGGGATCGGCAGATCGTCGAAGCTGGGGGCGGTCTCCGCGCCCTTCACCAGATCGTTGAAGAATAACTGGACCTTCTGGCCGGAGATCGCCCCCTTGGGCAATGTGAGATCGCCGTCGCGCACCCCGACGGTGAAATTCCAGGTCGGATTGAGGGATTGCTGCTTGCGCCGGGCGGGCCACTGCTTGCGCGGCGGGTCGTCGTTGAAGAGGCTGTCCCAGTCGACCTGGGTGACCCGCCGCTCCAGCTCCTCGGGCGTCAGACCAGCCGCATAGCTGCCACCCACCAGAGAGCCCATGCTGGTCCCAGCCACTGCATGGACGGGGATACGCAGATCCTCCAAGACCTTGAGCACCCCGATATGGGCTGCGCCCCGAGCGCCCCCTCCGCTCAGCACCAGACCGATACGCGGATGGGTGGGATAGCCGCGCCCGGCGCCCGCAGGCGCCGCATCGGCGGCGAGCCAGGGTGCCGCAAGGCATAGGGCGGCGAGCGCGGTTGCGAGCAGGGCGGGCAGGTGCCGTCTCATGCGGGCCTCGTGTGAATACAGCGGATAGGGGACAGTCGGCCTTGTGCCGATCGGGTGTGCAGATTAGCAGAGGCCCGTGTCCGTTTAGCAAAAAGACCCGCCCGTCCGCAGGGCGATCGGCTCGAGCCCTGCCCACCGATCCCTCCCGAAATTCGGGCTCGTTACCCGAGCCGCGGCGAGATCCTCGCCACCCCGTCCCCAGGCGAATCCCCGATCTTTACGCACAGGACGTCGCACTTGATGGCGCGCAGCACGGACTTGGCCGTCGAGCCAAAGAGACCGAGGAAGCCATGGCTGCCGCGACTCCCGATCACCACCAAGTCGGCGCCGAGCTCCTGAGCCGTGTCGTCGATCGTGGGGCCGACGGGTCCCACGCGGACCAGCCGATCCGGTCCGGCCACCCCCAGCCGGTCGCCCAGGGCATCGAGCTGGCGTCGTGCCGTCCGAATCAGCTCCTGCTCCAGGGCCAGATCGTCCGGGGCAGCGATATCCCCGGAAAAGCCAAGCGGCATGTACTCCGCGACTGGGGTCACCAGCTCGGCCACATGCAGCAGGCTGAGCCGGGCACCGAAGAGGGTACGCAGCCCCGCCGCGCGCTCGATCGCGGGATCGCTGGCGGGATCGAAGTCCACCGCCAACAGCAGGTGACTATAGGCGCCGGTACCCATCGCACATCTCCTCGGTTTTGTTGGTTCGGTGAAAGTATACCGGTGAGTCGCGCGTGGCGAGGGCCGAGGCCGCATGCGGACACGAAGGCTCGTCGATGCCCTCGTTGCTCGCTGCTCGCTTGCACAATATCGGCATTCGGTTATATTGCTGCAAAGCAGCAATGCGGCCTCGCCATCCGCCCAGCCCCCGCAGACCCCCAGCCCCCGAAAGGCCAACCGATGCTTCGCAAGATCCTGATCGCCAACCGCGGCGAGATCGCGGTGCGCGTCATTCGCGCCTGCGCCGAGATGGGCATCCGCTCGGCGGCTATCTATGCCGAGGCGGACCGGCACTCGCTGCACGTCAAGAAGGCCGACGAGGCCTACAGCCTGGGCAGCGACCCGCTCGCCGGATATCTCAACGTCCACAACATCGTCAATCTGGCCCTCACCACCGGGTGCGACGCCATCCATCCCGGCTACGGTTTTCTGTCGGAGAACCCGGAGCTCGCGCTGGCCTGCGCCCGCCGCGGCATCGTCTTCATCGGACCCAGCGCAGACGTGATCCGTCGCATGGGCGATAAGACGCAAGCGCGGATCGCCATGCAGAAGGTCGGCGTCCCCGTAACCCCTGGCAGCGCCGGCAACCTGGAGAGTCTGGACGAGGCCCTTCGCGTGGCGGACGAGATCGGCTACCCGATCATGCTCAAGGCGACGTCCGGCGGCGGCGGTCGGGGCATCCGCCGCTGCGACGACGCGGCGGCCCTGCGCCACAACTACGAGCGGGTTATCTCCGAGGCCACGAAGGCATTCGGGCGGGCCGAGGTCTTCCTGGAGCGCTGCGTCGTCAATCCGCGTCATATCGAAGTCCAGGTCTTAGGCGACCACCACGGCAATTGTATCCATCTCTTCGAGCGGGATTGCTCCATTCAGCGGCGCAACCAGAAGCTGATCGAGATCGCCCCCTCCCCCCAGCTCGACGAGGCAGAGCGCCAGTACGTCGGCGGGCTGGCGGTTCTCGCGGCGCGCGCGGTGGGCTATACGAATGCGGGGACCGTGGAGTTTCTGCAGGACTCGAGCGGACGCTTCTATTTCATGGAGATGAATACCCGTATCCAGGTGGAGCACACCATCACCGAGACCATCACCGGGGTGGACCTGGTGGAGGAGCAGATCCGAGTTGCCGCCGGATTGCGCCTGCGCTTCAAGCAGCACGAGATCGGGCGGCGCGGATTCGCGATGCAGCTCCGCATCAATGCGGAGGACCCCAAGAACAACTTCCTGCCAAGCTTCGGACGCATCTCCCGGTATTATGCCCCGGGCGGACCAGGCGTACGCACTGACACCTGTATTTATACCGGCTATACGGTGCCGCCCCATTACGACTCCATGCTCGCCAAGGTAATCGTCTGGGCCCTGTCTTGGGAAGACGTCGTTAACCGCGGCGCGCGCGCACTGCGGGACATCGGGGTCTTCGGCATCAAGACCACCATCCCGTTCTACCAGGAGATCCTGCGCGACCCGGAATTCCGCTCCGGACGCTTCGATACAGGCTATCTGGAGGCCCATCCGGGGCTCATGCAATATTCCGAGAAGCGCCGCAAAGAAGACATCGCCGCCGCGCTGGCCGCCGCCATCGCGGCGCATGCGGGGCTTTAACCAGCATTCAAGGTCCTGACATGCCGAAGATCAACATCACCGAAGTCGTCCTACGCGACGCCCATCAGTCCCTGATCGCGACGCGTATGCGCATGGAGGACATGCTGCCGATCTGCCCCAAGCTCGACGCCATCGGCTATTGGTCTCTGGAGTGCTGGGGCGGGGCCACCTTCGACGCCTGCGTGCGCTTCCTGAAAGAGGACCCCTGGGAGCGCCTGCGCAAATTCCGGGAGGCACTCCCGCGGACCCGCCTCCAGATGCTGCTGCGCGGACAGAACCTGGTGGGCTACCGCCATTATTCGGACGACGTGGTGCGCGCATTCGTCCGGCGGGCCGCAGAGAACGGTATGGATGTCTTCCGCATCTTCGATGCCTTAAACGATCTGCGGAACATCAAGACCTCGGTGGACGCCACCAAGGCCGCGGGCAAGCACGCCCAGGGGACCATCTGCTATACGCAGAGCCCCGCTCACGATACAGCGACCTTTGTCGCGATGGGCAAAGAGCTTGAGTCAATGGGCTGCGACTCGATCGCCCTCAAGGACATGGCCGGCCTCCTGACTCCCTACGCCACAGCGGAGCTGGTCAAGGCGCTCAAGGACACCGTCGACCTGCCCCTGCACCTACACTCCCATGCCACATCGGGCTTGGCGGATATGTGCCACCTCAAGGCCATCGAGAACGGCTGCGACACCATCGATACGGCCATCTCGTCCATGTCCGGCGGCACCTCACACCCGCCCTCCGAGAGTATGGTGGCGGCGCTCCGCGGTACCGAGTACGACACCGGGTTGGACCTCGAGGCCATTCAGGAAGTCGGCATGTATTTCTACCAGGTGCGCAAGCGCTACCACCAGTTCGAAAGCGACTTCACGGGGGTCGACACCCGGGTCCAGGTGAACCAGGTGCCCGGGGGCATGATCTCCAACCTGGCCCATCAGCTGAAGGAGCAGAACGCCCTGGAGCGCATGTCCGCGGTGCTGGAGGAGATCCCCCGAGTACGCAAGGACCTGGGCTACCCCCCGCTGGTGACCCCGACGTCTCAGATCGTCGGCACCCAGGCGGTCATCAACGTACTGACGGACAAGCGTTATCAGACCATCACCAACGAGGTGAAGCTCTACCTGCAGGGTCGCTACGGGCGCTCCCCCGCCCCTGTCAATCCGACCCTCCAGCAGCAGGCGATCGGCAACGAAGACCCCGTGGAGTGTCGCCCCGCGGACCTGCTCAAGCCCGAGCTGGAGCGCCTGAAGCGAGACATTGGCCCGTTGGCAGAGTCCGAGGAGGATGTCCTCACCTTCGCGATGTTCCCGGAGATTGGTCGCGCCTTCCTGGAGCACCGGGCTGCCGGCACCCTTCAGCCCGAGCCGCTGGAGCCCGCACCCAGCGGCCAGGGCGCACGCACCGCCCCCACGGAGTTCAACATCGCCGTCCACGGCGAGACCTACCACGTCAAGGTCACGGGGGCCGGACACCGGGGCCAGGCGGACCGGCATTTCTATCTGGACATCGACGGGGTACCGGAAGAGGTCGTCGTGGAGACCCTGGACGAGCTGGTCCTGACCGGCGGTACCGAGGGCGCGGTCAAGAAGGCGATCGCCGGCAAGCGCCCCAAGCCCACCGCCCCCGGCCATGTGACCACCTCCATGCCAGGCAACATCGTGGACGTGCTCGTCAAGGAGGGCGACCGGGTGATCGCGGGCCAGCCCGTGCTGGTCACCGAGGCCATGAAGATGGAGACCGAGATTCAGGCCCCCATCGCCGGCGCCGTGAGCGCGCTCTATGTGATCAAAGGGGATGCCGTCAACCCGGACGAGGTCCTGCTGGAGATCGCCGCGCAGTGACCGCGCTCACGGCCTGGTCGGGCGGACCCCTGCGCCGGCCTTGCGCCTGACCGGGGTCAATGTCCGACGGCGGCGGTGCGTCTATGGTTCGTGGCTATCGACCCCACCGAAGGAGCGGACCTTGGCACACCAGATCAGCTACCGAGCCGGCGAACGGCTCTTCCTCAATGTCACCGATCGCTGCACCCTCGACTGCCGGTTCTGCCCCAGGACCAGCGGCACCCGGCGCATCCGCGGCTGGGACCTTACGCTCGACCACAAACCCGACGCGGCCGAGCTGATCGAGTCCGTGCCGGAGCCGTCCCGCTACCGGGAGATCGTCTTTTCGGGGCTTGGGGAGCCGACACTCCGGCTCAACCTGGTGCTGGAGGTGGCCGCCCACGTCAAGACTAATGGCGGCCGGGTGCGGGTGGACACGGACGGGCTCGCCAACCTGGTCCATGACCGGGACACCCTACCCGCCATGGCGGGTCTGGTGGACAACCTGTCGGTCTCGCTCAACGCCCAGGACGAGACGGTCTACGAGCGCCAGTGCCGGCCCAACCTCCCTGGTTCTTTCGAGGCCATGACCGACTACCTGCGCGCCGCCCGCGGCCACGTCCCGAAGGTTCAGGCAACCGCCATCGCCGGGGTGCCGGGGGTCGATATTCCTGCCTGCGAGCGGCTGGCGAGGGACTTGGGCGTAGACTTCCGGGCGCGACGGATGCGCGAGCTGCCCTGACCGAAAGATCGCTGTCGGCGATCCGCACGCAGCCTTCCGATCCGACGATATCGGATCGCTCCGCCCCGTCAACATCCAAGAGGTATCGAGATGATTGACCAGCACCGCCAGTTCGCCGACGGCGACTCCGCCGATGGGTCCCGAGTCGCCGCGCTCGGCTCTCCGTTCGACCTGGATAACAGGGACGCCTACCGGCGCTGGCGCGATGCCCGACTCGCCGCCGCACCGACCCGGCTCGCGGATCTGATCGTCGAGGTCGGGGACCCGCGGCGGCTTACGCAGGCCGAGCGGGCGGCCTTACTGGACCGCTGCAAGCGTGCCAACATGGCCATCTACGCGGGACAGACCGGAGACGACCCGAACAAGGCGATCCCGGTCGAGCTCGGGGCGCAGCTCGGCCTTCGCCGGCTGGACCACAACCCCGGCGCAGACGAGGACGCGGTCACCTCACTCAAGGTCCAGACCGACCCCCAGCACGCGGGCTATATCCCCTACTCCGACAAACCTATCGCCTGGCACACCGACGGCTATTACAACGCCCCTGAGGCGCAGATCCGCGGGGTCCTGCTCCACTGCGTCCACCCGGCCGCCGAGGGCGGCGCCAACGCGCTCCTGGACCACGAGATCGTCTACTGCCTGGTCCGGGATCGGGACCCGGAGCACATCCGCGCCCTCATGCAGCCCGACTGCATGACCATCCCCGCCAACGGCGCCGACGGAGGCGAAATGGGGGATCTCCGACCCGAGCGCCCCGGTCCCGTCTTCTCGGTAGACCCGAACGGGTGCCTGCACATGCGCTATACGCATCGCACCCGCAACATCCGCTGGCGCGACGATCCCCAGACCGCCGCCGCGGTGGACTGCCTTAAGACAGTGATCCACACGCATAGCGAAAGGCACTTCGAGGGACGCTTGGAGCCCGGCTGGGGACTCCTCTGCAACAACGTGCTGCACACCCGCACCGGATTCGTCGATGGCCCCGTCCCGCGACTCCTCTACCGGGCGCGCTATTACGATCGCATTGCCGGGACCTGAGCACAACAGCGCCAAACGATCAGGCCCGCACGAGGCGGGCCTGGCGGGGTCGCGGATGGGCCGAGCTCAGATCTCGAGTTGAAGCCGTAGTTTCTTCATGGCGTTCTTCTCGATCTGGCGGATGCGCTCCGCGGACACCCCGAACTGCTGGGCAAGCTCGTGCAGGGTCTGCTTCTTCTCCGACAGCCAGCGCTCTTGCAGGATCGTCTTGCTGCGCTCGTCCAGACCGCGTATGGCGGAGTAAAGCCGATCCTTGTAGTCGCGCTCGGTGTCGTCTCGCTCCAGCATGCGAGCGGGCTCCATGCGTAGGTCGGGGATGTAGGTGGACGGTGCGGAGGGGGCGTCCTCATCGTCGTCCTCATAGCCGTCGAACGCGAGGTCCTGGTTGGCCAGCCTCGACTCCATCTCGAGCACTGTAGCGGGCTTGACCCCTAGCTCCGCCGCGACGGATTCCACTTCATCTTTGGTGAACCAGCCCAGACGCTTCTTCGCGCTTCGCAAGTTAAAGAACAGCTTGCGCTGCGCCTTGGTGGTTGCCACCTTGACGATGCGCCAATTGCGCAAGATGTACTCGTGGATCTCTGCCCGGATCCAGTGCACCGCGAAGGACACCAGCCGAACGCCCATGTCCGGCTCGAAACGTCGGACTGCTTTCATCAGCCCCACGGTGCCCTCCTGAATCAGGTCTGGCAGGGGCAGACCGTAGCCCAGGTATCCGCGGGCGATGCGAATAACGAACCTCAAGTGCGACATCACCATCCGCCGCGCCGCCTCCATATCCCCAGTGTCGCGCAGCCGGACGGCAAGCTCCTTCTCTTCCTCCGGGGTCAGCACCGGGATCTGGTAAGCGGCGCTAATATAGGAATCGATGTTACCGGTAGGCATCAGCTCGAATTCTCTGGCCATGTTCCAAATACCTGAGTTGAGTTCTTGGGAATAAATCCTAGCAAAGCGCTGAGGATTTCACCAGGACTTTCGGCGGGGTTTTGGAGTCTCGACCGCATCAAAAGCTGACCTAAACTCTAGGCAAGCTCTTCTGGTTGTACAAGGGCTGATAGAGAAGAAAGGGCATCGGAACTTTCGATCGGGTCTATCGTTACCGGCAATGACGAAACTATTTCATTTTAAAACAAACTGTTATGAAATAACCCACAGTATACTTCGGGGAGATTAAAGTTTCGTCACAGACCCTCCAGGGCGTAGTCGGGGCTTCGACAGAGCCTGTTCAATACCTGGTCAATAGGGGAAAGCACGAGCTTTGCTTAGGGGAACCGCTGCCCGGCGGCAGCGGGGGGAGAGGACCGACATCAGTCGGGCTCCACGCCGCGCAAGTGGCGGTTGACCGCGATCCAGCTGCCCACAAGGCCCAGCAGCATGCTGCCGGCGATGAGGACGAGGAGCGGCAGGGGACCGAGTCCGGCAAGTGGAAAGTCGCTGCGGTAGAGGCTCGCGAGCCGTGACACGGGACCTTGCAGGGCGATGGCCGCCGCGGTAACCAGGATCCAGGCGGACAGCCCCCCGAGGAGCCCGTACCAGGCCCCAGCATAGAGGAAAGGCCGCCGGATGAAGGCGGCGGTCGCACCCACCAGCTCCATGATCTCGATCTCGCCGCGGCGGTTCTGGATCTCCAGCCGGATGGTGTTGCCCACGATCAGGAGCACCCCCAGACCCAGAAGCCCAGCGAGCAGCCCCACTGCCGCTTGGGCCAGGTCCAGGATGGCCTGAAATCGCATGAGCCACTCGGTGTCCACGCGCACGAAGTCCGCCTCCGGGAGCTGGCCGAGGCGCTGCTGGAGCCCCTCGATCTGCTCCGGGGCCGTGTAGTCGGGCCTGGGAAAGAGCGCGAGCACCGCGGGCAGGGGATTTTCCTTGATCTGAGCCAGTGCCTCCCCGAAGCCCGCCTGATGTCGAAACTCGTCCAACGCCTCCTGGGCGCCGATCAACTGGACGCGCGCCAGCTCCGGCCATTGCCCCACCAGCTCGGCCACCGCCCCCGCCTCGCGGTCGCTCACGTCCTCCCGCAGGAAGACGGAGATCGCCGCCGCCTGATCCCAGCCGCCCACAAGGTTGCGTAGGTTTTCCGTGAGCACATAGAGGCCCGCGGGCAGGGCCAGGGCAATTCCGATCACCGCCACGGTCAACACCGTGGGCAGGGGCGCATGCAGGAGCCGGCCAAGGGTGGCAATAGAGCTGCGCAGGTGGTGCTCCAGCCAGATCCGGGGCAGCTCTGCGATCCCCGGTGCCGCGCGTCGGCGGGCGTGGGTGCCGGGCCGGGCCAAGGTCAGTCGTCCCCCGAGTCGTCCGCCAGCCGGCCCTCGTGCAGGGTGAAGGTCCGGTGCCGACGCAAGTGGATCAAGCCCAGGTCATGGGTCGCGATCATCAGCGTCACGCCCACCTGATGGAAGCGTTCGAACAGATCGAAGATCTCACGGGACAGGTCCGGGTCCAGGTTGCCTGTAGGCTCGTCCGCCAGGACCAGGGGGGGACGGGCGACCACGGCCCGGGCGATACCCACCCGCTGCTGCTCGCCCCCGGAAAGCGCCACAGGGAGCGCCCGCTCGCGCTTCAGGAGCCCCACCTGGTCCAGGGCGGCCCGCACCCGTCGGCCCACCTCTTTGTGGCTCAATCCGGTCACCACCAGGGGTAGGGCCACGTTCTCGAAGACACTGCGGTCGGGGAGCAGTTTGTGGTCCTGAAAGATCATGCCGACCTGACGGCGGTGATAGGGGATCTTGCGTCGCGGGAGGGTGGCGAGATTGCGACCGCTGACGATGACATGGCCGCGGCTCGGCCGCTCCAGGAGCCCGATGAGGCGCAGGAGGGTGCTCTTGCCGGCACCCGAGTGGCCGGTGAGAAAGACCATCTCGCCGGACTCCATCTCGAAGCTGACGTCGCTCAAGGCATCCCCGCGCTCGGGGTAGCGTTTGCAGACGTGCTCGAAGCGGATCACCGAGGGATCACCCGAGCAAGGCGTCCAGAAACTCGTCCGGGTCGAAAGGCCGGAGGTCCTCGATGGCCTCGCCCACTCCGATGAACCGGATCGGAATCTTAAGCCGCTCGGCGATGGCGAAGACGATGCCACCCTTGGCGGTCCCATCCAGCTTGGTCAGTGCGATGCCGGTGAGTCCCACCGCCTGGTGGAACTGCACGGCCTGGTTAAGGGCGTTCTGTCCGGTGGTGGCATCGACTACCAGCATCACCTCGTGGGGCGCCTCCGGATCGATTTTCCTCAGCACGCGAGCGATCTTGGACAGCTCGTCCATCAGATTGGTCTTGGTGTGGAGCCGCCCGGCGGTATCTGCGATCAGTACGTCCACCCGACGCGCAGTGGCCGCCTGAAGCGCATCGAAGATCACGGAGGCGGAGTCCGCCCCGGAGTGCTGGGCGATGACCGGCACCCCGTTGCGTTCGCCCCAGGTCTCCAGCTGCTCCACCGCGGCGGCGCGAAAGGTGTCCCCGGCGGCGAGCATGACGCTGTTGCCCTCCATCTGTAGGACCCGGGCCAGCTTGCCGATGGTGGTGGTCTTCCCGGCGCCGTTCACCCCGACCATCAGGAGGACCTGGGGACGGTCGGGGGCGGCCGCCCGCACGGGGGCATGGGCCGCAAGCAGGATCTCCCTCAGCTCCCCTTTGAGCGCGGCCAGCAGCGCCTGGGGGTCTGCCAGCGACTTGCGTTTCACCCGCGAGGTCAGGTCCGCGATGATGCGGCTGGTGGCGTCCACGCCGACATCTGCCGTGAGGAGCAGCGTCTCCAGCTCCTCCATCAGCTCATCGTCGATCTTCTTGCGGCCCAGAAACAGGTTGCCGAGACCGGACCCGAGCGTGGTGCGGCTGCGGGAGAGACGCTCGCGCAACCGTTTGAAGAGCCCGCGCCGAACCTCCGGGGACTCCCAGTCCACAGGCACGTCCCGGACCTCGATGACCCTGGAGGCGGACGCTGGGGCCGCTGGGGACGACGTAGCGACCGCCACTGGTGTCGCGATTGGCTGGAGCTCAGCGGACACCTCCGCCCCGGGCTCGGTCCGATGGAAGATGCGTCTGAGGATGCCCTTCTTGGCCTCGGGCGCCTCAGCGGGCTCGGGTGGAAGGGCCGTCTCCGGCATTCCCACGACGGGGTGGGCTGCGGCAACCGCAGGTGCCGCCGCGAGCTCGGGTCGAGGACTGACCTCCGGCGCCGCGCGCCCCTCTGCCGGAACCTGCACGGGCGCGGGGAACTCGGGCTCCAGCGGCAATGCGGTCTCCGTTGGAGTCTTGGTCTTGGGCCGGGCCGAGGTCGGCTCGGGGGTATCTCGGGTCGGCGGTACTTCGGCCGGCGGCGCAGGCGGAGGCGCCTCGGGCAATTGCCCGATCCCCGGCACCCACCCGAGATCCGCCTCCCCCTCCTCGCGCGCGCCGAACAGCCGCTTGAAAAGCCCCCGTTTCGGATCGGATTGCTCACCGTCCTCCAGAGGCACGGGAAGTCCGGACTCCGGCCGCTGGCCGCCCTCCGGGACCGCGGTCTGCTTGTGTTTCTTTCTGCCGAAACCGAACATGGGGGCCGCCGGGATGGATGGATGGATGCTGGATGGTGCGGGGCGTGCAATGCTAACAGATCGACCGGGCGCGGGACCGCCCGGTCCAACCCGAAGGCCCCGACAACCCGCCCGTGCCCCCCAGTCTATGGACGATCGGTAAACCGCGAAGCTCGCAGGGACCGCCCGCCGCCCACATATGTCCCGACAATGCCGACCACCGCCGGAGACTCTATGCATCGCCGATCCCTCGCGCCCGCCCTGCTCGCCGTCCCGCTGATTTTCGGGATGCCCCAGTCTCAGGGAACACCGTCCGAGAGCCCCAAGGTCTTCGAGCGCCACCTCGACAACGGCCTCAAGGTCTTGGTGAAGCCAGACCGGCGTGCCCCGATCCTCACCGCCCAGGTCTGGTACAAGGTTGGCTCCAGCTACGAATACGGCGGGATCACCGGTGTCTCCCATGTCCTGGAGCACATGATGTTCAAAGGCACGGAGCGGCTTAAGCCCGGGGAGTTCTCGCGCATCGTCGCGGAGAACGGCGGAGAGGAGAACGCCTTCACCGGTAGCGATTACACCGCCTACTTCCAGAATCTGGCGAGCGACCGGCTGTCCGTCTCCTTCGAGCTGGAGGCCGAGCGGATGCGCAACCTCGCGCTCGACCCCGAGTCCTTCGCCAAGGAGCTGGAGGTCGTCAAGGAAGAGCGGCGCATGCGCACGGACGATGACCCCCAGTCCCTGACCTACGAGCGCTTCAACGCCGTCGCCTATGCCGCCTCGCCCTATCGCAACCCGGTGATCGGCTGGCCCGGGGATCTGGAAGAGCTCGAGGTGGGCGACCTGCGGGAGTGGTACCGGCTATGGTACGCGCCGAACAATGCCACCCTGGTTGTCGCCGGCGACGTAGACCCGGACCAGGTCTTTACGCTTGCCGAGAAGTTTTTTGGCCCCTTGAAGGCGGAGACCGTGGCCCCGCCTAAGACCCGAGTCGAGCCCCAACAGCTCGGTGAGCAGCGCATCCGGGTCAAGGCCCCCGCCCAGGAGCCCTATCTACTCATGGGCTTCAAGGCCCCATCCCTGAAGGACGCAGCAGAGGACTGGGAGCCCTACGCCCTGGAGGTCCTGGCCTCGGTGCTCGACGGGGGCAGCAGCGCGCGACTGTCCCGGGAGCTGGTGCGCGGCGCCCAGGTGGCCGCCTCCGCCGGTGCTTCCTACAGCGCCGTCTCCCGGCTCCCCGGCCTGTTCATGCTCGACGGGGTCCCGGCGAAGGGCCACGACCTGGCGGAGCTCGAGACCGCCCTGCGCGGCCAGATCGAACGCCTTAAGAGCGAGCCCGTGGACCCGTCGGAGCTGGAGCGCATTCGCAACCAGTTGGTCGCGAGCAAGGTCTACGAGCAGGACTCGATCTTCTATCAAGCCATGCAGCTGGGCCAGTTGGAGTCGGTGGGCCTGAGCTGGGAGCTGGCGGATCGATATGTCGACCGGCTCTCCGCGGTCACCCCCGAGCAAGTCCAGGCAGTGGCCCGCAAATACCTGATCGGAGACGCGCTTACGGTCGCGACCCTGGACCCCCAGCCGCTCGACGGCAAGCGGCCCACGCGCCCCTCGACCGGACTCGGAGGCCACGGAAATGTCCGCTGACACGCGACCCGCCACGCCTACACCGAACCCGCGAGCGACCGAATCCATGCGCCATTCCATCCGCCCCCGACACACCCCTGTTTGGCTCTCTCTGGGCCTGCTGCTGGTCGCGGGGCTCGCCCAGGCTAACCCCAAGATCCAAACCTGGCAGACCGCAAACGGGGCTCGGGTCCTGTTCGTCGCCGCCCCGGAGATCCCGATGGTGGACGTTCGGGTGGTCCTCGATGCAGGGAGCGCCCGGGACGACGGCAAGGCCGGCCTCGCGGCCTTCACCGCCGCCATGCTGAACGAGGGCGCCCGGGACTGGAGCGCAGACGCGATCGCCGACCGCCTTGAAGGAGTCGGCGCGAGCCTGGGCGCCTCCGCGGACCGGGACATGACCGCCGTCGCCATCCGCAGCCTCACTCGGGAGCCGGCGCTCTCCACCGCAGTGGAGACCCTGGCCGGGGTCTTGACGGCGCCGACCTTCGCCCCCTCGGAACTGGAGCGGATGCGGGAGAACACCCTGATCGCCATCCGCCAGGCGGACGAGCAGCCAAGCAACGTGGCCCAGAAGGCCCTGTTCCGTCAGGTCTTCGGTGGCCACCCCTATGCCTCGGACCCGGCGGGCACGGCAGAGTCCGTGCGCGCCTTGACCCGGGCAAACCTCCAGGCCTTCCACGACCACTACTACGTGGCTGCAAACGCGGTGGTCGCCATCGTCGGCGCGTTGGATCGCCCGGCCGCCGAGGATCTGGCCGAGCGCGTGGTCGGGGGCCTGCCCAGAGGCGAGCGACCGACGCCTTTGCCTGAGGTGGCGAACCTGACCGATGCCTCCCTAGAGCGCATCGCCTTTCCCTCCAGCCAGACCACGGTCCTGGCAGGTCAGCCGGGGATGAAGCGGGGCGACCCGGATTATTTCGCACTGTATCTAGGTAACCACATCCTCGGGGGGAGCGGGCTGGTGTCGCTGCTCATGGAAGAGGTGCGCGAAAAGCGGGGCCTCTCCTATAGCACCTACAGCTATTTCCTGCCCCTGGCCCAGCCGGGGCCCTTCCTGATGGGACTCCAGACCAAGAACGACCAGGCACAGCATGCGCAGAAGGTGATGGTGGACACCCTGACCCGATTCGTCTCGGAGGGCCCCACCGAGGCCGAGCTCGTCGCCGCCAAGAAAAACCTGACCGGCGGATTCCCCCTGCGTATTGCGGAAAACTCCGACATCGTCCAATACCTCGCAGTCATCGGCTTCTACGGGCTGCCGCTCGACTATCTGGATCGTTTCACCGGTCGCATCGAGGCCATTACGGCGGAGCAGATCCGGGACGCCTTCGCCCGCCGGGTCCACCCGGGGCGCCTCGCCATCGTGACCGTGGGCGGGGAAGGAGCGGTCAAACAGGCGAACGTAGCCGGTGGCCCAGGCTAAGGAACGGGGCGCCGGTCAGGCGAGCGGATCGGGCCGGCTGCGGATCGTCGGTGGCCGGTTCCGCGGCAGACGTCTCCCAATCCCCGACCAGCCCGGGCTGCGACCCACCCCAGACCGGGTCAGGGAGAGCCTGTTCAACTGGCTCGCCCCCCTGCTCCCGGGGTCTCGGTGTCTGGACCTCTTCGCCGGCAGCGGCGCGCTGGGACTGGAGGCCGCCTCCCGGGGCGCAGGGGAGGTAGTCCTCGTCGAGCACAGCGAGCCCGTCGCCTCTCAGCTTCGAAGCAATGTCCTAGCCCTGGGGGCCGAAGGCATCCTGGTGGTCCGGGCGGAGGCCCTAACCTGGCTCGGGAAGGACCCGAGCCCCTTCCACGTCGTATTCCTGGACCCGCCATATGCCGCCGGCCTGCTCGGCCCAGCCTGCGAACGGCTCGCCCATGCTGGCTGGCTCGCCCCGGCAGCGCGTATCTACCTGGAGACCGATGCCCGATCCGGATTTCCTGTCCTCCCGCCCGACTGGACGCTGGTTCGCGAGCGTACCGCCGGGCAGGTTCGGTTCGGGTTGGCCCTCGCACCCTAGGTCGATCTCGCCCGGCGTCCCCCGCCTGTGCTATCGTCGCGCCCTTCTCCGGCCAGGCTTCAAGGGAAGAGATCCGCGGCCTCGGTCCACATCTCGCTTTCGGAGTCCCCAGCATTGCGTAGCGTGGTCTATCCCGGGACTTTCGATCCCATCACCAACGGACACACGGACCTGATCCTAAGGGCCGCGCGTCTGTTCGACCGGGTGGTGGTGGCGGTCGCCGCGGACACCCATAAGACCCCCACATTCACCGTGGAGGAGCGGGTCGCTCTGGTTCGCGAAGTCCTTCAGGAACAGCCGGGGGTCGAAGTGGTCTCCTTTAATGGGCTCCTGGTGACCTTTGCCCAGGAGCTCGGGGTCGGGGTCATCATGCGCGGGCTGCGGGCGGTCTCGGATTTCGAGTTCGAGTTCCAACTGGCCGGGATGAACCGGCGCATGGCCCCGGATATCGAGACCCTGTTCCTCACCCCGGCCGAAACCTACGCCTATATCTCGTCCTCGCTGGTGAGAGAGATCTCGCGTCTGCACGGAGACGTGACGCCCTTCGTGTCGCCCCTCGTGCAGGCTGCATTGCGGGAGCGGTTTGGATAAGATCCGCGGGGCGCGGCAGCGGATGTCGAAACTTGCCTGCCAGCGATATTAATGACCAGGAGGCGGCCCGGCGTCTTCCGAGCCGCGCCTCGCGAGGCGCGGTCCGGGCAGCAACCGGGCGTCCCGTCCGATTCCGGGGCATCGGGTCCCACCCCCTGGCGACCGATTTGTGCTTGAAACGACTAGAGGAGTCATGCCATGGCACTGCTGATCACCGACGAATGCATCAACTGCGACGTGTGCGAGCCCGAGTGCCCGAACGGCGCGATTTCCCAAGGCGACGAGATCTATGTGATCAACCCGGACCTATGCACCGAGTGCGTCGGGCACTACGAGACCTCCCAGTGCGTGGAGGTCTGTCCGGTGGACTGCATCATCAAGGACCCGGCCCACGAGGAGACCGCCGACGAGCTCCAGGCCAAGTACGAGCACCTAGCCGGCGCGGCCTGATCGGCCGGGGCGCCGAGCCCGTTGGACCTTGGTCCCGTCCTGGACTTCGTTGACTGGACGGTGCGGCTCGGTCGCCGCCAATGCCCCCGAGCCGAGTCTGCCCGAGCCTGAATGCGGAACGTAGAGCAGGCGATTGTCATACCTGACTGAGCGTGCGCCACCGGACGCGCACTGCCGCCATGCGACAAGGCGGCGGCGCGCGGTCTGGAGTGCGGCGGATGCTCGCGTGTCTAGCGTCCTCTTCGGCATCGATTAACACACGACGGTGGAGACGATGTGGCCGTAGGGCCCATCGCGCATTCCGCAGATTTCCACACGACTGTGCTTCACAGACTGCGGCGCGTGCGTGGATCCGCTCCCGCTACCGGTACCTGCGGGCTCCGGCCCCATGTGCCCCACCCTGGCAATCGCAGACATTCCAAACCGTTGAATTCTTCGCACCAACCCCGAGCATGGGCCAAACGCGGTCCAGCGGAGCCGGGCCGATCAACTCACGAGGACCAGACGACACATGAAGCTTAAGATCCTAATGACTGCCGTGCTGACCCTGCTGGTCGCCGGATTCCTCGCCTTGCCCGAGCCCGCCGAGGCCAAACGCTTCGGCGGTGGCGGCAACGTGGGTAAGCAATACAACATGCCGCGCCAGGCCGACACCCCGCGTGCGGCCCAGGCCCCCAACCAGGCCCAAGCCCCCGCCGCCGCAACCGGTGCACGGGCACCCCAGGCAGATCG
>JBGSOR010000293.1:0-2194 GCA_041738985.1 Chromatiaceae bacterium | reverse complement strand
GCCGTGGCGGGGCTGGACCTGGAGGCCGGGGGGAGCTGGCTCGGGATCAACGACCACGGTTTAGTCGCCGCCGTGATGAACCGCACCGGTACCCTGGGTCGGGAGTCCGGCAAGCGCAGCCGGGGCGAGCTGGTGCTGGAGGCCCTGGACCACGCCGAGGCGGACGAGGCAGCGGGGGCCCTTGCGGACCTGAACCCGGCCGCGTATCGCCCCTTCAACCTGGTGGTGGCCGATCCTCGGCGCGCCTACTGGCTGCGCCATGGCGGCGACGGGGAGATCCGCGTCCATCCCATCCCACCCGGCCTGCATATGCTCTCCGCCACCGAGCTGGACGACCCCGGCCACCCGCGCATCGCCGCCAACCTGCCGCGGCTCATGGCAGCGGCCACACCCAACCCCGAGTCGGACGACTGGGCCGGGTGGCGGCGGATTCTTGCCAGTCCGGACTGGTCCGAGTCTTTGGGCCCGGAGTCCGCTATGGTGCTAGACCGACCGGACGGCTTCGCCACCCGCTCCAGCGCACTGATCGCGCTGCCCGCCTATCCGGGGCCGGCCACGCCGCCCCGCTGGCTCCATGCGGAGGGCCGGCCCGACCGGGTGCCTTTTTTGCCCGTCTCTCTGGACCCTGCGGTCCCCTAGCGCGACCGAATCGGCGATCCGCGTGCGGAGGCCGGCGAAACGCTGCAGGCGACAACCCGCAACGGGTGAGCCGTGCGCCAACGGCCCGATCGCCGCTCGCGAGGGGGACGGTTTTTCCCCGGTTCCTGATAGGATACGCGGCTTCGCCGAGACCCAGGACCCCATCATGCCCGAGACCCTACCCAGCTCTCTGAAGATCGCCACCCGCAAATCCCCCCTCGCCATGTGGCAGGCCGAGCACGTGGCCGCCGCACTGGGGGCAATCCACCCGGGGCTGGTGGTGGAGATCGTCGGCATGACCACCAAGGGCGACCGCATCCTCGATGCACCCCTCGCCAAGGTCGGCGGCAAGGGACTCTTCGTCAAAGAGCTGGAGCAGGGGATGCTGAGCGGGGAGGCGGATATCGCCGTCCACTCCATGAAAGATGTGCCGGTAGACTTCCCGGAAGGTCTGCATCTTGCGGTGATCCTGGAGCGGGAGGACCCCCGGGACGCCTTCGTCTCCAACCGCTTCGAGAGCCTGGATCGGCTCCCCCAGGGGGCCTGCGTGGGCACATCCAGCCTGCGCCGCCAGTGCCAGATCGCCGAGCGCCGCCCGGATCTGCGCATCGAGCCCCTGCGGGGCAACGTCAATACGCGGCTCGCCAAGCTGGACGCGGGCGACTACGACGCCATCATACTGGCCGCCGCGGGCCTGATTCGGCTCGGATTCGAGTCGCGCATCCGCGGATTCATCGCCCCGGAGGTCAGCCTGCCGGCGATCAGCCAGGGGGCGATCGGGATCGAGTGCCGGGTGGACGACCCCAGGGTCCATGCCCTCATCGCCCCGCTCGATCACCCGGAGACCGCGCTGAGGGTGCGTGCCGAGCGTGCCATGAACGCGCGCCTGCACGGCGGCTGCCAGGTGCCGATCGCCGGCTTCGCCACCCTGGATGGCGAGGGGATTCAGCTGCGGGGTCTGGTCGGCACCCCCGATGGGTCGCGCATCCTGCGGGCGGAGGCCGAGGGGTCCCGGGACGCACCCGAGGCATTGGGCACGGCGGTTGCCGAGGCCCTGCTCGCACAAGGCGCAGCGGAGATCCTGGCCACCCTGCACGAGCCCCAGCAAGAAGAGTGAGTCAGGACATGGCTGAGCCGGGTCGTACACCGGAGGATCTGCGCGGGCTGGGGGTCCTGGTTACCCGCCCGGCCGGTCAGGCGGAACCCCTGTGCCGCCTGATCGAGTCCGCCGGGGGCCGGGCCCTGCCCTTCCCCACCCTGGAGATCCTCCCGGCGGTGCACCTGGAGGGCGCCCGGGCATTGCTCGCCGAACCCTGGCACCTGATGGTCTTTACCAGCCGCAACGCCGTGGAGCATGCCCTCTCACTCGGCTTCGACGGACGCTGGACGCAGGCGGAGCGCCTGGCCGCGGTGGGCAAGGCGACGGGCCTGGCCCTGACCGATGCCGGCCGGGCCCCCGATCTGGTCCCGCCCGAGCGCTTCGACAGCGAATCCCTGGTGGCGATGCCCGGTCTGGCGGACATGGCGGGCCGGCGGGTCCTGATCGTCCGCGGCA
>JBGSOR010000292.1:0-3819 GCA_041738985.1 Chromatiaceae bacterium | reverse complement strand
CCGATCTGTCTTCGCCGCCGCCGATGCCGCCGCGGCACTCGCCTCCGACGACCTCGCCGGCTACCGGAAGGTTCTCCCGGCCCTAAGCGAGGCCCAAGCGGCCTATCTCGCGGGCTATGCCCCCGCTGCCCGGGGACCGCTTGCACCCTTCGCCGACAAGCTCGCCGACGGGCCCGACCTGGAGGCGGCACGCCGCGCCTTCGAGCCCTTCAGCACCGCGTTAGCCGATCTGGCCCGGTCGGAGCACCTCCACCACCGGGAAGGGGTGACGATCTTCCAGTGCCCCATGACGCCCGTGCTGGGCACCGCCCGCTGGCTGTCGCGCTCCAATCGGCTGCGCAATCCCTTCTTCGGCTCGGCCATGCTCGAGTGCGGCGACGCGCTCGACTGATCTCGCATCTGAACCCGGATGATCGACCGCCTCATCGACTGGTCCCTGCACAACCGCTTCCTGGTCCTGAGCGGCTTCATCGCCCTCTGCGCCTGGGGCCTGGTCGCCCTGCAGCGAGTCCCCATCGACGCCATCCCCGACCTCTCGGAGAACCAGGTCATCGTCTATGCGGACTGGCCGGGGCGCTCGCCCCAGGAGGTGGAGGACCAGATCGCCTACCCCCTGTCCGTCTCCCTCCAGGGGCTGGCCGGCGTGAAAACGGTCCGGGCCAGCTCGATGTTCGGGTTCGCCTTCCTGACGGCGATCTTCGAGGACCGGATCGATCCCTATTTCGCCCGCACCCGGGTCCTGGAGCGGCTGAATTCACTGGGCGACCTGCTGCCGGAGGGCGTGGTCGCGCGCCTCGGCCCCGACGCCACGGGGCTGGGCTGGGTCTACCAGTACTACCTCAAAGACAGCTCCGGGGAGCAGGACCTGGGGTCCCTGCGCACACTCCAGGACACCTTTGTCCGCTACCAGCTCGCGGCCGTACCGGGGGTGGCGGAGGTCGCTAGCATCGGCGGCTTCGTGCGCCAGTACCAGGTCGAGGTCTCGTCCCTCAAGCTCACGCAGCACGCGGCGACCCTGGGTGATGTCATGGACGCGGTGGCCAAGGCCAACCTCAACGTCGGCGGCAAGACCATCGAGGAGAACGGCGCCGAGTACATTGTGCGCGGCGTGGGCCTGGTGCAGGAGATCGCCGACCTGGAGTCCATCCCGATCCTGCCGCATAGCGGTACGCCGCTCTATCTGCGCGATGTGGCAACCGTGCGGATCGGCGGGGACTTCCGTCGCGGCGCACTGGACGTGAACGGGCGCGAGGTGGTCGGCGGCATCGTGGTCATGCGCTACGGCGAGAATGCCTACCGGGTCATCCAGGACCTGAAGGACCGGATCGCTGCCTTGTCTCCGGGCCTGCCGCCGGGGGTCAGCGTCGTCGCCTTCTACGACCGCAGCGACCTTATCGAGCGGGCCATCGAGACGCTGAAGGGTGCACTGACCGAGGAGGTCCTCCTGGTCATCCTGATGCACATCCTTTTCCTCTTTCACTTCCGCAGCATCCTGATCGTCACCCTGCCGCTGCCGGCCTCCATCCTGATCGCCTTCATCCTGATGGACCGGCTCGGCATCCCGTCGAACATCATGTCGCTGACCGGCATCGCCATCTCCATCGGCGTCCTGGTGGACGCGGGTATCGTAATGACGGAGAACGTCATCCGCCACTGCGAGCGGGCCGAGGACGCGCTGGGGCGGCGTCTCACGCCGGCGGAGGTCTTCGACCAGACCCGGACGGCCGCCACCCAGGTCGGCCGGCCAATCTTCTTCTCCATGCTGGCGATCATCCTGGCCTTCGTGCCTGTCTTCCTGCTCACCGGCCAGGAGGGCAAGCTCTTCCATCCGCTGGCCTACACCAAGACCTTCGCCCTCATCGGGGCCACCCTGCTGGCGGTGACCGCGGTGCCGGTCTTCGCGACCCTGCTGGTGCGCGGCCCCTTCAAGCCGGAGTCCGAGAACTGGCTTATGAAGGCCCTGCTTCGGCTCTACGACCCGGCCCTCCACTGGGCACTGGGACATCGCAAGACCGTGCTGGGGCTGGCAGGCGCCCTGTTCGCCGCCTGTCTGGTCATCGCCTTCGGGCTTCCGCGGGGCGTCAATGCGCTGCTCCCGGAGTCGGTGGCACGTCACACCCAGGGCTTCGGCAGCGAGTTTATGCCAACCCTGGAGGAGGGCTCCCTACTCTTCATGCCGGTCCTGCTCCCGGCGACGGCACTCACCGAGGTCAAGCGCATCATGGCCTGGCAGGACCAGGTCATCAGCAACCACCCGGCGGTCGCCTCCGTGGCGGGCAAGCTCGGGCGTGCCGACAGCGCCACCGACCCGGCCCCGGTGGAGATGATCGAGACCACGATCATGCTTAAGCCGCCTTCGCAGTGGCCCCCGGGGACGACCAAGGCATCCATCGTCGCCGACCTCTCGGAGCGGCTGATGCAGGTCCCCGGCTATGTCCCCGGGTTCCTCCAGCCCATCGAGAACCGCATCCTGATGACCAGCACCGGCATCCGCGCCCAGGTGGGGGTCAAGATCTTCGGCGACGACCTCGACGCCCTGCAGCAAAAGGCCTTCGAGGTCGAGCGCGTCATCAACCGGGTGCAGGGGGCCACCGGGGTGGCGCCGTCGCGGGTGCAGGGCAAGCCGTACCTGGAGATCCGTGTGCGTCGGGAGCTGCTCGGGCGCTACGGGCTGAGCGTGCAGGACGTCTTCCGCCTGGTCGAGGCAGGGATCGGCGGGACCACTGTCGGCACCACCATCAAGGGACGCGAGCGTTGGCCTATCCAGGTGCGCCTGGAGCAGGCCGACCGCGGCGATATCGAGCGCTTGGGCGAGATTCCCCTGGCGACCCCCTCCGGGGCGGTCGTGCAGCTGCGCCAGGTGGCGGACATCGAGCGGGTGGTGGGTCCCAACGAGATCCAGAGCGAAGACGGTCGACTGCGCGTCTTCGTCCAGGCCAATGTCCGCGACCGGGATCTGGGCGGCTTCGTCGAAGAGATCAAGGCGCGAATCGCCCGGGAGGTGACCTTGGAGCCGGGTCAGACCATCGCCTACTCGGGCCAGTACGAGCACCAGCTGCGGGCCCGCCAGACCCTGCTCTATGTCTTCCCGGCGGTCATCCTCATCATCTTCGCGACCCTGGTGATGACCTTCCGATCCGTCGGGGAGGCGGCCCATGTCCTGCTGGCGGTGCCCTTCGCCCTGACCGGCGGCGTCTTGCTACAGGCCTGGATGGGCTTCAACTTCAGCGTCGCCGTCTGGGTGGGCTACATCGCCCTCTTCGGCACCGCCATCCAGACCGGAATCGTGATGGTCGTCTACCTGGAGGAGGCCGTGAAGGCCAAGGGGCGGGAGCTCGGCCGCGACCTGACCCGCGAGGAGCTGACCGACGCCGTCAAGGCCGGCGCGCGACTGCGCCTGCGTCCGAAGGTCATGACCGTGGCCACCACCATCGCCTCTCTGACGCCCATCTTCTGGCTCCAGCGCACCGGCGTTGAGATCATGCAGCCCCTGGCCACCCCGGTGGTGGGCGGCATGCTCTCCAGCCTGGTGCACATCCTGATCGTCACACCCGTTATCTTCGCCTGGCTGCGCGAGCGCCGGCTGGTGCGTTCGGCCTCGCTCGCGAGCCCCGGCGAATAGCGCCTCTGCAACCCCGGGGGTTCCCTGGATGACTTAGGCGATTGCCCGAAAATCATGTACCTGATCGCGAAGGATTTTCGTCTGCCTTCAAGGAGCGCCGCCAGGAGCATAGCTGGGCTATGTGACTGTCGGTGCGACGCCGAAGGCGGGCGAAAAGACGAGCGAGGTGGTACATGATTTGACAGAAATCGCCTTAG
>JBGSOR010000231.1:0-4145 GCA_041738985.1 Chromatiaceae bacterium | reverse complement strand
GGGGCATGCCCGACCCCCGCTCGGGCGTCGAACAAGGCGTCCAGCGTCGCGCGGGCAGTCGCGAGCGCGGCCTCCTGGTCAGTGAATTCGCCCATCGGCGAGAACAGCGAGTAGCTTCCGTAGGTGCCAAGATCTGGCTCTGCGGACACGGCGAAGGTGAAGCGGCCAGCGGGCAGCTCGAGGCTGAGCGTGTCTCCCGCCGTCCGCTCCAGCCCGCGCGGGCTCAGCGGTAAGGCCACCAGGTTCATGCACCAGGGTGTAACGAGCAGCCCGATCCAGTGGTCCCCCCAGACGCGGCCACCCAGAACCGCCACTGCGAGCCGCGGATTGAGGATGGGAAGCCCCGCCATGCGCTCCCGGTGGATGCGCGCAAAGACCGCTTCCAGACGCGCGGCGAGGGCATCGATCAGACTCGGGCTCGGCATACGGTGCACCGCTGAGTCAAATGGGCAGGGCCATGAATTGCTCCCGATCCCCGTCGCACTGCGGACAGCGCCAGTGGTTCGGAAGGGAGGCGAAGGGTGTACCGGCCGGTATCTGCCACTGGGGATCGCCCTCTGCCGGGTCATAGACGTGCCAGCAGATCTTGCACTCCAGGCGAGTGTCCGGTCCGATCCGGGTGCGGTCCCCGAGAAAGGAGCCCTCGAAACCGGAGCGGACGGCAGGATCCTTCGGGCCGTCACTCATCGTAAGGCATCCAGGATTTCGTGCAGACGCCCCGCGCTGTCCTCGATATCTTCCTGTGCGGCCAGGGCGGCGGCGGGGACGTCCACGACCTCGAGGGTATTGAGGATCAGGCGCTCGTCGGCATTGAAGTGCCGAACCCACCAGCAGCTCGACAGGGAGGTGGAGTCGATCCGACAGTTGCCGTAGCCGCGGGACAGGATGGTCACGGGTCCAGAACCTAGGCGCTCGTTCAGGTAGGCCAGGTCTTCCGGGGACTGGGGCAGCAGGGTGAGATTGACGATATGAGGGGCATCGCCCTGAGTCCAGCGGCTGACCTGGGCGTTGAGCTCAGCCAGCACCGAGCGGGCGTTCATGATGCCCGCTGGCGGGGGCGAGCTCAGGTCCAGTTGCGTGGCCGCACCGGTGAAGGCGGCGGCTCGCACCATGCGCGGTATATCCGACACCTCGATCCGGTCCCGGCCTCGAGCGCCGCGCACACGCCAAACGCCGGCGAGCCTGGTCTCCTGGGCGCGGAGCTCCTGGGTCCCGGCGAGCCGCACGCTGACCTCCCCCTCCCCTAGCGCTTGGTCCACCAGATCCAGATCCGGGGCCGCGAGCTCCACGAGGTCCAGCTCCCAGGGGGCGTCGCCTACTCGGTAGGCACGCAGGGCGTCCAAAATCCGGGCGAGCAGATCGAGTCCAGCCGGGCGTGCCAGGGCCTCCTCGGTCTCCGGCAACAGGGGCGCCCGGTAGGTCGCCATCCCTTGCGGCATGGGCAGGTAATCGAGCTCGGTGCCGTCGGACTCCGCTGGCTGGGAGCCGGGTCCGACAGGAAGGCCGAAGATGGGGAATGGGGTCATGGGGCGGCCCCCTGGGCTTGGTGGGATCGTTCGGGTCAGTGGCAGGAGGCCGGGTGCTCTTCGACCACTGGGATACCCAGGGTCGGGAGCCGTCCCGGCACCGCGGCAAGCAGGCGCGCACTCTCGTCCCGGTAGACGGACCAGTCCCGCAGCCGCTCGATGCGCCCAAGGTAGCCTGCCGGGGACAGAAACACGAGGGTCGGCCAGACCGAGACACCATAGCGGGCCGCGAGCGCCTGCTCGTCTGCGCGATCCACCAGGGCGGCGACGCAACGCCCGACAAGGGACTTCATCAGCTCCGGCAGGATCACCGCGAGGTCCACGGACTCCGGGTGCTGCACCGGATTCCCAGCAAAGAAGAGCACCGTGGCCGGATGGGCGGCGACCAGATCCGAGAGACCGGCGGCTCCCACCCGGTGGATGCCGTGGCGCTCGGGCAGCGCGGCGACAATCGGGTGCTCCGCAGACAGGGTTGAGGGTGCGTTCATAGCGGCGGCTCCGATTCGGCGGTCAGTGGCGGCGCAGGTGCTCTGGGAGCTGGGGCTCACGGTCCACGAGGTCTGCGAACAGGTGGTCGACGGACCCGCCCTCGGCAGCGATCGCGAGTGCCGCAAGGGCATCGCGCACCCGCAACGCCTGGGTCTCCCCCATCAGATCCCGGGCCGTGCCTAGGAAGGCTAGCACCCAGGTACCCGGGGGCTGGGGACCGACGAGCCGCATATCCACCTGCACCCGCTCGCCGCCGTCGTCGCACCAGGCCCAGATGGGGCCGCACTCGATGACCTGCATGGGCACACCGATGCACATCAGTCGGTCCCCCGGAGCGCCAGCACGCGGGCGTCGCCTACCCGGCAGGCCAACTCGGCGCTTGGCCGCTCGCCCTCATAGCGGTCAAGCGCGAGGGACTCGTGAGGCATATCGGCTTGGTGCTCTGGGGCTCTGGCTGCGGGTTCCGAGCGGACGCCCAGATCCGCCAGGTATTCCAGGGCCAAATCGATCGCGGGGACGATGCACGCATTGACCTCCGGCCTCAGGCTCCCGCCATAGTCCTCCAGCTCCACCGGCTGGACCCCGATGAGCAGCAGATGCTCCGGGTAGTCGCCGAGCAGATCCGCCACGGCCAAGACCTCCTGGAACCCAGTCTGGTGCAGGCTCATCTTCTTGGCCCCCATGAAGCGCGGCACCTCCGCTCCCTCGACTCGCTTCATGGTCCCTGCGGGAAGTCCGTAATCCACGGCGTCGAAGACCACCAGCACATCCGCGGATCGCACCTGATCCACCAGGTACAGACCCTGGGTACCGCCGTCCAGGAGACGGACATTGGCCGGGAAGCGATATCGGCGGGCCATCTCCTCCACCGCGCGCACGCCGAAGCCCTCGTCGGCCCAGAGGACATTGCCGATGCCGAGGACGAGGACGCGGGGTGGGTGCTGCATGGAGCTCGCTCCACTTGAGGTTCAAACCCTCGCGTCAGCAGGAAACGGGCCAGGAGGGGCCTGGGTCTAACCGATTGGGCGCGGATGGCATTCTAGGCCAAGCCGAACAGTCCGACGTAAAGCCAGTAACCAGTGGCGGAGGCAAACCGGATAGCTGATTTGCGCTCGTAACCACGAGGGGCGCGGCGAGCCGGTTCGCGCGAGGCTGGACCTTCCTAAGCGGGAGAAAGCGGGCTCGGGGCATCGGGCGGCGTGATGCAGCGAGTCCCGCAGGACCTGGGTCAAGGTGTCGATCGGTTTCGACTCTTCCGGGCCACGCCCTACTTGACGGATACACCCTCCCCACACAGCTCCGCGAGCCGGTCCAGCTCCTCCGCATCGAATCCCGCACGTCGCCGGTCGGGCAGGTTCAGCGGGCAGCGGATCTCCCCGGTCATGTAAGTGTCCAGCAGCTCGAAATAGGTCGGAATCGGGTCCAGCCCACGCTCAGCGCAGAGATGGCGAAACCAGCGCGTCCCGGCGGCCACGTGGCCGACCTCGTCCCGCAGGATGACGCCCAATGCCTCGACGGTCTTCATGTCGCCCGCGGCGCGCAGGCGCTCGATCATGCCGGGGGTCACGTCCAGGCCCCGGGCCTCCAGCACCCGCGGGACCAGGGCCATCCGCACCACGGGATCGTGGGCGGTGCGCCGCGCCATCTCCCAGAGTCCGTCGTGGGCGGGAAAGTCTCCGTAGTCATGGCCCAGGTCGAGGAGGCGCTCGCGCATGAGGCCAAAGTGCTGGGCCTCCTCGGCCGCTACCTGTACCCAGTCCGAATAGAACGCCCGGGGCAAGGCGCGGAAGCGCTGGACTGCGTCCCAGGCCAGGTTGATGGCATTGAATTCGATATGGGCGACCGCGTGGATCAGGGCAGCGTGTCCTTTGACGTTGGATAGCCGGCGCCGGGCTAGGTCCCGCGGCGGCACCAGCTCCGGGCGGGCGGGCCTTCCCGGGTCCTCCACCACAGGTCCCGCGCTGGCGGGATCCGAGGCCAGATCCCCCGCTACCTGTAGCGGCCCACAAACATCCGGGGCCCGACCCACAAACATCGCGATTTCCAGCCCAGATTAGCTGCAAATAATGGGGGTCTCGGACCCAGATTATTTGCAAATGAGCCCGCATTAGCTGCAAACAGCCCGCAAAC
>JBGSOR010000230.1:0-27174 GCA_041738985.1 Chromatiaceae bacterium | reverse complement strand
GCTGGGGCGCGGCTCGGGCCGGACATGCGCGTCCGATCGTTGGGTCAGGGCGCCCCTGCAGGGGCGGCCCATGTCTGGGGGGCCCGCCCGCGAAGGCTAGGTCCCGTTCTTTATGGAGCGGCGACAGCGGCGCCGGTTGCGCCGATCACTGCCGGAATTCGGTTGGAGCCGATCCGAATCTCTACCCGGTTAGACCTTGGGGCGACCTCGGCCTGAGGCGCGAGTGGCGGGACAGGGTGTAGAATCCGCGGTCGCTCTCGGTCCTGGATCGTCGCCCTGCTTCGGGGTCGACTCTTGGTGTAAACGGCTCCCGGCGCCGATCGGATGGCCGATTCCGGCTTCGGTCTCCGGACGGCAGAGGGGCCAAGCCCTAAGCGGCACCGCCCGCGATAGGCCCGCCGCACCGGAAATCGCTCGGTGCTGCCGGCCAGCGCAGACTCCGAATACTAACAGTGATCGAATATGTCAGCAATTGAGCCTCCGGGCAGGGTGCGACCCCGTTGAACGATCCTAATCGACAGATCCATCCAGGTGCGCGGCCATCCCAGTCTGCACCCGAGCGCCGGGGCCCCTCGGCGGCCCTCGTTGTCCAAGTGGAGGACGGGTCCGAGGGGCAGCGAATCGATAACTTCCTGCTTGCCCGGCTCAGGGGCGTGCCCAAGAGCCATCTCTATCGCGTCTTGCGCCGAGGAGAAGTGCGCGTCAACAAAGGCCGGATTAAGGCCGATTATCGGCTGAAGGTTGGGGATCTGGTGCGTATCCCGCCCTTGCGCATTGCCGCCCCCCAGGAGCCGGGCCGCACGCCGGATGGCCAGCTTGCGCGCCTAGCCCGAGCGGTGCTTTACGAGGACGATCGACTGCTTGTCATCGACAAGCCCCCGGGTCTTGCGGTACACGGCGGCAGCGGGCTCTCCTATGGGCTCATCGAAGCTCTCCGGCAGCTCCGTCCCGGGGCCGAGCTGGAGCTTGTCCACCGGTTGGACCGGGACACCTCCGGCTGCATCCTGGTGAGCAAGCGGCGCAGCACCTTGCGCAACCTACATGCCCTGATCCGGGATGACGAGGGGCGGGGGATGCAGAAGCGCTACCTGGCACTGATCCTGGGCGAGTTCGAACGGGAGGAGGTGACGGTGGATGCCCCCCTCCTCAAGAAACTCTCCCAGGGGGGAGACCGGGTGGTTCGGGTGGATCGGAACGAGGGCAAGCCAGCCCGCACCGTCTTTCGGCGACTGCGCCGCCTGCCCTTCGAGTCGGGCTCGGCGACCCTGGTGGAGGCGCGGCTGCTGACCGGCCGCACCCATCAAATTCGCGTCCATGCGGCCCATCTGGGTACGCCCCTTGCCGGCGACCCCAAGTACGGGGACTTCGAGGCCAACCGGCGGCTGAAGGCCCTGGGGCTGGGTCGGCTGTACCTGCATGCCTGGCGCCTCAGCTTCCGCGCCGAGTATATGACGGGGCCTTTGCACCTGGAGTCGCCCCTGCCGGCGGACCTGGAGCAGGTCCTGGATCATCTGGCGCTGGCCGGCCGAGCGGGGGAGGGCGAGGAGCGATGGACTTCGAGCTGATCGTCTTCGACTGGGACGGGACCCTGATGGACTCCCAGGCCCGCATCGTCGACTGTATCCTGGCCGCCTTCGCGGACATGGGTCTCGCGGCGCCCAGCCGGGAGGCCGCGGCCGATATCATCGGGCTCGGGCTCGACCATGCCATGGCGCGGCTCTGGCCGGGGGCCGGGCCGGCCCAGCGCACCGAGCTGGGCGGCCACTATCGCCGCCACTTCCTGGTGGATAACCCGACCCGCTCCGAGCTCTTCCCCGGCGCCCTGGAGACGCTGGCGCTCCTGCGCGAGCGCGGCTATCTGCTCGCGGTAGCCACTGGCAAGAGCCGGGTGGGGCTCGAAAAATCCCTCGCCGAGACCGGGCTTGGCGGACACTTTCACGCCACCCGCTGTGCCGACGAGACCTTCTCCAAGCCCCATCCCCAGATGCTCCTGGAGCTGATGGAGGAGCTCGGCGTTCGGGCTGTCCGGACCCTGATGGTTGGAGACACGGAGTACGACCTCCAGATGGCCGCCAACGCCGGCGCCCCTTCGCTTGCCGTTTGCCACGGCGTGCACGAGCCGGGGCGACTGCTCGCCTGCGGACCGCTGGCCTGCCTCGAGTCCCTGCTCGACATTCCCGGCTGGCTGGAGCGCCGGGCGCGCGCCGTAACCGAACCGCCCGAACCTGCGGAGTAGCTCGATCGACATGAACTGGAAACTCTGGAACCTCTGGAAGCGCCACCCCGAGCCCCCCATGCCCTCCCCGGCGGACCCGGACTGGGAGCGTGCCCTCATCAATCGCGTCGCCTTGGAGCACTTACACGACAAGCGGCGCGCCCGACGCTGGGGGGCGATCTTCAAGCTCCTGATCCTGCTCTATCTGCTCGGTCTCCTGGCGGCGGGCCTGTCGCGGGATCTGTGGAAGGGGTTGAAGGCCGGCGAGGACCACACGGCCTTGGTGGAGGTGAAGGGCATCATCTCCGCTGCAACCGACGCCAGCGCCGACCGGGTGATCACCGGGCTGCGCGAGGCCTTCGAGGCCGAGCACGTCAAGGGTGTCGTCCTGCGGATCAACAGCCCGGGCGGGAGCCCCGTCCAGTCCGGCTACATTAACGACGAGATCCGTCGGCTCAAGGAAAAGTACAAGAAGGACAAGGGCAAGGATATGCCCGTCTATGCGGTGGCCGTGGACCTGTGTGCCTCCGGCGGCTACTACGTCGCGGTGGCGGCGGACAAGATCTATGCGGACAAGGCGAGTCTCGTGGGCTCCATCGGCGTGCGCATCGACAGCTTCGGCTTCGAGGACGCCATGAAGGAGTACGGCATCGAGCGGCGTCTGCTCACCGCCGGTAAGAACAAGGGTATCCTAGATCCTTTCTCGCCCCTGCCGGAGGACCAGCGCCAGTTTATCCAAGGGGTACTCGGGGATCTGCACAGGCAATTCATCGAGGCGGTCAAGATCGGCCGCGGGGATCGTCTGAAGGGCGGGGACGAGCTGTATAGCGGACTCTTCTGGAGCGGCGACCAGGCTGTCGGGCTCGGCCTGGTGGACGGGCTCGGCAGCTCCAGCTATGTCGCCCGGGAGCTGATCGGCGCCGAGACCCTGGTGGACTACACAAAGAAGCGGGACCTGTTCGAAGGACTCGCCGAGCGGCTTGGCACCAGCCTGGCGAACGGCATGCTGCAGGTCCTGAGTCTGGCCGGTGGCGGTAGCCCTCTTTGAGCGCGGGCCACGCCATCTTCCCGGCAGGTCCGGCCGGTTAGGGCAGCTCGGTCAGCGGAATCGGATAGACCATCTCGGACGGGTTGCTGGCGTCGCTCTGGGCCAGGTCCACCCATGTGTCGCGGTCTGCGTAATAGAGTCCATAGCGTCGGATCTTCTTCTTCAACCGATCGATAAACTCGACCTGCCGCATGGTGCCCCAGCGGGTCCAGGTGTCCTGGGTTAGGGCCAAGACGTCGCTCCTGTAGGGGAGTCCCTGGAGGTATTCGCCGAGCAGACCCAGGTCCGCAAGCCGGGTGGATCTGTCGATGCCGCCGGTCTGCGGATCGACGCTGAAGCGGGCGGCGACCGAGGTCAGGCGGTCGAAGAAGCTGCGGGAGCTGTCCTCGGCGCTGAGGTCGGTCTCGGCGGCCTCGACGATGCCCTTCAGGACCTGCTGCAGGTCGGAGAGCTGGTCCTTGGTCAGCAGTACCCGCACGTCTACGGCGTCGATCGACGGATCGGCGAAGTCCTTGTCCCCGATCCATGCCTCGAAGACCTCCGGTGCCCGGGTGCCCTGGACCTGACCCAGATAGGCGAGCTGGGCGGCATGGCCCAGGCTGTCCACGATGGCCCGGATCTGGGCTGCCTGGTCCCCGGCTCCGGGCGGCGGGGCGCCTGCGGAAGCGCTGGCGCTGCGGCCGGGACCGGTCTCCGAGGCATTCTCGACCAGGTATCGGCCCATATTCTCGATCAAACGCCCGGCGTATATATCGATGGCGGCACTGAAGGCGCCCACGCTGCCGTCGGCGATGGGAAAATAGGCGGTCTGCTGGTTGGCCAGGTTGTTCGCGAGGGTTCGGTACTGCCCCGCGGCTGACTCCGTGTTGCCCGCGCCCTGGGACTGTGGGGTGAGCAGATGAAGCACGGCGATGGAGGTCCCGGACTCTCCGGCGATGCTGCGGATTCGCTGGGCGTCGAGCCCGGTGACCGACTGCAGTCGCAGCCCGGTCGCGGGGTCCTGTTGGCTGCCATCGAGTGCCCCGGCGTCCGTGATCAGGACGATGTGGCGCTCTGCGAACCGCTGGTGCCAGTCGGGGGTCTTCAGGGCGGCCTGGATGCCGGCGTAGGGGTCCTCGTCGAATCGGTCGGTGGAGACCCGAGCCTCCTCCAGGCTGCGGACGCGCTTCAGAAAATCCTTGCCGTCCTTGACATCGGCAGGGTTCGCGTAGGTCCGCGCGACGAACTCCAGCGCGCTCGCCCGGGCCGGGTGGTTCGACGCGGCGCGGAAGGCCACCAGGCCGAACGCAACCCGATCGTCGAGGCCCGCCTCTTGGATCTGGCGGTAGAAGCGGGCGACGGCCGCCTTGGTCTTCTCGATGTAGGGCCCCATCGAGATCGTGGAGTCAATGACGAAGACGACGGCGGCGCGATAGTCCGACCCGGCGGCGGAGGCGGTCGGCGCATGCTTGGAGGTCGCGGTCGCCGGCGGGTTGCCGACCGAAGCCTGCAAGGTGACCGAAGCGACCTTCATGGCGCGCACCTTGTCGCCGGTTGCGGCACGGTACTCGGCGAAGTCCAGGATCGGCAACAAATAGAACTGCTTGCTGAAGTCGATGAAATTGGGGGGCTCGATGGCCAGGACCCGCGGGTCGGGCTGGCCCGCATCCGCGGTGGCGCGCAGCTCGGCCGCTGCCTGGCCGGGGGATGGGCTGTCGAGGACCGCCCGCAGGTCGTCCCAGTCGCGCAGGAACAATATGGGCTCGCGACCGGAGCCCCGGTTGGTAAAGGCCAGGGTGAGCTGCTGTTTCCAGGGGACCGTGCCTTCGGCCGGAAGCCAGCCAAGGATGGTGCTGTCACGAATCCCCGTACCGACCCGGAGCCATTCCTTGCCGCTGACCGACGCGCGAGCGTAGACATAGAGGCGAGACAGGGGCTTCACCGGGTCCCGTCCGTGCGCCCCTGGGGCCGGCGAGACGCTAGCTCCGGGCCGGGTCAGCACCCGTTCGTAGATGTCGCGCTTGCCAGGCGGATGCAATGGCTCCGCCAGTGCCGCGGGCTGGTTGGTGCCGAACGTAAGCAGGCAGGCGACAGTCAAGGCCCGCAAGACGGGTCGAGCTCGGTCCGAAAGGCACGTCATGTGTCCTCCCGTAGGGGGTTGGTCAGCGCTCTCCGAGGGCCTCGAGTCGACGCGTAGCCCCTTCGTCGCCCGCCGAGGCCGCCTTGCGTAGCCAATCGACCGCGTCCTGGTAGATGGGTCCGGAGGCGGCCTCGCCGAGCAGCAGCTCGCCATAGCGACGCTGTGCGGCAGGGACGTCCTGCTCGGCCGCGCTCTGGTACCAGACGATGGCGCTGTCGGGTTTGGCTTGCGGGAAACAGGGTGTCGGCTCGAAACCCTCGGGATCGTACCGCCGCGCGAGTCGCTCCGCGAGCCCCGGGGCGCGCTTGGCCGCGTCGATCAGGAGCCGGATCGACGCCTCGCAGTCGCCCGCCCGGTCGGCTTGGGCGCCGCGGTCGAAAAGATCTTGGGGCGAAAGACTCTGCCCCTTCAGCTCCAGGTACAGTGCCTTGCCCGAGGTCCCGGAGACGCCGGTCGACGTGCGATCCGGCGGTTTCGGGTGCTGGACCGACTGGATTGCCTCGGGTGGTTGGGAAGGCTTTGGGATCGGTGCCGACGGGGGCTCGGGGACGTGGGTCGCTGGTGTTGAAGGCGGCGCAGGGGAGTGCGCGGGCTGAGCTGGCTCTCGGTCCGGCGCCGATCGCCAGACCAAGGCCCGGATACCCAGCCCGAGCGCGGCGAGGACCATGAGCACGACGATGGATAGGGCCAGCCACCGCGAGGTCCCGGCCCGGGGACGGGCCGCCTGGGGATCGACGGACGCCGACCGGAATGCCGGCTCGAGGTGCCATGTCGTCTCCCTTGTCGCCGCCGTGCTCCAAGTCAGATCCGATGCTTCGGAGCCGACGATCGCTGCGGCGTGCAGTGGCACGGCGGGTTGTCCAGGCTCGGGGCTTTCGGACCGGTCGCTATCGCCGTTCGACGCGTGAGTCGGTGCCGGATATTGGGATGGCGGATGGGTTGCCGCGAGGTCTGGAGGCGGCACAAGGGGCTCCGACGGGAGCCCCAGGACGGAGGCGCTGTAGATCTCACTTTCGCCTGCGGCGCCATGGTCCCGGACGACCAGTGGCCCGAGGTCCGAGAAGTCGCCCCGGCGCAGATGCGCTTGCAGGGTCACACCCACGGCAGCGCGGATCCCGGCCGCGAGCGATCGAGCCGCAGCGAGCCACACCGTTCCTTCGCCGCTGTCCCCGCCGACGCGGGTGCAGGGGTGCCAACTGGGCGCGCTATCCCAAAGTCCGTGCGGCGTCAGGTAGCGCTGGTCATCGAGACGCTGCACCGCCAACAGGATCTCGCGACCGATGTCGCGCAGACCTTGGACCACAAAGACCTCTCGGTCCGGCCCCTCGACCTGGAGATCGATCCTCAACGGCATACTGCAGAGGCTCCCGCGACGGCCAAATCAGCTCGCCTTCGGCGTCGGCCGCTGGCGCATGGAGATACCGGCGACGATGACGGCCACGGAGACGATGAGCACCACGATGGACGCCAGGGCGTTGATCTGGGGCGAGACGCCCATCCGGACGCTGGAATAGACCACCATGGGCAGAGTGGTGGAGCCGGGTCCGGCGACGAAGCTGGAGATGACCAGGTCATCCAGGGACAGCGTAAAAGCCAGCAACCAACCCGAGAGTAGCGCAGGGGCGATGAGCGGGAGGGTGATGGTGAAATAGACCTTGAGCAGTCGGGCGCCCAGGTCCATGGCTGCCTCTTCGAGGGACCGGTCCATCTGGGAGAGTCGGGAGCGCACGACCACGGCCACGAAGGCCATGCTGAATGTGATGTGTGCAATGGTGATGGTGGTAAATCCGCGTCCGCTGGGCCAACCGATCGTGTGCTCCATGGCAACGAAAAGAAGCAGCAGGGAGAGGCCCGTGATGACCTCGGGCATGACCAGGGGGGCGGTCAGCAGCAGCTGGAAGGGGGTGCGTCCCGGGAACTTGCCGTGACGCACCAGCGCATTCGCCGCCAGGGTACCTAGGATCACGGCAAACGTGGCGTTGGTGGCGGCAATACGGACGCTTAGCCAGGCCGCGTCCAGGAGCTGACGGTTGTGCATCAGCTCGCCGTACCACTTGGTGGAAAAGCCGGACCAGACGGTGACCAACCTGGACTCGTTGAACGAATAGACGATCAGCAGCAGGATCGGCACATAGAGGAAGGCGAAACCCAGCCCCAAAAACGTATAGAGCTTCCAACGGCTCCCATTCATAGCTCGTCGCCCCCCATGCGCTGCTCGAGCCGCTGCATCATCACGAAGGGCACTACCAGGAGCGCGAGCAGGCAGATGGCGAGCGCGGAGGCGAGCGGCCAGTCTTTATTGCCGAAGAACTCGGTCCAGAGCATCTTGCCTACCATGAGGCTGCTCGGCCCCCCCAAGAGATCGGGGATCACGAACTCGCCCACCACGGGGATGAAGACCAGCATGCAGCCGGCCACGATGCCCGGCAGGGAGAGGGGTAGGGTGACCTTGCGGAACGCCTTGAACGGGCGGCAGCCCAGATCCGCCGCCGCCTCCAGCAGGCTGAAGTCCAGCCGAGTCAAGTTCGCGTAGAGGGGCAGGATCATGAACGGGAGATACGAATAGACCACCCCGATATAGACCGCCGCCTGGGTGTGCAAGATGGTCAATGGCTCGTCGATGGCCCCGAGCCAAATCAGGAAGTTGTTCAAGAGCCCGTTGGGTTTCAATATCCCAATCCAGGCATAGACCCGGATCAGGAAAGAGGTCCAGAAGGGCAGGATGATCAGCATCAGCAGCAGCACCCGCCGCCGCTCCGGTGCGGTGGCGATGGCATAGGCCATGGGGTAGCCGATGAGAAGGCACAGGACCGTGCAGATCAGAGCGACCAGGAGCGAGTTGAGGAAGGCTGCCAGGTACAGCTCGTCCTCGAAGACCAGGAGGTAGTTGGCCAGGTTGAGCCGGATCTGGAGCATCCCGTCGCCGACCCATTCCCAGAGGCTGGTGTAGGGCGGCTGGGCAAGTGCGGTCTCTGCCAGGCTGATGTGCAGGACGATGGCGAAGGGGAGCAGGAAAAAGAGCCCCAGCCAGAAATACGGCGTGCCGATATTGAGCCAGCGGCCCAGGCGCCGCTCGCTCAGGGGCTTGAGTTCGGGGAGCCAGGACATGGTCTTGGGCTACTCCGTGAGCACGACGCCGCTGTTGGGGGACCATTCCATGGCGACCTCCTGCCCCCAGGTTAGATCCTGCTCCATGCGCGGCAGGACGTTGGTGAGGGTCATCTCCACCAGCATCTCGGGGCTAACCCGTACCCGGTAGATCGACACGTCGCCCAGGTAGGCGATGTCTTCCACCACACCCTTGATCTGATTAACGCCGTCCTCCCGGTAATCCGTGCAGAGCCGGACCTTTTCCGGGCGGATAGCGACGATGACCGGCGTGCCGATGGGGTGAGGGTGCAGGGTACGCATCCGGATGGTCCGGCCGATAGGGGACTCGACCTGAAGCTGGTCCCCGAGAACCTCCACCACCTTGCCCTCGAAGAGGTTCACGAGCCCGATGAAGTCCGCCACGAAACGGTATTCCGGGTACTCGTAGATGGCGGTGGGCGTATCCACCTGGAGTATCTGGCCCGCATTCATCACGGCGATTCGGGTGGACATGGTCATGGCCTCTTCCTGATCGTGGGTCACGGTCACGAAGGTGATGCCGATACGCTCCTGGAGGTTCACCAGCTCGAACTGGGCGCTCTCGCGAAGACGTTTGTCCAGCGCGCCCAGGGGCTCGTCCAGGAGCAGGAGCTTGGGCTGTTTTGCGAGGGTCCGGGCTAGGGCGGCTCGCTGACGCTGGCCGCCGGAGAGCTGGTCCGGCTTGCGCTTGCGCAAACCGGAGATCTGGAGAAGGGCCAGCATCTCCCCGACCCGCTCCGCGCGCTCCTTGCGCGGCATGCGGTCCTGCTTCAGGCCGAACTCGACATTCTGCTCCACCGTCATGTGGGGGAACAGGGCATAGGACTGGAACATCATGTTGACGGGGCGGGAATAGGCCGGGATGTCGGTCACATCCGCCCCGTCGATATAGATGCGCCCCGTGGTCGGGCGCTCCAGCCCTGCCATCATGCGCAGCAGGGTGGATTTGCCGCATCCGGAGCTCCCCAGGAGCGAGAAGAACTCGCCCTGATAAATGTCCAGGCTCACGTCATCGACCGCATAGACATCGTCGAACTTCTTGGTGACGTGGTCGATCCTCACATAGGGCGCGGCCTTGGGGTCCTGCCAAGGCTCGAGCTTGCGGCGTTCGGCGGTCAGTGCCATCGGGGTACTACCTCTCCTCCAGAGCGCTCAGCGTCCGGCCTCAGCGCTCGGCCTTGATGCGCGTCCACAAGCGGTTCAGCGAGCGCATCTCCTTGTCGCTGGGTGTGGCCATGACGAACAGCTTGGCCTTGACCTCTGGGGTCGGATAGATACCAGGGTCGCTACGCAGGGCCTCGTCCAGGAAGGGGGTTGAATCCGAGTTGGGGTTGGCGTAGAAGACGAAGTTAGAGATTTCCGCCACCACCTTAGGGTCCAGGATATAGGCGATATAGGCATGGGCGGCGGCCGGATTGGGGGCATCCTTGGGGATCGCCATGACGTCGGTCCAGAGTACGGCGCCTTCCTTCGGGATGTTGTAGGAGACCTCCACGCCCTTCTTCGCCTCTTCCGCCCGGCTCTTGGCCTGGAGGATGTCGCCCGAATAGCCGTGGGCGACGCACAGGTCGCCGTTCGCCAGGTCGCTAATGAACTGGGACGAGTGGAAGTAGCGGATGTTGGGGCGCGCCTTATTGAGTAGCTCGGTGGCGGCCTTCACGTCGTCTTCGGCGCGGCTGTTGGGGTCCTTGCCGAGATAGGCGAGTGCGGCGGAGAAGGCCTCGGAGGGTTCGTCCAGCATGCTGATGCCGCAGTCCTTGAGCTTGGCGGCCTTCTCGGGGTCGAAGATCAGTGCCCAGGTGTTGACCGGGGCATCCGCACCCAGGGCGGCCTTCACCTTCGCGGTGTTCACGCCCAGTCCGGTGGTCCCCCACATGTAGGGCACCAGGTACTTATTGCCCGGGTCCAGGTCTTCCAGGCTCTTCATGATGGCCGGGTCCAGCTTGTCGAGACCCGGGAGCTTGGACTTGTCCAAGGGCTGATAGAGCCCGGCCTTGATATGGCGGGCACCGAAGGGGCGCGCGGTGGGGAAGACGACGTCGTAGCCGCTGCTGCCGGCGAAGAGCTTGGCCTCCAGCACGTCGTTTGCGTCGTACAAATCGAGCACGGGGCGGATGCCGGTGCTTTTCTGGAAATTCGCAAGCGTGTCCTCGGCGACGTAGTCGTTCCAGTTGTAGAGGTGCACCGTCTCTTCGGCCTTGACGGCCGCGGCGGCGGTCAGCATACACGCGCACAGGGCGGGCAGGGCGAGGCGCGAGGTGAAGTGCTTAGGCAACGGCGGATCTCCCAAGTGAGTGTCGGCAGTGGGGTCCCCGGCGGCGCGCGGGTGCGCGGGCGGGCGAAGGAGCGCGATCCTACTGTAAAAACGGGCGCGCGAATATGTCGGTTTGGCCACATTTGCTCGGGCGCGGATGGGGTGGGGTGCGCCGGAGGGGGCGCGGTCGCGCCCGAGTTGTGCAGAGACTGAGAGCGATCAGGGACGGAGCGGGGCGGATCGGATCTGCGGCTAGGAAATGCGCGTCGGTCTCATGGGGCGCTGCGGAGCCTATCTAACCAATCACGCCAGACTCCGTAGATCGATCGACGTCGGATTGGAATCAGGTGCGCAGGTAAGCCAGGGACTCGATGCCGAAGCGCTGGGGGGGGAGGCCGAGCCGGGCAAAGGCGTCGTTGCCCTCGCAGACGTTGCCCTCCAGAAGCATGGAGATCTGGTCGCGGGTGATGGGAAACCAGGGGAAGCGGTCTAGCAGACTGGCCGCGGCCTGAACCCCGATGGCCGGGGCGGGTAGCATCCACTTGGTGCGGCCGCAGGCGGCAGCGATGGTCGAGATGATCTCCTTCCAGCTCTTCCTGTCCGGACCGCAGAGTCCGTAGGTCTGGGATTCGGTCTCGGGCTCGCGCAGGGCCAGAGCGAAAGCGGCTGCCACGTCGTGGACGCTCACCGGGGCGAGTTGGAAGCCGCCGGGGTTCTTGGGCAGCAACCCGGCGTAAAAGAGGGGGGCGGGCAGGGGACTGTCGACGATGTCCCGCTTGAGCTGGGAGCAGAATTCCATGCGCCCCCGCGGGTCGCCGAAGATCACGGAGGGCCGGAAGATGGTCCACCTGAGACCCGACGCCTTTAGGGCCTGCTCGGCCTGGTACTTGGAGCGCTGGTAAGGCGTGCCGTCCGCGCGGACGCCGTTGGCGCTCATCAGGATAAAGCGATCGACGCCTTGGCGGCGGGCGGCGGCGATGGTGTCTTCGACCCCCTGGCGTTGCAGGCCGTCGAAGGTGATCCCCTGGGCGGGATACTCGCGCAGAATGCCAATGAGGTAGATCACCGCGTCGGTGCCTGCCAGACAGGTGTCCAGCGACTGGGGCAGGGTCACGTCCCCCTCCACCCGCTCGCACCCTGACTGCTCCAGCTTGGAGCCGCTGCCAGGTCGCACCAACAGGCGGGGCAAATGGCCCTCGCGAATTAAACGGTCCACCAAGTGGACACCGACAAAACCCGTTCCGCCGATAACCGCGACCTTCATCGAGCTACCTCCGTCCGTTGCGACTGGTGGACGGCGGGGGACCCCCCCGCCGGCTGCCTCAGCCCTCGTCGATTTCTTCGGAGATCGGATTATCGATCAGAGTATGGACTCTACTGCCGGGAGCGTAGAACTCAAGGATCTCGATCTGGTCGCTCATCTCTCTCTCGTCTCTTGGTTTTCTATGCCTAGAGCTTTACCTGGCAGGGATGAGATTGGGGGCTGTCCAAATCTTGTCAATCCCCGCAGCCGCAGAAGATGAACACAGCTCGGTGCTCGAAAGCCTGCTCGTCCGGTAAGAGGCTTCTGGCCTCGGCCGGAGAATCTTCCGGCCAAACATGGGATTCTGGCCATTTCCCAGCATCGTCTTGTGGTCGTAAGCAGCAAGTGGATTGGTATTCAGATAGACGCGATTCGCTCCCGCTGGACCTTGAGGTTGGCGACGGCTGCCGCATGGTCGGCGAGCTTGGCCCGCTCCTTCTGCACCACGGCCTCCGGCGCCTTGTCCACGAAGCTCGGGTTGGCGAGCTTGGATTCGGTGCGGGCCACGTCGTCGGTCAGGCGCCCGATCTCCTTGTCCAGCCGCTTGAGCTCCGCCTTCCGGTCGATCAGGCCGGCCATGGGGATCAGGATCTTCATCTCGCCCACCAGGGCGATGGCGGATTCCGGGGCGGACGCTTCGTCTTCCAGGATAGCGATGGACTCGGTGCGGGCCAGGAAGTCCAGGTAGGGTCGGGCTGCGTGGATCCAGTCCCGATCGCGCTCGGAGGCATTGGCGACCAGCACCGGCAGGGGCCTGCCCGGGGGGATGTTCATTTCCCCCCTGACTCGGCGAACACCCAGGATGAACTGCTTAACCCAGTCGATCTCGGCCACCGCCTCCGGGTCAGCCGCGGCCGGGTCCGGAGTGGGGTAGGGGGCCAGCATGACGGTCTCGCCGGCGACCCCCGCCAGAGGTGCCACCTTTTGCCAGATCTCCTCCGTGATGAATGGCATCAGGGGATGGGCGAGCCGCAGCAGAGTCTCCAGGGTGGTAACCAGGGTGCGGCGGGTGCCGCGCTTGGCCGCTTGAGAGGCAGTCTCGCCGGTTAGGACCGGTTTAGAGAGCTCCAGATACCAGTCGCACAGCTCGTTCCAGGTGAAGTCGTACACCGCCTGGGCAGCCAGGTCCAGCCGGTAGGTATCCATGGACTCGATCACAGTCGCCACTGTGGCATGCAGCTTTGTTCGGATCCACCGATCAGCCGCGCTGAGCTCCATCGGTGCCGGTGCGCCGCCATCCCGACCCTCGGTCCTCGGCCCTTGGCCCTCTCTTCCGCAATCCTGACCCTCCGTGCTGATCAGCACGTACCGGGAGGCGTTCCACAGCTTGTTGCAGAAGTTCCGGTAGCCCTCGATACGCCCCAGGTCGAACTTGATGTCCCGGCCCGTGGTGGCGAGCGCCGCGAAGGTGAAGCGCAGGGCGTCGGTACCGAAGCCGGGGATGCCGTCCGGGAAGTCCTTGCGGGTCTGCTTCGCGATCTTCTCGGCCAGATGGGGCTGCATCATCCCTTTGGTGCGCTTCTCGACCAGGGGCTCCAGCGCGATCCCATCGATCAGGTCGATGGGATCGAGGACGTTGCCCTTAGACTTGGACATCTTGTCCCCGTGGGCGTCGCGTACAAGCCCGTGGATATAGATGTCCCGAAAGGGTACGTCGCCCATGAACTTGAGCCCCATCATGATCATCCGAGCGACCCAGAAGAAGATGATGTCGAAGCCGGTGATCAGCACCGAAGTGGGGTAGAAGGCACGTAGGCGATCACCGTCCTCCGGCCAGCCCAATGTGCTGAAGGGCCAGAGCGCGGAGCTGAACCAGGTGTCCAGCACGTCCGGGTCCTGGGTCAGGGCGAAGTCGGCGGCTAGTCCATGGCGGTTACGGACCTCGCGCTCGCTACGGCCCACATAAACGTTGCCCTGTGCGTCGTACCAGGCCGGGATGCGGTGTCCCCACCAGATCTGGCGGCTGATGCACCAGTCCTTGATGTGGCGCATCCAGTCGTAATAGGTGTTCTTCCAGTTGTCCGGCACGAAGCGGATGCGTCCGTCCTCGACCGCGGCGATGGCGGGTCCGGCGAGCGGCGCCACGCGCACATACCACTGGTCCGTCAGGTAGGGCTCGATGAGCGCCCCGGAGCGGTCCCCGCGGGGCTGCTGGAGCCGATGCTCCTTGATCCCGGCAAGCAGGCCCTGGGCCTCCAGTTCCGCGACGATCCGCTTGCGCGCCTCGTAGCGGTCGAGTCCGATATAGGCGCCCGGCAGCAGTTGGCCCTCTTCCGCGAGGTTGGGCCGCACCGCCGCATCCGGGGTGAAGATGTTGATCAGGCCGCCGTGGGGCTGGGAGGCGATAGATGTCTCGTCCCGGTGACGCAGCCAGACCTCGTAGTCGTTGAAATCGTGGGCCGGGGTAATTTTGACGCAGCCTGTGCCGAACTCGGGGTCGGCGTAGTCATCCGCGACGATCGGGATGCGCCGGCCGGTCAGCGGCAGCTCGACGAGCTCCCCAATCAGGTGCTTGTATCGCTCGTCGTTGGGATTCACCGCCACCGCGCAGTCCCCGAGCAGGGTCTCCGGACGGGTGGTGGAGACCACCAAGTGTCCGGTCCCATTGGTCAGCGGGTAGCGCATGTCCCACATGTGCCCGGATTCTTCTTCGGACAGGACCTCCAGGTCCGAGACTGCCGTGTGCAGCACCGGGTCCCAGTTCACCAGGCGCTTGCCGCGGTAGATCAGACCCTCCTCGAAGAGGCGTACGAAGACCTCGCGAACGGCAGCCGACAGGCCCTCGTCCATGGTGAAGCGCTCGTTGGCCCAGTCGAGGGAGGACCCGAGTCGCCGAAGCTGGCGGGTGATATTGCCGCCGGACTCCGCCTTCCATTCCCAGACCCGCTCGATGAAGGCGTCGCGGCCCAGGTCGTGGCGCGTTAGACCCTGTGCCTCGAGCTGACGCTCGACGACCATCTGAGTCGCGATCCCCGCATGGTCCGTTCCCGGCTGCCACAGGGTGCGGTCCCCGCGCATCCGGTGGAAGCGCACCAGGGCGTCCATGACCGTGTTGTTGAACCCATGGCCCATGTGCAGGCTGCCCGTCACGTTGGGCGGGGGGATCATAATGCAATAGGTGCCGGCCCCATCGGTGTCGTCTGCAGGGGCTGCGCCCGACGCTGGAGCGAACCAGCCCCGGTCCTCCCAGCGCTTGTACCAGGTCTGCTCCAGGGCTTTCGGGTTGTAAGTCTTGTCCAGCATGGCGTTCGGTCTGTCGGCGGGGAGGTGAGTCGGAGAAGCCCAAGAGTATACCTGAGGGCCCGTTGCCGGGCGTCTGGCAGTGGGTGGCAGGGGGGGAGTCGGTCCAGGTTCCGACAGGGGATCCGCCGACAGAACCGATGGGGCATGAAAGTTAGGTGGGCGTTTAAGGTGCCGTTGGACGCAACGTGGTGTCTGTCACTCGTGCGTCTCGCCCCAGCGCCCGACCAGCCGATGGGGCACGTTCAAATGGTCCAGGACCCGGGCAACCATGAAGTCCACGATCTCTTGGATCCGGGTGGGATTGAAGTAGAAGCCGGGATTGGCGGGCATGATGACCGCCCCGGCCCGGGAGAGCCGCAGCATGTTCTCCAAGTGGATGGCGGAGAAGGGGGTCTCCCGCACCACGAGGATCAGCTTGCGCCCCTCCTTCATGGTCACGTCCGCCGCCCGGTCGATCAGGTCCTGGGAGAATCCGGCGGCAATCCGGGCTAAGGTCCCGGTGGTGCACGGACAGACCACCATGGCCTCGGGCGGGTTGCTGCCGCTCGCCACTGGGGCGGTCCATTCCTGGCGTCCGAAGACCCGGATCTGGCCGGGGCGCGCGCCGTACCGATCGGTGAAATAAACCTCAGCCTCCGCAGGGCGGGCTGGAACCTCGAGCCCCGTCTCCATCCGCAGCACCACCTGTCCCGCTTGGGAGACCAGGAGATAGACGCGCAGTCCCGACTGGATCAGGCACTCGATCAGCCGCAGACCGTATTGCACCCCGGAGGCGCCGGTGACGGCGACCGTGACGGTGCGGGGCCAAGGGTGTTCGGGCTCGATCATAGGGGCAGAGCGATCCTGTCAAAGCGGGGCGCGCGAAAACGTCTGCCGTCGCAGCCGAGCATCACTCCCGGTCCCGACCAGGCCGTTCCAGGGCATCCAGGAGCTTCTGGTGAATACCGCCGAATCCCCCATTGCTCATTACCAGAACCCGGTCTCCGGGTGCGCTCTCGGCGGCCACTCGCTCGACGATGGCGTCCACGGAGTCCAGCACCGCGGCCCGCGGCCCCAGGTCCGCGAAGACGCCATGGGCGTCCCACCCCAGGTCCTTCGGCGCGTGTATGTAGATCCGATCTGCGTGGGCCAGGGAATTCGGGAGCAGGGCGTTGTGCACCCCGAGGCGCATGGTATTGGAGCGGGGCTCCAGGATCGCGAGGATGCGCCGCTCGCCCACCTGACGGCGCAGTCCCTCGAGGGTGGTGGCGATCGCGGTGGGGTGGTGGGCGAAGTCGTCGTAGACCCGCACACCCCCGGCCTCCCCGCGCAGCTCCATGCGACGCTTGACCCCTTTGAAGCGACACAGTGCGTCGATCCCAATCCCCACGGGCACGCCGGCGTGGCGGGCCGCGGCCAGCACCGCGAGCCCGTTGCTGACATTGTGCAGGCCCGTCTGCGTCCAGCGGACCTCGCCCACGGGCTCGCCCTGGAGTCTAACCCGAAAGGCGGAGCCGTCCTCCGACAGCAGCTCGGCCGACCAATCGCCTCCGTCGCCGAAGGTCTCCCGCCCGGTCCAGCAGCCCATGGCGAGCACCTGGTCCAGGGCCGGCTCGGCGGCGGGGTGGACGATGAGCCCGGAACCCGGGACGGTACGGACCAGGTGGTGGAACTGCCGCTGGATCTGTCCCAGGTCGTCGAAGATGTCCGCGTGGTCGAGCTCCAGGTTATTTAGGATCAGGGTGCGGGGACCGTAATGGACAAACTTGGAGCGCTTATCGAAGAAGGCCGTGTCGTACTCGTCGGCTTCAACGACGAAAAAGGGGTCTGAGCCGAGCCGCGCGGAATCCCCGAAGTCCAGGGGCACCCCACCGATCAGGAACCCAGGATCGAGCCCCGCGTCCGCGAGCACCCAGGCGAGCATGCTGGCGGTGGTGGTCTTGCCGTGGGTGCCGGCCACTGCGAGCACCCAGCGGTCGCGCAGCAGGTTGTCTTTGAGCCACTCAGGGCCGGAGCAATAGTGCAGGCCCCGGTCCAGGACGTGCTCCACGGCAGAAATGCCGCGGCGCATGGCGTTGCCCACCACCACCACGTCGGGGGCGGGATCCAGGCGCGAGGGGTCGTAGTCGTAGCCTTCCTGGAGCGCAATTCCAGCGGACTTGAGCTGAGTGCTCATGGGTGGATAGACGTTGGCATCGGATCCGGTAACCCGGTGGCCCAGTGCCCGGGCCAGGAGCGCGATGCCGCCCATGAAGGTGCCGCAGATTCCGAGTATGTGCAGGTGCATGGGTCGGTCCGTGAGAATTTAAGGACAAGGGTCGCCGTGGGTCAGGGTCCGCCGAACAGCAGACCCATGGTCAAGATAGCGAGGAGCTGGTAGGCGACTGCAATCCCGATCCCCTGTCCCAGGCTGAGCGCGAAGGTGTGCCGCAGGATATGAGCCGTGACCAGGATGCTCCAGCATAGGATGCCAAGCAGGAGCAGAGTGCCCAGGGCGGCTGCGTCGGTTTTGCCGTCCCCCAGGGCGCTCAAGGCGACCGCGGGCAACGCCAGTATTCCAATCAGGGCACCTGTGCCAAGGAGGGCGTTGGCCGATTGATTGAAGCGTCCTGGGTGGCCGGCAAGTCGGAGTCCCCCGTACAGGAGTGCGAGCATCAGCGAGATCTCCAGCACCGACTGGGCGAAGCCGACCAGCGGATGCACACCGCTCGTTACGCCCACCAGGACCCCGATTGCGACGCCTGCGATCAGGACCAAGCGAAACAAGGCGTCGGAGGCGGGAAGGTCCTGGGGCGCCCGGCGTAACAGACAGAGCTCGAAATAGAAGGTGATCAGTGCCTGCACGAGTGGGTCCTGGGGTGGATCTGGCGGCCCATGATCCTAGAAAAGGCCGCTTGCCTCCAGTTTTCGGCTCAGCCCTCGGTTTCGACCCGCGCTCGGGGCATGAGTACCGCGACGAGCACCAGCGCCAGTGCCAGCCCGATGGCCAAACGATTCCCCACCCGGGCGAAGGGCGTGGCCCCGGCACGCGGCTCCACGGGGCCTGTATAGCCGCCGCGCACGAAGGATGGCACCTGCCCAACGATCCGGCCCCGTGCGTCGATGATGGCGGAAATCCCCGTGTTCGTCGCCCGTACCATGAAGCGTCCGCCCTCCAGGGCGCGCATCCGGGCCATCTCCAGGTGCTGATGGGGCGCCAGAGAGTCCCCAAACCAGGCGTCGTTGCTCACGTTGATCAGGTAACGGGCATCGGGGAGTGCCTGGGCCGTCTCGGCCGGGAAGGCGTCCTCGTAGCAAATGGAGGCCCCGGCCATATAGGGACCGACCCGCAGCAAGGGGCGCGCCGAGCTCCCCGGGCTGAACGCGGACATGGGAACCTCGAAGGCCTGGGCCAGGGGGACCAGCCAGGACTTGAAGGGCATGAACTCGCCGAAGGGAACCAGGTGGCGCTTGGCGTATAGCGCTTCTTGGCTTCCGATGGCCAGGAGCCCGTTGTAGTACTGGCCGGACTCCAGGTCCATTACGGGGATGCCTAGCACGATCTCGGTGCCTTCCTGCCGCGCGCGCTCCGCCAGGTTGTCGATGAACCCCGCCCGCACCTCGTGCAGAAAGGCGGGGATGGCAGTCTCCGGCCACAGGATCAGATCGGAGTCGAGATGGTCCCGGGTCAGCTCCAGGTAAGTCTCCAGGGTGTCGGCGAGGGCCTCCGGGTCCCACTTGGTGGCCTGGGGGATGTTGGCCTGGACCACGCTGGCCTGGAAGGGCTCCCCAGCAGGCCAGGTCCAGTCGATGCGCTGCAGTCCGGCGCCGCCCAGCCAGATGGCGCAAAGCCACGCCAAGGTCGCGGCACGGCCCCGCCAGTCCCACCGCACCAGTCCCCAGAGCAGACCGCCCGAGACGACAACAAGTAGGCTCAATCCATAGACGCCGGCCACCGGGGCATAGCCTGCGAGAGGACCGTCAATCTGCGTGTATCCCAGATTCAGCCAGGGGAATCCGGTAAAGAGCCAGCCCCGCAGCCACTCCAGGAGCACATAGAGTCCCGGGAAGAGGAGCAGGGGGCCGACCCAAGGGCGACCCCGATCCAGACGGCGCACCAGCCAGCCCAAGAGCCCGTAATACAGGGCCATGGCCGCCACGAACAGGGCCATCAGCAGATCGGCGAGCCAGGCATCCATGTTGCCGAACTCATTGAGGCTGATTCGGATCCAGGCGACCCCAAACCCAAGGAGTCCGAGCCCGAAGGCATAGCCACGAAGAAAGCCCGCAGATCCCGGGGCCGAAACCGGATCGGGCGAGCCCGGTCCACCCCGCTTGGGCCAGTCCGAGACCAGCGCGCCATAGAAGAGCCCGAGGGTCAGGATCGGGATGGCAAAGTACGAGAAGGGCGAGAAACCCAGGACCGTTGCGGCGCCCGCGAGCAGGGCAACCAGGACCGAGGCACTCGGGCCAAGGCGAAGTAAGATCTGATACATCGGGTGCCGCCTTGGGCTAAAGCATAAGACGGCGGGTTTCTATCAGGCCCGGACCGACGGGTCAAACTGTGGATACGATCGGGAAGATCGCATAACCCTGGCGTCTCGAGGTTCTGGACCTTAACATCTGCGGTCTTCTCTCCATTCGTTGCGGCCCTGGGCCGAACCGACTCTCGATCGGGTAATCGAGGGACAAAGATGCTGGAAACACCAAGATCCGCGACCGAGGCGGTTTTCTACCTAGGATCCGACCAGGCGCTATTCGAGGGACTGCGCGATCGCCTCGAGCCTCAAGGCACAGAGCTGCGCGGTTTTCGCACACTGGCAGGGATGATGCTGGGAGCGGCGAATCGCAGGGTCCGCATCCTGCTGCTGGAGCCAAGCCTCCTGGCGCCGGAACGGTCCCCCGAGTCCATCCTCGACCGGCTCGGCGACGCCGGCGACAACCGGCCGCTTTTGGTCTGCATCGCGGGGGCAGGGGAGTCCGTCGACAGACTCTTGCAGGATTACCCTGAGGCGATTGCCGCCTTCCAGCCGCCCTTCGACATTGCACATATGGCCGCTCGCATCGAGGAGCTGCTTCAGGGCGAGGTGTCGGCGGCACGGCACATCCTGGTTATGGATGCGGACCATGGCGAGGGAGCGGAGATCGCCGCCATGTTGCGGCGCGTCGGGATTGCGGCCGAGCAGGTCGCCGATACCAGCGAGGTCCGAACGGTCTTGGAGCGCCTGGATCCCGATCTGGTCATTCTGGACTTGAACCTACCCCGAGGCGGAGCTCGCAAGGTCACCGAGGCGATCAGGGATCATGGCCGATTCCACGACTTGCCCATCGTCTTCCTCTCGGCGGAGCAGGCTCCCGATCGGTACAGGGAGGTCCTAAGCCTCGGCGACGAGGATTTCGTGGCGAGGCCCATCGTCACGGAGCAGCTCTTGATGGCGCTGAAGAGGCGCATGAGCCAGGTCCGCAAGAGCGGCGGCGGAATTCGCTCGACGCCCTCCTCCCGGGACGGGGAGGATCGAGGTGCATCGCTCCTCTCGCGCACCCACTTACTCCAGCGGCTCGATCAGACGATCGCCGAGCACCCGATTCCGGCTTCCGGTCAGGCCGTGCTGCTCGTCCAGATCGATCGCGAGCTCCCCTCGTTAGCGCCTTTCGGAGAGGCCGGGCTTGATGCAGCTCGTCCTGCGGTGCTCGATCTGATGCGGCGCCTGGCGGGATCGGCGTATCGTGGGGCCTGCTTGAGCGACGAGGGCTTGATCCTCTGGGTTCGGTGCCACGACGACCGCGGGATCGCTACTCTGGCCGAAGAGATCCGGGCCGCGGCCGAGACCCTGGAGGTCCCTCTGGGACTCAGCCGCGCGCGGCTTACGTTGAGCATCGGGGTCGGCAGCTTCCTGCCTCCGGCGGGCGATGCCCTGACCCTGATCTCGCGCGCTCAGTCCGCATGTGACCTGGCGCATGAGCAAGGCGGCAACCGGGTGGTGATACACGAGGCACTCACCGACAACCCTGCCGGCCAGGGTGACGGAGCGCTCCAGCGTCTAATCCGTCAGGCACTGGACGGGACCGGATTCCAGCTCGTCTACCAGCCGCTCATGTCCCTGCGACGGAAACACCAGGAACGCTACGAGGTCTTGCTGCGCCTGCGCACGCCCCAGGGGGACATCGTCCCTCCCTTGACCTTTCTGCCGGTCGCCTCCCGCCATGGACTCCTGCCCGCGATCGACCGCTGGGTCCTGTCCGGCGCACTCGGGGTGCTCCGCGGAGAGCGCGACGCCGGCCGCCGGACTCGGTTGATGATCTTCCAGTCCGCCGCCAGCCTGGCCACGTCGGACTGGTTATCCTGGGTGCGCGACGAAATCCTGCGTCTGGACCTGATCCGCCAGCGGCCAATCCTGGAGTTTAACGCCAGGGACATCGCCGCCAGCGAAGAGCACGCCCGCCTAGTGTTCCCCGAGCTGGGCCGGCTGGGGATCGAGATTTGCCTGGCCGGCGTCACCGACAGCGACAGCATCCTCGGACTCGTTGCGCGTCGCCCCATCGGCTGCGTCAAGCTGGCACGCGACCTCGTGGCCAGTTCTTCCGGCAGCCGCTTAAGGGACCTGGTGGATGCCCTGCACGAACGCGGGGCGCGGGTGATTGCGGCAGGCATCGAGGACCCTGAGACCATCGGCCGCGTCTGGTCGAGCGGAGTCGACTACATCCAGGGCAACTTCATCCAGTTCCCGGAGGACTCCCTGAGCTTCCGCTTCGATGAGTCGCTGCCCGTATAGGCCAGGCCGGCATTGCGTGCGAGACCGATCTGGATTGCCGCTACGCTTACCGCGAGTCGCCACTCCGTTATAAGGTCTTCGCCTGCTCCGCCAGGTAGATCCAGGTGTCGACGACGGTATCCGGATTGAGGGACATGCTTTCGATCCCCTCGCGTAGCAGCCAATCCGCCAGGTCCTTGTGGTCGGAGGGTCCCTGGCCGCAGATGCCGATGTACTTGCCTTTGGCACGACAGGCGGCGATGGCCATAGAGAGCATCTTCTTGACCGCCGGATCTCGCTCGTCGAAATCCGCCGCCACGAGCGAGGAGTCCCGATCCAGGCCCAGGGTGAGCTGGGTCATGTCGTTGGAGCCGATGGAGAATCCGTCGAAGTGCTCGAGGAACTGCTCGGCCAGCACGGCGTTGGAGGGGATCTCGCACATCATGATGAGCTTGAGCCCGTTCTCGCCGCGGCGCAGGCCCTGCTCGGCCAGCGCATCGACCACCGCTTTTGCCTGACCCAGGGTACGCACGAAGGGGATCATGATCTCGACGTTGGTCAGGCCCATGTCGTTACGCACGCGCCTCAACGCCTCGCATTCCAGCTCGAAGCACGCCTTGAAGCTCTCGGCGACGTAGCGGCCGGCCCCGCGGAACCCGATCATGGGGTTCTCTTCCTCGGGCTCGAAGCGCCGACCGCCGATCAGGTTCGCGTACTCGTTGGACTTGAAGTCGGACATGCGCACGATGACCGGATTCGGCGAGAAGGCGGCGGCCAGGGTAGAGATGCCTTCGGCGAGCTTGGCCACGTAGAATTCCCGCGGGCTCGCATAGGCTGCGATGCGGGGGGCGATTTCGGCGCGGATGTCTGCCGGAAGGGCGTCGTACTCCAAAAGTGCCCGGGGATGGATGCCAATGGAGTTGCTAATAATGAACTCCAGCCGGGCGAGGCCGACGCCCGCGTTCGGTGTCGCGGCAAAGGCGAAGGCCCGGTCCGGGTTGCCCACGTTCATCATGATCTTGACCGGGATCTCGGGCATGGCCGCGAGCTCGATGACCCTATGTTCGAAGGGCAAGATGCCGTCGTAGATGAAACCGGTGTCGCCCTCGGCGCAACTGACCGTTACCGAATGACCGTCGCGGATGCGATCCGTGGCGTCGTTGCAGCCCACCACGGCCGGTACGCCCAGCTCCCGGGCAATGATGGCGGCGTGGCAGGTGCGCCCGCCTCGATTGGTGACGATGGCGGAGGCACGTTTCATCACCGGCTCCCAGTCGGGATCGGTCATGTCGGTGACCAGCACGTCCCCCGGTTCCACCCGGCGCATGTCGGCCACCGACCCCACGACCTTGGCGGGACCGGCCCCGATGCGGTTACCGATGCTCCGGCCGCTGACCAGGACCGCGCCGCGACTGCGCAATGTGTATCGCTCGACCAGGTTGCCGGTGCGGCTTTGGACCGTCTCCGGACGGGCCTGGACCACGTAGAGCCGGCCGTCCAACCCGTCCTTGGCCCACTCGATGTCCATGGGTCGTCCGTAATGCCGCTCGATGGCAATCGCCTGACGCGCCAGCTCCGTGACCTCCGCATCCGTGAGACAGAAGCGCAGACGGTCGGCCGCCGGCACGTCTTCGGTGGTGACCGGCGAGGGGCTGCCGGCCGGCGCATAGACCATGCGAATCGCCTTGTCGCCAACATGGCGGCGCAGGATGGCCGGACGGCCGGCCTCCAAAGTGGGCTTGTGGACATAGAGCTCGTCGGGGTTCACGGCTCCCTGGACCACCAGCTCCCCCAGGCCGTAGCTTGCGGTCACGAAGACCACGTCTCGAAAGCCGGACTCCGTGTCCAGGGTGAACACGACGCCGGAGGCGGCGAGGTCGCTGCGTACCATGCGCTGGATGCTTGCGGACAGGGCCACGTGGCGGTGCTCGAACCCCTGGTGAACCCGATAGGCGATGGCCCGGTCGTTGAATAGGGAGGCGAAGACCTCTTTGATCCGGTGCTTGATATTGTCGAGCCCCCGGACGTTGAGGAAGGTCTCCTGCTGACCGGCGAATGAGGCGTCCGGCAGGTCCTCGGCGGTCGCCGAGGAGCGCACGGCCCAGGAGGCGGCGTCGCCGGACTCGGCAGTCAGCTGGGCATAGGCCCTGTCGATGGCGGACTCCAGAGACGCCGGGAAAGGCTGTTCCACGACCCATGCGCGGATGCGTGGTCCGGCCTCGGAGAGCGCCGTCACGTCTTCTACATCCAGCTCGTCGAGCACCGCCTGGATGCGCTCGTCGAGACCGTCTTTGGCCAGAAACTCCCGATAGGCATCGGCGGTGGTGGCGAAACCGCCGGGCACCTGGACGCCGACCCCCTTGAGGTTGCGGATCATCTCGCCGAGGGAGGCGTTCTTGCCACCCACCAGGGGTACGTCGTGCATGCCCAGGTCATGGAGCCAACGCACAGATTCGGTCATGTATTTCTCCGAGGATCGCAGCGGGGCCGGGAATTACAGGGTCAAAGGCAAGAATAGTTGCGAGACGGTGTGGCGTACTCCAATCTCGTCGCCTGTCACTCGCCACCCGCCGGCCTCGCCAATGAATCTGCTCGCGATCGATACCTCCGCAGATGCTTGTTCCGCCGCACTCTCCTGGAGTGGACGCCTGGACCAGCGACTCGAGTTGGCGCCCCGTCGGCACGGGGAGCTGATCCTCGAAATGATGGATGGACTACTCGAATCGGCGGGGATCGCGCTGGGGTCATTGGAGGCCATTGCCTTCGGGCGCGGCCCCGGGTCGTTCACTGGGGTGCGCATCGCCTGCGCAGTCGCCCAGGGGGCGGCCTTCGGGGCCGGACTGCCGACGGTCCCGGTCTCGACCCTGGCGGCCATCGCCCAGGGCGAGCACCGCCGCGGCGGCCGGCGCAGGCTCCTGGTCAGCCTAGACGCCCGCATGGGAGAGGTCTATTGGGGGGCATATGAAATCGGTGTAGACGGTATTGCGCGCCCCAGCGGTCCGGAGCTTGTCTGCCCCCCGGGACAGGCTCCGATACCCGAGGCAGGGGGCTGGTGGGGTGTGGGCTCCGGCTGGGGCGCCCATGCGCAAGCGCTCGGGGAGCGGCTGGGGACCTGTCTGGAGGGGACCTCCCCGGAGGCGATCTGCGAGGCCCGGGACCTGGTCCCGCTCGCGACCGCCGCCGCCCGGGCCGGGGGACTGGTCGCCGCGGAGCTGGCGCGTCCCGTCTATCTCCGAGACCGTGTGACCGACCGTCGTTGACCAACCTGTGGACGCTAAATCAGCCGCCGTGCGGGAAGGTCGCGCGGGCGTTGCGCCGGTCCTTTCCCGTGGTGGCAGTGACGCTTGAGACAGCTCAAGACGTAGTGGAGCAGGGTCGCCCCCACGATCAGGAAGGCCAAGGCGCCAGCCGCGACCCGGATCGGCATTTCGGGGACGGAAAGCCCCAGGGTAAGCCAGGTCGAAAAGCCGGCGACCGAGGCGATGGCCAAGACGAGGACGAAGGGCCAGGGCGATCCGTTACATTTGGGGCAGATGTTCATGGCGGGCGCTCGATGGGCGTGTGCGGGGCGATCGGCTGGACCCCGAGGTGGGTGGCGAAAGTTCTTGAATTAGAGCAGCGCCCGGCGGGGGCCTCATTGCAATCGGTCAATCGCCCCCCCGACCCGTCGGATCGGTTTCGAGGGCAGGTCTTGACCATGAGATTAGCAGGCACTCGGGGTAGATGATGAGCGATCCGCTGGACCGGCGCCGCACGCTCTTGAACATTTTCGGCGCGGCGCTGACCGCCGTGGACGGTCGCGGGGCGGTCCGGCGGGCGCTCCAAACCCGTGGAATGGGCGGGCCGTTCCAACTGATTGCTATCGGCAAGGCGGCGGAAACCATGAGCCTGGGGGCCTTGGACCTGCTCGGGGACAGGTGCCTCGGTGGCCTCCTGATCGGCAAGGAGCCTCCGGCGGACCCAGGGCCCCTCGCGCGTCGAGGGATCGCCTGCCTTGCGGGGGGGCACCCGGTGCCCAGCCAGGCAAGTCTGGACGCGGGCGAGCGGCTCCTTGCGGCCCTGTCCGCGATTCCCGCCCAGGCAAGCCTTCTGCTCCTGCTCTCCGGAGGGGCATCGAGCCTGGTGGAGGCGCCTGTCGCGGGGATCGGACTCGCGGATCTGCAGGCGGTTAACCGCTGGCTCCTGGGAAGCGGACTCCCCATCGACAGCATGAACCGGGTCCGCACTGCCCTCTCCCGGATCAAGGGCGGTGGACTCCTCGATGCCCTACCGGCGCGCCCTCTGCGGGCACTGGCGATCTCGGATGTACCGGGGGACGACCCGGCTGTCATCGGCTCCGGCCTCCTGGTACCTGCGCTCGGTCTGGGTCCGGCCTTAGCCTCCTTGGATTTGCCACCCTGGATTCGCACGCTGGTCGAGCACGCACTGGCCCAACGCGGGGCACCGCCAGCTGGCGGTCCGGAGATCGAGCTGGTGGCGACCCTGGACCTGGCCCGGACCGCCGCCGCTCGGGCCGCCAAGGCTGTCGGTCTCGCGGTTCGCGTAGAGCCCTTCCTGCTTGCGGGAGACGCGGCGCAATGCGGCGGGGAGCTTGCTCGCCGGCTTATGGAGGACCCGTCCGGCCTCACCGTTTGGGGCGGGGAGACGACGGTGCGCCTGCCCCCCGAGCCTGGCCGAGGCGGGCGCAACCAGCACCTGGCCCTCGCCGCCGCCCTGGTTCTGGCCGGCCGGACCGATTGTTTCCTGCTCGCTGCCGGGACCGACGGCGGCGACGGCAACACCGACGACGCCGGTGCACTGGTAGATGGCGAAACCTTGGAGCGCGCTGCCCTGGATGGACTGGATGGCGCCGACTGCCTTGCCCGGGCGGACAGCGGTACCCTGCTCGCCGCGAGCGGGGACCTGATCCACACCGGACCGACCGGGACAAACGTGATGGACCTGGTCTTGGGCCTGCGCATCTAATCCTCGAATCCGCTCTACCGCGACCCTTGAGCCAGGGACACCTGTGACTACCTGTAGCGGCCCACAAACATCCGGGGCCCGACCCACAAACATCGCGATTTCCAGCCCAGATTAGCTGCAAATAATGGGGGTCTCGGACCCAGATTATTTGCAAATGAGCCCGCATTAGCTGCAAACAGCCCGCAAAC
>JBGSOR010000229.1:0-8491 GCA_041738985.1 Chromatiaceae bacterium | reverse complement strand
TCGGCGAAGGTGGGGCGCACGATGCGGCGCTCGGGCAGGGGCTCCACGCCGCGGGCGATATCTCCGACGACAGTCCGGGCCCAGTCGCGCGCCTGCTCGACCGTCCAGGTGCGCACGGTATTTCGCACCGGGTGCCCGTCGCCGTCCTTGGGGGTGTAGGTCTTGACCGCGTTGCCCGCGCGCTTGACCACGATCCAGGATCCCGCGCCGTTGGCGCCGATCTTAAGAGACAGAGGGCTCGCGGCCTCGGTGATCTTCTGCCCGGGGGTGCAGGTCCGCAGCAGGCGCGCGACCGTTGTCGCGTTGAAGCGCTCGACGCGGGTGGTGGTGGTAGCCTTCTCGGTAGCCATCGTTCGATCCTCACACATCGGGTGGCGGTCAGGTTGGGCCCCGGGGTGCCTCCCGGGGCTCGACCGCAACGATAGGACATGCCCGGGGCGCAGTCCAGGCTACAGACTACAGCCAGGCTACAACCAAGCTGCAGATTGACCCGAGATCAGGGTCAGGCGATGGTGGGGTGAATGCAGACAGCGCCTTGATGCGCCGGGACTTTTCCCATATCCGCCAACGGGTTCGGGATGGGTGAAAAACTTCGGAACGACAGTTTTCAGCGTCCCCCTGGGCTTAGCCGCCGTCCATACCGACGCCAGCCACGGGTGTGCTGCAATCCGGACAGCGCCCCTTGCGCACCCGGTTGGCGAGGACATAGAACCCGTAGCGCTCGATCAACAGGGTGCCGCATTGGTGGCAATAGGTGTTCTCGCCGCCGTCCCCGGGGACGTTGCCCGCGTAGGTGTAGTGCAGTCCGGCGGCCTTGCCGATGGCCGCGGCCCGGTGCAGGGTGTCCACCGGGGTGGCCGGCACATCGCGCATCTCGTGGGCGGGATAGAATCGGGAGATGTGCCAGGGAATCTCTGGGGAGAGAGAGCAAACGAAGTCCGCGATCTGCTTGAGCTCCCCATCGGAGTCGTTCACGCCCGGCACCACCAGCGTCGTCACTTCCACCCAGACGCCCAGCTCCCGATAGCGGCGAATCGCATCCAGGATCGGCTGCAGCTTCACCCGGCTGATGCGCCGGTAGCTCTCCTCGCGGAAGAACTTGAGGTCCACGTTTGCCGCGTCCAGCACCTGCGCCAGCTCCCGCTGGGGGGCCTCGTTGATATAGCCGCTGGTCACAAAGACGTTCTTCAAGCCCGCGGCCTTGGCCAGTCGCGCCGTATCGATCGCCAGCTCGTAGAAGATGGTGGGCTCGGTGAAGGTGTAGGCGATGGTGCGCGCACCGCTCGCCCGGGCGGCCTGGACAATCTGGGCCGGGGTGACTGGCTCGCCGGGGATCTCCGCCGCGAGGCTGGCGAGGCGGGGACAGATGGGCTCCGCGTCCAGCTCCTTGCCGCGCTCGTCGATCCGTTTGGGCAGATGCTCCTTCGGCCACTGGGAGATCTGCCAATTCTGGCAAAAGGCACAGCGCAGGCAGCAGCCCACCGTCGCGATGGAATAGGCCGTGGAGCCCGGGTGGAAGTGGAACAGCGGTTTCTTCTCGATGGGCTCGAGGTTGCGGGCGACGACCTTGTCGTAGACCAGGGTGTAGAGCTTGCCGCCGAGGTTGTAGCGCACGGCGCAGGCACCGCGGCCGCCGTCGGGGATCCGGCAGTCATGGGGACACAGGGTGCACAGAACCTTACGCTCGGGCAGCGGCTTGTAGAAACGGGCTTCGTGTAGGCTGCTCATAATCTAAACCCTCGGCGCGTGCCGATCCTCTTCCTCGGGCCAAACCTGGTGGCGGGGATCCGATGGTTTGGCCGGCCAATCTCGGGCGTCATCTTGCTGATCAGGCGACGCTCAGTTGAGGTGACAGCGAGACGTTCTGGCAACCTCCGTCGGGCCCCCGTCGACTCAGCAGGTCGCTCGCGATGCCCAGGCACTGGAGTCACGGCGGATCCTGCGCCCCGTCTCCCAAGAAAGCGACGAGATCGGTCATGGCGTTATCCGTCTCGTCCTGCCAGGGTGTGTTACGACTGATCAGAGTAGCAGCAGGCGTTTAGACCGTCTCGAAGCCGGCCCGTCCGCGGCGGACAGTGCTCGGCGCCCGTTCGCGCCTTGAGTAAGGAGTCTGACCTGTGAACACGCTTACCGACGCTGAGATCCGCGCACTCGACGAGGCGCTCGACGACGAGTACCAGGCCTGGGCGACCTACGACCAGGTAATTGCCGACTTCGGCGAGGTCGCACCGGCGGGCCTTCTATCTGCCCCAGGAGATCCTGCGGAGCGTGGAAGACCGGCTGGAGGCCCTGGCGCGGCGCGGCGAGCTGGTCGACTGGCTCACCTTCGTGCCGGATGGCGAGCCGACCCTGGACGCGAATCTGGGCGAGACCATCTGCTGCGGCCCCTCGGTATCCCGGTCGCACTTATAACTGATGGCTCCCTGGTGTGGCGCGAGGACGTGCGGGTGGCCCTGCATAAGGCCGACTGGCTCTCCCTGAAGGTCGATGCCACGGACCCGGTCCTGTGGAGACGGGTCAACCGCCCCGACCCCGCCCTGCACCTGGACGCGATCCTCTTCGGCATCTCGCGACTGGCGGCGGACTACCGCGGCACCCTGACCACCGAGACCATGCTGGTGTCTGGGGTCAACGACAGCATGGATGCCATCGGTGCGGTGGCGGACTACCTTGCCACCATCGGGCCCTCGATTGCCTACTTGGCCGCTCCGACCCGCCCGCCGGCCGAGCCGGGAGTGGGCCCGCCGGACGACGCGACGCTGGCGCGCGCCTTCCAGGGAACCATCGCTTCTACCAAAGGACACTGCCCCAACCGCCCCGAGAAGAGAGACAAGGACCGCGAACTAAGGCCAGACTCGCCCTGCGAGGCACTGAGGAGAGCTCTGGTATCCGCGCCTGAGTATCGGTATCGAAGGTACGCGTCGGCATTGCCGAGCTACCTCGAGCCGCCTACCATCCTCGCCATACCCGACCTGTGATTCGGGCATTTTTTATGGCTATGTCCGCGTTAGCTGTTGGTCGTTCGGCAACCCCTTGAATTTACGACACCCTGCCTGATCGGCGTGCCGCAGCGCCACGTGAGTTCAGGCGGCTCCAACAGCGAACGCAGACATAGCCTTTTTTATTCCCTTCGGCCTTCCAGCGATCCCCTGGGATCGCGGCCGGGCGACCGGAAGGCACCGATGATTCGCTCCACCTTTGCCAGCACGCGGCTCCTACTCCTGCCCTACGCGGCCCTGCTGATCGTCTATCTGCTGCCGTGAGCGGAGGCGGGATCTGGCTGTTCCTGGAGGCCCGGGAGGAGCAGACGCGTCTTGCAACGGACCGTCTGCGCGCGGTCGTCGAGTCGTTAGTCCAGCGACTGCAATCGGAGCCAGGGATCTCGATCGGGGGATCTGGGTCTGCGCCCGAGGCTCGCTGGCGCGAGCTCTTCGTCGCCTTGCCCGCTCTGCGCGAGGTGTCCCTACGCGACCGCGACCAGGGTCTGCGGATGTGTCGCGGCGCGGACGGCGATATCGAGCGTCTGGCTGTTGACTCCTCGGACGATTCGGTGGCGACTCGGCCCCCCGAGATCGGTCCGCAGCCGCTGGCAGCGCAGCCGCTGCACGGGGACTCCGGAGCCATTTTCACCCTCGGCTTCGACCTCGCCACACCGGGCGGCCAGCCGTCGCGGCTCGTGCTCGGTTTCGATCGGGCCGACCTGCTCTCGCCTGTCCATGCCACCCTGAGGCCCCTGCGACACGCGATGCTCATCCTCGGCTTGGGGGGTAGCCTGTGTATCCTGATTGCCTTTGGATCGCGGCCTATGCCACGGGCATGACCCGGCGCGCGGAGGGGCGCTTTTTATGTGATCACGGGCCACGGGAGCGTGGCCAACGCCGTGGAGGCGCTCAAACAGGGCGCCCGGCACTATTTCGAGAAGCCCGCGGACCCCTTGGAGCTGGCTCGCCGCCTGGCGGCCGATCTGGCCGGGCGGCACGCCCGGGAGGACCTGGCCGAGCGCCTGTCTCCCTATCTCCTGCTCCGAGACCCGGTCATGGTCGATGCCCTGATGGACCTGCCGCGCTTCGCCTTGAGTGCGGAGCCGGTGCTCATCCAGGGCCGGACCGGGACCGGCAAGGAGCTGGTGGCGCGGGCGCTGCATGGGCTCGGGCCCCGCGCCCAGGGTCCCTTCGTAGCGGTCAACTGCGGGGCCATCCCGGAGACCATGCTGGAGGCCGAGCTCTTCGGCTTCGAGAAAGGCGCCTTTACCGGTGCGTCCCGGTTGCACCGGGGCCGCTTCGAGCAGGCCCAGGAGGGCACCCTGTTCCTGGACGAAATCGGCGAGATGAGCCCATCCGCCCAGGTGAGCCTGCTGCGGGTCCTGGAGAGCGGCGCGGTACAACGCCTGGGCGGGGAGCGGGAGGTTCCGGTCGATGTGCGGGTCGTGGCCGCGACCCATCGACCCCTGGACGAGCGCGTCGAGCCCGGGCTGTTTCGCCAGGACCTCCTGTATCGGCTCAATGTCTTGCCCCTGCGTCTCCCGACGCTCCGCGAAAGGCCCAGGGACATCGACCTCCTCGCGAGCCGATTCCTCGCCGGGAGTCTGCGCGATATGGGCTGGGAGGGTCCTCCGCCCACCCTGGACCCCCAGGCCCTGGCCCTGCTCCAGTCGCATCCCTGGCCCGGCAATGTGCGCGAGCTGCGAAACCTCATGGCGCGACTCGCGGTGCGGCTCCCGCCTGGGGTTAGGGAGATCGGCCCCCGCCTGATCGCGCCCTTGCTTCCCCGACCGGCCGCCCAATCCGGGGCCGGGCCCGAGGGTGTGCTGATCCCCAGGGGCACCACCTTGGCGGACGCCGAGTGGCTTCTGATCGACGCCGCACTCAAGGACAGCGGATTCAACCGCACCCAGGCGGCCCGGATGCTCGGTATCGGCGAGCGCACGCTGCGCCGGAAGCTCAACGAATCCTAGCAGACCCGGCCAATGTGGCCGGCCTGACCCGAGGCCACCGGCCTGAGTGACCGGTGCGCTCGCCCTAGGAAGTGATATCTATAAGAAAAACCGAGTAATTCTACTATGGCATCACGTGTGCGTAAATTGAGTGAGAACGCTGGTGTGGCCCGCGAGTCCCTCCGCGGGCGACCCGTGAACCGCAGTCATTCGAGAGGAGGTGCATCATGTGGGGTTATCTCAGCAGCTTCGACACCGACTTGTTTGGCCAGATGGACCGGATGCGCCGGGAGATGGACGCGATCTTCGGCGCCGTTCCGAGCACCGCCGGTACCCGTTCGGTAGCCGCCGGGACCTATCCGGCGATCAATGTCGGCGTCTCGCCTAACCGGGTGGACGCCTATGTCTTCGCCGCCGGACTGGATCCGAAGAGCCTCGATATCTCGCTGCAGCAGAACCTGCTTTCGATCTCGGGCGAGCGGCGCGAAACCGCGCCGGAGAACGTTCATCTCTATCGTCGCGAGCGATTCAACGGCACCTTCCGCCGAGTCATCGCCCTGCCCGAAGACGTGGACCCGGATAAGGTCGAGGCCAGCTACCGGGACGGCGTCCTGCAAGTCACAGTGCAGCGTCGCGAAGAGGTCAAACCGCGGCGTATCGAGGTGAAGTATAAATCGCGGGGGATCAGCCGGATTCCTCCGGCACCAAGGCCAACCGATTCAAGAGATTCAACCTTAGGAGCCGAGCCATGAGCGAGAAAACCGAGATGCAAACCCGCGGGTCGAGCGACGTGCAAGCCGCGGGAGCCACCCAGGCGGCGACCCTGCCGCCGGTCGACATCTATGAGGACGATACGGGTATCACCTTGAAGGCGGACCTGCCTGGTGTCTCCAAAGACCGACTGTCGGTCCAGGTGGACAAGGATACCCTGACCATCGAGGGCGAGGCCGAGATCCAGATGCCCGAGGGCATGGAGGCGCTCTATGCCGATCTGCGCACCACCCAGTTCAGGCGCAGCTTCAACCTGAGCCGGGAGCTCCAGGCCGACCGGATCGACGCCCAGATGCAGGATGGCGTGCTGACCCTCAAGGTCCCGAAACGGGAAGAACTCCAGCCGCGCAAGATCGAGGTTAGGGTGGGCTGAGCCCGAAGAGTGCGGCTGGACCGATCTCGGCTGCCAGCCTCCGCCGACAACCTTGGCGCTGACGGCCGAGCCGGGCGGCGCCGAGTGGTGCGGGCAAGCGTCGTCGACGGCTGACGGGATATGGGCTCCAACCGGGTTTGCCGGGGCGGCGCCTGGAACAACGACGCCGACAACTGCCGCTCGGCGTACCGCAACAACAGGCACCCGTCCAACCGCAACAACAACCTCGGCTTCCGCCTTTCGAGTACAGCTCATCCGCCCGTCGGGCGCTGTCTAAGGATTGCGTCACTGCGCATCAGGTCTGTCCAGCCCCGTCCTGCCTGCGCCGGCACCTGCCGGACAAAAAGCCTCAAGCCCCCGGCGTCCGGTAGCGCAAGCGAAGGCCGCCGCGGGTTGCCCGCTATATGCCGGGGCCTTCTCGCGAGGTGTTTGCCTACCGTCGCGACGCGTACTCGTCGCGGTTCGCCGGTAGGAGGTTGAAGGCAATATTGCCAACGATGCGATGGGCCGCGCGAGTTGGGTGCAGACCGTCCCAGAACAAGCGCTGGTCAGGATCGTTGCAGACCGCGCCCGCGGGGTCGAAGACTGGCAGGCAGGGTTCCGGTTCCGTAGACACTGGGTCATTGGCGAACCCTAGCCCTTGGGGTATCCCTGCGGCCGCTTCCAGGAACCCGAAAAGGTCGATGCGATAGATCTCGATGTCCGGCAGATCCGCGATCTGATCGAGCGCCGTGTCCAGGGCGTCGTTGTATGCCTGGCTAAGGCTCTCGGCCAACTGGGCCGAGCCTGGGGCAAGGTCGTCGAGATTCAAAATCACCGGGGTGCGGCCGATATTGGGTGCATTGGCAACCAGGAATTTCCTGGCGCCGGCGTCGTACAGCTTTTCGATGTTGCCGGCGACACCCGCAATCGCAGTCTGGATCTCAGTCGCCGAGTCACCCTGTTGCTGCGCCAGTTCCAGCGCCGTCCGGATGTCGTTTCCGCCAAACTGCACCACGTAGAGCGCATTGGATGGCACATGGTTGCGCCGCCTCTTAAGGAGCAGGTCGACTTGGTCCCCGAAATCGGGTACCGAGCCTCCCTCAGCCTGCGCACCCCCGACCGCGTAGTTGCCAAAGAATCCGCTGACCAAGGCGGGGAGACCGCCGCGGGTCAGCTGCAGCTCATCGGCAAGGACCTCCACCCAGGTCTTACCGTTGGTAAAGCGCCGCGTGTCGTAGGGTGCAGACGGTATAGGCTCGTAGGGGACGTCCGCTGTATCGCCCCCGAGCAGAACAAAGGCGTTGCCGGAATCGGACACGCTATCGCCGAACACGAACAAAGAGGCGAACGCGCGTTCGCTGCCTGCTGCGGCCGCGGGCGATAGGGCGCTCACAAACAGCATCGTGCAGCCAAGTACCACGCGCGAGAACCATAGCAGATTGGCCATCATTGATCTCCCGGATAAGACCTGGACCGACCGATAGGGAGGTTGAGCTGGACCTTTGTCCGGCTGCGAAGCTCTAGAACTCGCAATATTAAGGGTAGCAAAGTACCTCACAGATAACAGGGAAGGTGGCCGCCCGAGGACGACCGGCTGGCTATGTTCCGGGGTATCTAGCCTTTCGGTCTACCGCAAACGTCCCCAGCTTTGCGGCTCGCACTCAGGGGGACCCCAGATGACATTCGCCTTCAATAACACCTATGCGCGGCTGCCGGGCCGGTTCTTCGCACGGCTTGCGACCGGCGAGACGGTTTTTCGCGAGACCGCACTGCCGGGGGCGGTTCTGGTGCGCGTGGCGCGCCGCCATGTGCGGGTGGGGACCTTCGAGTACTTCCAGGCGCGCCAGGATACCGATGCCCTCAGGCAGCTCGCCGATTACACGATTGCGCGGCACTACCCGGAGGCGAAGGGGTCCGACCGCCCCTATCGGGCGCTGCTCGAAGCGGTCCTCGCACGGCAGGCGGGGCTCGTCGCCCGGTGGCTCGGCGTCGGCTTCATCCATGGCGTGATGAATACCGACAACATGTCGATCTCGGGCGAGACGATCGACTATGGCCCCTGCGCCTTCATGGACGCCTACCACCCTGGCCGGGTCTACAGCTCGATCGACCACGGGGGACGCTACGCCTACGGCAGCCAGCCCCGGATCGCCAGTGGAACCTCGCGCGCCTGGCCCAGGCACTGCTTCCGCTGCTTGACGATGACGCGGAGAGGGCGGTCGAGGAGGCCCAAGGCGTAATCGACGGGTTCGGCGCGTGCTTCGAGCGCGCCTATCTCGCCTGCTTCCGGGGCAAGCTGGGCCTCCTGGAGGCGCACGAGGACGATGCCGAGCTGATCGATGCGCTCTTGCAGGCGATGGCCGAGACCGGCGCCGACTTCAACAACGCCTTCCGCGCCCTGTGCGACCCCGCCGCGGGGGCGGACGAGCCGG
>JBGSOR010000198.1:0-9579 GCA_041738985.1 Chromatiaceae bacterium | reverse complement strand
GTAGGCGCGCGCCTCGCCCCCGAACTTCTTCGCCTGGTGCATCGTGATCGCCGCGGTCAGCGTGGTCTTGCCATGGTCCACGTGCCCGATGGTGCCCACGTTCACATGGGGCTTGGTGCGCGAAAATTTTTCTTTGGACATGAACTGCTCCCCGCAGAGCTCTAAGGGCCAGGGTTCAAGGCAACGCGCCAAGCGGCGCCAAAATCTCGGAACTGATGGAGCCCATGACCGGAGTCGAACCGGTGACCTCACCCTTACCAAGGGTGTGCTCTACCAACTGAGCTACATGGGCCAAAATAACGCCCGGCTAGGCCGCCTCCCGGCTCGCATCCTTAAAGATTGAATAGAGCCGAGCGCCGGAAGGCTTGACGCTACCTCAGCTTGGAGCGGGTGATGGGAATCGAACCCACACCATCAGCTTGGAAGGCTGAGGTTCTACCATTGAACTACACCCGCAGAGAGTCGGATTCGATCCAACCGCTTTTGAAACACAAAAACCGGGCGTACTGCGCGGTATCGCGCCACTGCGGCTCACATCTCCGGCTTGCATCCAATTGGTGGAGGGGGGAGGATTCGAACCTCCGAAGGCTGAGCCGTCAGATTTACAGTCTGATCCCTTTGACCGCTCGGGAACCCCTCCCAAACGAGCGGCGCAGTATATGATCCGCCTTAACTCACGTCAACCGTCGATCTCGGACTCCGAGCGATCGGCCTCCCCACGCCGCGTCGGGCTCTCGACCAGGCACCCGAGCTGGTATATTCCCGAGTCGGCAAGCGGTCTCCGTTCGGCCTCCGCGGTGCCTGGCCCTCAGCCGCTCCACGCTTAGTCGGACGCGCTCCCCCCAATGGGACACCGACGACCGCCTAGCGGCCGACTTTCCCGCACTTATTGAACTGGAGTCTTAGATGGACGTGACGATTTTTGGCAGCGGCTACGTCGGCTTGGTGACCGGGGTATGCCTGGCCGAAGTCGGCAACGACGTGCTTTGTATCGACGTGGATCCCCAAAAGATCGCCGTGCTCAACAGCGGGGGTGTCCCGATCTACGAGCCGGGGCTTGAAGACCTGATCAAGAAGAACCGGGAGTCCGGACGTCTGAGCTTCTCGACCGACGCGGAGGCCGGGGTCCGCCACGGACTCTTCCAGTTTATCGCCGTGGGCACCCCTCCGAACGAGGACGGGTCAGCGGACCTCCAGTATGTGCTAGCGGTCGCCCGGACCATCGGGGGGCACATGGACTCATACCGGATCATCGTGGACAAATCCACTGTACCCGTGGGCACTGCCGACGAGGTGGCCGCCCGCGTGCGTGAGACCCTGACGGCGCGCGGCGCCGACGTGGAGTTCGATGTCGTCTCCAACCCGGAATTCCTCAAGGAAGGCGCGGCGATCGAGGACTTCTTGCGCCCCGACCGCATCATCGTGGGCACCGACAATCCGCGCACCGGCGAGCTGCTGCGTGCGCTCTACGCCCCGTTCAACCGCAATCACGACCGCGTGATGCTGATGGACATCCGCTCGGCGGAGCTGACCAAGTACGCCGCCAACGCCATGCTGGCAACCAAGATCAGCTTTATGAATGAGCTGTCCAACATCGCGGAGGCAGTGGGGGCGGACATCGAGAAGGTTCGCGTCGGAATCGGCTCGGACCCGCGGATCGGCTACCAGTTCATCTATCCGGGCTGCGGCTACGGGGGCTCTTGCTTTCCCAAGGACGTGCGCGCACTCGAGCGAACCGCCAGATCCCTCGGCTACACGGCCGAGCTCTTGCAAGCCGTGGAGTCCGTGAACTTTCGCCAGAAAGAGCTGCTTTTCAGGAAGATCTCCGACTATTTCGGCGGCGACCTGAAGGGCCGCACCTTCGCGCTCTGGGGTCTGTCGTTCAAGCCCAACACGGACGACATGCGCGAGGCGTCGAGCCGGTCCCTGATGGAGTCCCTCTGGCAGGCTGGGGCGCGGGTGCAGGCCTACGATCCGGTTGCGATGGAGGAGACCCGTCGAATCTATGGGGAGCGCCCCGACCTGGTGCTTGCCAAAGACGCCATGTCCGCCGTGGATGGAGCCGACGCCTTGGCGATACTCACCGAGTGGAGCCAGTTCCGCAGCCCTAGCTACCAAGCCATCAACGCGAAGCTCAAATGCCCCGTCATCTTCGACGGACGCAACATCCTCGATGGCCGCCAGGCCATAGTGGCCGGCTTGACCTATGTCTCGATCGGGCGGGCACCGACTCAGCCTGCCTGACCGCCCCCCAGACTTGGGGCCCATCGCGCTCCAAGCCCTATCCCACGGGCTTACATCAGCTCGCGCTCGTCCCCAGGATTCGGCTCGCAGTACAACTGGCGCCAGTCCTTGCGATCGGACTGAACCGAAGAACGAAAAAGCGGCGCCCGTATCCGGTGCGCCGCTTGTGTATTATGCCTCGGGGGCGACGGGCATCGCGCATCGCCCTGTCGAAGCTTCAACGATCAGAATCTGTGACTCCAACTGACCTCAATGTCCATCTGCTGCATATAGATGCTGCCGGTTTGGGTTTGGGTCAGACTGGGACTGGTCCCGTCGACGGTTTCCTTCGGCATGTAGGCGAACGACAGGTTGAAAGAGTCTTTGTCGCTATGGCGGTAGGTCGCACCCAAGGTGAGATGCCAGCGGATGGTGGCCGGGGCCAGGACATTGAAGAGCGCTTGCCTATCGGTCTTGAGGAAGTCCGTATTATAACTGACACCGCCGAAGAGTCCGAGCTTCTCGCTGGCATCGTATTTGAGCCCCAGCTTGAACACATCCATGCTGTCCCAGCCAAACCCGACGCCGCTCTCCGCCCCTAGGCAATAGGAGGGTTTCGGGGTGCCCTGACATTGGCTTAGGTCCGCGTCGTTGGAGTTGGCGATCGAATCGCTCTCGCCGTAGAAGATGTGCTGGTAATCGAAGGCCAGGGTCAGGTTCGGTTGCGGCTTATAGGCAACGCCGAGCTCGAACATGGCAGGAATATTGAACGAGCCGTCGTCTGCGAAGAGCCCGCCATAGTCGCTGAGCTTGGACATCCACACGGTCGTGCGGTAAGAGGCACCCAGGGCGAGCTGGTCGTTGATCTGCCCATACCAGCCAAAATGCAGACCCGCGCCATAGCTGTAGTCCCAGCCGTTGTTCGTCACCTTGTCCGGCCGAACCGATAGTTGCTTGAACGGCTGCAATCCGGTTGCCTCGAACCTTTGGATGGCAAAGACGGGCGCGATACCGATCGACTGCTTCCCTTGCCCAAGCTTGAAGGTATAAGGGATCTCGATGAACAGCTGCTCCAGATTGATACCGGTGGGAGTGGTGGCCGTGAACACGCCATCCGGGTTCGCGTTATTCGGCGCGGTCGCCGGACCTGTTACAGGGGCAGGACCCTGAGGCGTCATTTGAAATAAAAGGCCGCTCGGGCTGGCGAAGGTGCCCGCAGGGGCTTGGCTAGGATCCCGAACGGCAAGCTGATTCGGAAATGCCGCAAAATTTTCAAATGGCGGCCGATCCTCGTACTCCGTATTCATGCCGCCGTTACCGTAAATACTGACGCCGATGGTACTTTGGCTATCGATCACGTGGTTGTAGCCGAAGCTTGGGATCAAAAACCAGTCGCCGCTGCTGTCGTACTCCCCGGGCGTCACAAAAGGGCCGGTTGGGAACCCCCCCGCGGTTGCGAAATCGTCATTGGCCTCGTAACCGCGCGGCGTCGGGTTAAAAAACGCAACCCCGATATCCAACGCGTTGCCGACAAAGGCCATACCGGCTGGGTTTGTCGCCGCGACCAAGGTATCCTGGGGCAGGGCCGCCGCCACACCGGCCATGGCCTTCGACTTGGTACCCCAGCCATGGGAGAAATATCCGTTCGTCGCCCAAGCGGACGTAGGGATTGTCGCTCCGACCGCCAACGCAAAAGAAACCGACCGCGTGAACCTAGCCTTCATAACCGAACAGCCCTCCAGCTTGTGTTGTCGATACAAAGGTAGCGACTGGCAGAAAGCTCCAGTGCTCCTAATTCTTATTCAGTTTTGCAAAAACGCCGAAAAGCCCCGCCCGAGCCCCCCAAGAGAGGGGTTAGTCACCGGGTCCTGCGAAGGCCACTGGCTCGCTTGATTGAAATGCTCGACTTATTCTTGATAATTGTCAATCTAAGGCGACCAAACCCACTCGAAGCAGCTCTCTCCTGCCGCCGCAGCAACCCATCGCCGTATGTTCAATCCTACTTTTTACGATCTTGTGTTATTCTACAACTAACTGATATTAATATAGAATATTGCCACTTAGCGTTACTCGCTCGGAGCCGTTGCAGTACCCTATGCGGACCAGTCAGATCCCAGAAAATACAAATGCGCATATTTAGAACTTTGATAGGCTGACGACCCTATTCGCAGCCTTTCATGCGCGCCACTTGGCGCATTTGCACTGGGATCGCCAGGCGGCTACAGGAACGAGCCCGCGTTTCTGCCTGCCTTGCAGGACATGGGCAAGTGCGGGATGGCCGACTACCAGGCCGCAGCTGGCATTGCATTCGAGGGTCAGCGGCCACTGTGCAGCCGATTCATGACAGCCTGAAAACGGCCAACCAGCAGATCGTCAAGCGTGTCCTCCGCGTCGCGCAGGGCGTCTTCGATACGCAGCGCGTCCTCCCGGGAAGGACGACCCAGGACATAGCCGGTCACCAGGCTGCGGTCGCCAGGGTGGTCGATGCCGATGCGCAGGCGCCAGAAGTCGCGGGTACCTAGCAGATTGATGGTGTCGCGCAGCCCGTTATGGCCCGCATGACCGCCGCCCTGCTTCAGGCGGACCGAGCCCACGGGCAGATCCAGCTCGTCGTGGGCGACAAGGATGCGCTCGGGGGGAATCTCGAAATAGCGCGCCACAGCGGCGACGGAGCGACCGCTGTGGTTCATATAGGTGGAAGGCTTGAGCAGGCGAAGGTCCGCACCGCGGACACTGAGGCGGCAAAGCTCCCCATGGAACCGGCCCTCGACCTTGAAGACCTGACCGAAGCGGGCAGCCACCGCATCCGCGAGCCAGAAGCCGACGTTGTGCCGGGTGGAGGCATACTCCGGCCCGGGGTTGCCGAGCCCGACGATGAGGCTGATTCCGGCGGCGTCCATGGGGCGGCTGAAGTCTGACAATCGGGTAAAGGCGCCGGACCGGCGGATAGGCCACCGGACCGGCGCGCCGGAGACTCGGATCAGGCGCCCTCTTCCCCGCCCTCGGCAGCCTCGGCACCCGCATGGGCACCGTGCATCACCACTACCGGCTCGTCCGGGTCCGGGGCATGGGCGAGCGCCACACCCTCGGGCAAGGGGATCTCGGACAGGTGAAGGATATCGCCCACCTCCATATCGATGGTGTCGACGCCGATGAACTCGGGGAGATCCTTGGGCAGGCAGGCGATCTCCAGCTCGGTCATAGTATGGGAGATGTTGCCACCAGCCTTGACGCCCTTGGATTGATCCTGGTTAAGGAAGTGCAGCGGCACCACCATCCGGATCTTCTCGTCCTGGCTTACCCGCATGAAGTCGACGTGCATCACGAAAGGTTTGGCCGGATGGCGCTGCAGGTCCTTGAGCACCACCGAGGCGGTCTCCTCACCCACCTGAAGGTTGAGGATATGGGAATAGAAGGCCTCGTGCTCCAGGTGCCGGACCACGTGGCTATGGGCCAGGGCGATCATCTGTGGCTCCTGGTGACCGCCGTAAACAATGGCCGGCACCAGGCCCTGGCGGCGCAGGCGGCGGCTCGCACCTTTGCCTGTATCGCTGCGGGGCTGGGCAACGACGTCGAAACTTACGCTCATGGGCGCTCTCCAATGGGACTTAAACAAACGCCGGGGCCCGCGACCAGGCACCCGGCGCGATTAGGGCCGGCCACATCGGCAACCGGCCGAATCGGGTATTTCCGACGGACCTGCTGGACGGCCCAAGGCCGGGGAAGTCGAGGCCCCATCAATCCATGAACAGGGAGCTGACGGACTCCTCGTTCGACACCCGCCGCATTGTCTCCGCCAGGAGCTCGCCGATACTGAGCTGGCGGATGCGAGGGCAGGACCGCGCCTCGGGGCGCAGCGGGATGGTGTTGGTCACCACCAGCTCGTCGAGCACCGAGCCGGCGATGTTTTCCACCGCCGGACCGGACAGCACTGCGTGGGTGCAGTAGGCCACAACCCGCTCCGCACCATGCTCCTTGAGCGCCTGGGCGGCCCGGCACAGGGTGCCGGCCGTATCCACCAGGTCGTCGATGAGGACACAGGACCGCCCCTCAACATCCCCGATGATGTTCATCACCTGGGCCTCGTTGGGCCGCGGGCGGCGCTTGTCGATGATCGCAAGATCTGCGTCGTCCAGCCGCTTGGCCAGGGCCCGGGCGCGCACGACGCCGCCTACGTCGGGTGAGATCACCATCAAATCCTGGTACTTCTGCCGCCAGACGTCCCCCAGCAGAATGGGCGAGGCATAGACATTGTCCACCGGAATGTCGAAGAACCCCTGGATCTGATCCGCATGCAGATCGACCGTCAGGACCCGGTCCGCCCCGGCCTGACCGATCATCTTAGCCACCAGGCGCGCGGTGATGGGGACCCGCGCCGAGCGGGGCCGGCGGTCCTGGCGGGCGTAGCCGAAATAGGGGATAACCGCGGTAATCCGTTTGGCCGAGGCCCAGCGCAGGGCATCGACGATGACCAGGAGCTCCATCAGGTTGTCGTTGGTCGGCGCCCCCGTGGGTTGCACCACGAACACATCCCGGCCCCGGACGTTCTCCTGGATCTCGGCCATCACCTCGCCGTCGCTGAACTGCCCGACGACGGCCTTACCCAAGGGCAGGCTCAGATGACTCGCGATCTCGGTGGAGAGCTCCAGGTTCGCGTTCCCGGAGAAGACCATCATGTGGCTGGCAGGCACGGGCTCTTCCTGTCTGCGCATCGAGTGCAGGTATGGGATTGGCTGGGGCGCCAGGATTCGAACCTGGGGATGCCGGGATCAAAACCCGGTGCCTTACCGCTTGGCGACGCCCCATTTGGGTCGTGAGCTCGATCGATCGGGAAGCGTTGCCCGCCTGCGCGGCAACGGTCGCCTCGCCGTGCTGGCCTCAGGCCTCTCGCGCCAGCCGATCAACGAGCGGCGAGCGGTTCAAACCCCGCGTCACGAAGGCATCGAGACCGGCCGGGGCGCGCTCCCGGGCGCCCAGAGCAGTCTTCCGATCCTGGAACACACCGAAGACGCAGCCGCCTGTCCCGGTCAGGTACCCGCCGCCTTGATCGGACAGCCAATCCAGCGCCGAGGCAACGGCGGGATAGGCGCGACGGACGACCGCGAGGCAATCGTTTCGCCTGTCCCCCCGAACGAAGTCGGCTAGTGTGATGGGAAGCGAGTCCCGAGTCAATTGGGGGTCGGCGAATACCGCCGCGGTGGACACCTGGCAGGGTGGCACCAGGACCAAATACCAGGGCTCCGGCAGCTCGACCGGGGTCAGCTCCTCGCCTACACCCTCCCCCCAGGCCGCCCGGCCCCGTACAAAAACCGGCACGTCCGCCCCAAGCGGCAACGCAATGCGCGCCAGGCTGTCCTCGTCCAGGTCGAGACCCCACAGCCGATTCAGCGCGACCAAGGTGGTGGCCGCATCCGAGCTCCCTCCCCCGAGGCCGCCACCCATGGGCAGGACCTTCTCCAGCCGGATATCGACCCCCAAGGGGCATCCGGTGAAGGATTGCAGGGCGCGGGCCGCACGCACCGTGAGATCCGCGTGCTCGGGGACTCCGGGGAGGTCTGGAGACCGACGGACCTGTCCGTCCTCGCGGACATCGAGCCACAGTTTGTCCGCCCGGTCGGTAAGCTGGAAGACGGTCTGCAACCGGTGGTAGCCGTCGGGTCGCCGACCTAGCACCCGCAGCATCAGATTCAGCTTTGCGGGGGCCGGCCAGGCCCGGTCTGCCTCCCTGAGGCTCACTTGGCAGGCTCGCTCTGGGCACGCTCGCTCTGGGTGACCCGGTGACGGGCGACCACCCCATTGAGATAGGCATGATCCGGGAAGTCCTTGAGCGCCGCGTCCCACACGGCCCAGGCCTCGTCGTGTCGGCCCAGGACCCACAGGACCTCCCCCAAGTGGGCGGCGATCTCCCCGTCGTTCATGGCCTTAAGCGCGCGCCGCAGATAATCCAGGGCAACCGCATTATTCCCCAGCTTGAAGTTTACCCACCCCATGCTGTCCAGGATGGCCGGCTCCTCGGGCTTGAGCTTGTGGGCACGCTCGATGTACCCGAGCGCCTCCAGTCGGCGGTCTGTCCGGTCCGCCAGCGTATATCCGAGGGCGTTCAGGGCGTCCGCGTGCTCTGGATTCGCGGCGATGATCCGATTGAGGTCCTCTTCGGCGAGGCCTAACCGATTCAGCTTGACCGCGTACATGGCGCGTCCGTAAAGCAGGTCCTGGTCGTCGGGAAAGACCTGTAGCGCCTCTGCGTACACCGCCATGGCATCGTCCGGCCGATTCACCTCGTCCAGGATCTCCGCCTCCACCAGAAACAGCATCTGGGCATCGTCCGGGGACTGGTCCCGCAGCTGCTGGACGATCTCCCGGGCGCGGGCGATCTCGCCGCCCTGGGCGCGCAGCATGGCAACCCGGACCTGGGCGTCCATCGCATTGGCGCCCTGGGCCTTTCCGTACCAGTCGAGTGCCGCGGCGGGGTGCTTGGCTCGCTCCTCGGTCTGCCCCAGATAGAAGCTTGCCTCGTCCCGACGCTCGCCCGTCTGGTACAGCCGGGTGAAATAGATCCGCGCCGCGTCCAGATCGTCCAGCTCCAGCGACAGGATTCCGAGGGCGAACAGGACATCCGGGGCCTTGGGCTGGTTGTTCAAGAGCCGCTCGAAAACGCTGCGGGCGGTCGAATAGTCTTTCGCCTCCACCAGGAGCTGGCCGTAGAGCATGCGCAGCTCCTGGTCCTCTGGACTCGCCGCCACGAACTCTTCGACCTGGGCTCGGGCTTCTTCCCGCTTGCCCTCGGATAACAGGAGCCGGACCAAAAAAAGGCGCGGCTTGTTCCAATCGGGTCGCAACGTCAGCGCACGACGCGCTGCGGCAGTCGCCTCGTCGGAGCGACCCACGCTCGCCGCCACCATGGCCAGGGCCTGGTGCGCCTCCGGATTGTCTGGGTCCAGGTCGGCCAGGGCCTGCATGAGCGACAGACGCTGCGCGGGATCGGCCGCCCGGCTCACGATCCCGACGACCTGGCCGTATCCGGAGCCCGCGTCTGCCCCCGCCAGCTTCACCAGCCGGGAGAGGTGCGTGAGCGTGCCTTCGCGATCTTTCGCTTTGATGCGCAGCAGGGACGCGATTTGATGCGCACCCATGGAATCCGGTGCAAGCGTGAGCCAGAGGCCCACCCCCTGCTCCGCCCGTTCGTTGTCGTCGCCGGCCAGGGCCGCGCGCACGGCCAGCTCCGCCATTTTGGGCTCCTGGGCAAGCTGGGCCGCGCGCAGATAGTGCGTGAAGGCCGTGGCCACGTCCCCACGACGACCGGCCACCTCTGCGACCAGGACGGAATAGACCAGATCCGCGTCGAGGCCCTGGCTC
>JBGSOR010000147.1:0-3329 GCA_041738985.1 Chromatiaceae bacterium | reverse complement strand
CCTCCCGCCTCGTCTGCCAGGTGGGCGCCGCCGTCCCAGGGGCGTGCCGCGGATGCCTTGCGCCCGGCGTGCGCGAGCTGGATGCCGGGTACGGCGCCATGGCCCTTGACGAAGCGGTTGATGCGGATCAGAGGCTCGATGTGCCGGTCCGCCCAGAGTCCCGCATCTCCAGGGGTGATGCGCCCTTCGGGCGAGACCGCCGTCGCCTCGGCCATCACCAACCCGGCCCCGCCCGCTGCCCGCGCGCCCAGGTGGACCAGGTGCCAGTCTTTGGCCGCGCCGTCGTCCGAGGAATACTGGCACATGGGCGACACGCCGATGCGGTTGCGCAGCGTGACGGACTTGATTGTCAGCGGTTGGAAAAGGTGCGGAGATTCTGTAGCCATTGTGGGGTTGTCCAGCGTCTTAATCATCCGATCGTCGGGTTGGATTTGGAGTTGGCCCGCAGCTCGTCGGCCGCGTCCCAGAGGCTTGCCTCGATGTTATTTCCGTTGTGGTTCAAGGGTGCTCCATGGGTCTCAGTGGACTTGGGATAGGGGAGCAGAGCCTCCTTCGTGGCGCGGGCGCGCGCGGTGCCGAAGCGTTCGCCGATGCGGACGTTCCGGCGATTGGAGAAGGGTCCCCGCCTGCCTGAACCGCCGATCGCCAGCCTGTTCCTAGGCGACCGATCAGTCGGGCTTGGTCTTCTCGGCCAACAACTCCGAACTCAAGCCCACGCGCGAGCCCAGCGCAGCAGGTTGTAGCGTCAGATTCATGGCGTTGATGCTAAGCGCTGGCGGGTTGGCCTGCCAGGGGCGAACGACCCTGCCCTATGAAACGGTCTGGCAAAGAAAAAGGGCTTGTCCTTGCGGCTCAAGCCCTTCTTTTTATGGTACCGAGGGCCGGACTCGAACCGGCATGGGGTCGCCCCCGTCAGATTTTGAGTCTGATGCGTCTACCAATTTCGCCACCCCGGCAGCGGGGCGGAGAGTATAGGCCCGTCAGCAGTCGGATGTCAGCCCCGTGACGCTCGCCCGAGGGGCTCCCGGCGGGGCGGGCCGCTTCAGCGCTCCTCGAATCCGGCCAGGCGGTACCAGCGGTTGGCCTCGTCCAGGTCCTTGGGGACGCCGCGGCCCTGCTCGTAAAGCATCGCCAGGTTGGTCTGGGCGCCGCTCAGGCCCTGCTCGGCGGCCTTGCGGAACCAGACAGCGGCGCGCGTCGGGTCCTGCCCCGTGCACTCGCCCTCCAGGTACATGAATCCGAGACCGTGCTGGGCGAGTCCCAGGCCGGACTCGGCGGCGGATTTCATGTACTTGTAGGCCAGCAGTGGGTTCGGGTGCATCCCCAGTCCGTTCTGGGCCATGATGGCGACCCGGTACTGTGCCTCCGGATTGCCGGCGGAGGCCAGCGGGGTGAGCAGCCCGACGGCCCGGCTGAACTGCTTGGACTCGAAGGCGGCGATGCCGCTGGCGAGCTCCATGTCCGGGCCGATTGCGTCTTGGTTCATCGGACGGGTCCTCGTGTGGAAGGGGTCTCGGTGGTCTGGGTCTTGTGCGCGGGTCGTACCATTCCCGCATTGCCACGGAACTCCGAGGCTCGGGCCTGGGAATGGACTGGGCAGCGCCCTCATTGCGGGTCGGGGCTCGCGACCGGCGTCAGCGGCAGCGCGATGAAGTCGAGCCACGCGCCGAGAAGCTCCGTGTTCGCGGCGGCCACCGCGAGCCGCTGCCCAAGGGCCAGCCCTTCCGCCGGCGCGGTGCCGTTGGGTTGGTAAAGCCGGGACGGGACCCCCGCCTCGGTCGCGATGAGTCGCCCGGCCCCATAGTCCCACAGCTTTTGGCCGCCGTGCAGATAGAGCTGGAAGCGCCCGGAGGCGAGCCAGCACCACTCCAGGGCCACCGCCCCCAGGTTGCGCTGGGAGCGGAATCCTCCGGGCCGCAGCAGGGTCGGGACCCGCTCGAGCGGGATGCGCTTGAGGTCGATGGATGCCAGGCAGTCTTCCAGGTTAGGGGAGGGCGCGTAGGGTCGGATTGGCTGGCCGTCCAGGAATGCACCGCCGCCCCGGCTGGCATGGAAGCATTCGTCCCGGACCGGATCCAGGACGACCCCCAAGACCGGGACGCCCCCCTCGACGAGGGCCAGCGAGATGGCGAAGCCGGGATAACCGCAGGCATAGTTGCTGGTACCGTCCAGCGGATCCAGCACCCAGACCCCGCTTTGGGCGGAACCCAGCAGGGACTCCTGCTCCGTGGCGGACATCTCCTCTCCGATCAGTGGCAGGTCCGGAAAGTCTCGGGCCAGGGCGGCGCGGATTCGGGACTGGACCGCCAGGTCGGTCTCGGTCACCAGGGTGCCGTCCGCCTTGTGGCTCAGGGTGGCCCGGCGCATGCGGGGAAGGATCTCCAGGGCGGCGGTCTCGCGCAGGAGGTGGGCTAAGTGATTCGGGTCCGGTTGCATGGGCTCCTCGGGATTCTCCGGGTTGTGGATAATGCTCTCGACTCACTAAGATGCGGTCGCCCGTCCCCGGAGACGAGTGGCCCGAGGGCAGGGATGACCTCCAAGCGTCCGGGAGATTCCGATGTATCGCCTCGCCAATCCCCCGCGGATGCGCACCTTGGCCGCCGCCATGGTCCTGGCCTTCTGCCGGCCTGCCCCCGCCGCCGATCTTGTGGAGTTTTTGCACGCTGAGCAGGCGCTTCAGTCCGGGGACCAGTCCGGATTCGAGGCATTGAGCACGGAGCTGCGCGACTATCCCCTCTATCCCTATCTGCGCTTCGCCGAGCTGGCCAGGGACCTGGATCGAGCCCCGGACCAGGCCATCGAGTCCTTTCTCGCCGAGTACCCGGACACCCCACTGGCGGAGCGGTTGCGGGCCGCCTACCTTAAGCGGCTGGCCCGGGCCGAGCGCTGGACGGACTATGGACGGGTCTATCGCCCGGACGATTCGGTGGAGCGTCGCTGCCTGTATCTCCGTGCACTCATCGCCAGCGGCCGGGGTGGGGAGGTCCTGACCCCGGCGATCCTGGAGCCCCTGTGGCTGGCACCTCGCTCCCAGCCCGCTGCCTGCGACCCGCTATTCGACGCCTGGGGTGACGCGGGCGGCCTGACCCCGGAGCGGGTCTGGGCACGCATCCGGCTTGCCATGGATACCGGGGAGTCCGGTCTGGCGCGCCACCTGGGGGGGCGGCTGCCGGAGCCGGACCGGATCTGGCTGGAGCGCTGGCTCGCGGTCCAGGCCAGGCCTGTGTTGGTGCTGGATCCTAAGACCCTGACCGGGAGCCACCTGCAACGGGGGGCCATCCTCGCCGACGGGATCGCCCGGCTGGCGCGCAAGAACCTGCGGGACGCGG
>JBGSOR010000128.1:0-7288 GCA_041738985.1 Chromatiaceae bacterium | reverse complement strand
AGCGCCGCGATGGCCGCCGCGGCATTGCGGATCTGGACTGACCCCCGCATGGCCGGGAGGGGCAGGGCGAGCCGGCCCTGAGGCCCCGTCCATATCCAGCCGCCGGAATCCGCGTCCGGCTCGTTCCCGATCTCCCGTCCGACCTGGAGCGACACGGCGCCCAGCTGCTCGGCTGCCAGGCGCAGCGCCCGCGGGGCGTCCGGCTGGCCAATTATGGCCGGCCGTCCCGCCCGAAAGATGCCTGCCTTTTCCCTGGCGATGGCGTCCAGGGTGTCCCCAAGCCAATCCGCGTGGTCATGGCCGATGGAGGCGACGAGGGAGACATCCGCGTCGATCAGATTTACGGCGTCCAGGCGACCGCCCAGGCCGACCTCGAGGACCACAAGATCCGGCCGTGCGCCAACGAAAAGGTCTAAGGCCGCCAGGGTGCCAAACTCGAAATAGGTGAGCGGGATCCCGCCGCGCGCCTGGTCCACCCGGGCAAAGGCGTCGCAAAGGGCCGCGTCCGAGACAGACTCGCCCCGGATCCTTACCCGTTCGTTGTAACGCAGCACATGGGGGGAGGTATAGACGCCGGTCCGGTAGCCAGCCGCTTGGGCGATCGCCTCGATCATGGCCACGCACGAGCCCTTGCCGTTGGTACCGCCCACGGTCACGACTGGACAACCCAAGGGCGGTGCCCCCATGGCAGACCAAACCGTAGCGACACGCTCCAGCCCCAAGTCCATGCGCCACGGGTGGAGACCGATTTGCCAGGCGAGCCACTGCTCGAGGCTGATGAAGTCGTTGGGATTCAAATGGTTCGGCAAGGCGAGACGGGGATTCGGATCAATAGCCACAGCGATCCCGAAAGAATCCTAACCATCCTGTCCATCTCTGCGACAGGGGCCGTTTTTAGAGGCACAACCGAGCTAGTGGCAGGGACGCCGCATCAGGATGGCCAAGAGCTCCGCGATCCGATCGCGCAGATCGCGCCGATCCACGATCATATCCAAGGCCCCCTTTTCCATCAGAAACTCGCTGCGCTGGAACCCCTCCGGAAGCTTCTCCCGCACCGTCTGCTCGATGACGCGGGGTCCGGCGAAGCCGATCAGGGCGCCCGGCTCGGCGATGTTGATGTCCCCGAGCATCGCGAGGCTTGCCGAGACCCCTCCCATGGTGGGGTCGGTCATCACCGAGACGAAGGGGAGAGAACGCTCCCGCAGGCGCGCCAGAGACGCGCTGGTCTTGGCCATCTGCATCAGGGAGAACAGGCTTTCTTGCATGCGCGCCCCGCCGCTCGCGGAGAAGCAGACCATGGGCGATCCCTGCTCCATCGCCAGCTCCACCCCCCGCACGAAACGTTCGCCCACCACGGAGCCCATGGAGCCGCCCATGTACTCGAACTCGAAGGCAGCGGCCACCAGGGGCTCGGCCTTGAGCGCCCCGCGCATGACGACCAGGGCCTCCTTTTCGCCGGTCGCCTTCTGGGCCTGTGCCAGCCGATCCTTGTATTTCTTCAGATCCTTGAACTTGAGGGGATCCGAGGACTCGAGATCTGCCGCCACATCCTCCCGCGGCTCCGGGTCCAGGAAACCCTCCAAGCGGCGCCGGGCGCGGATGCGGTTATGGTGGTTGCACTTGGGGCAGACCTCCAGATTTCGCTCCAGCTCCGCCCGATAGAGGATGGCGTGACAGCCCGGGCACTTGGCCCAGATCCCCTCCGGTACCGCTCTCTTGTGGCTGGCCTCGGTACGGATCCGGCTCGGCATCAACTTGTCGAACCAGCTCATGATCCGTACCCCGTCGCGGAATCGATGGCCGCGCGCAGCCCAGCCAGGAAGTCCCCGATCTCGCCGGGGATGCGCTCCGGCGTCTCGGTCAAGGCCTCGATGCGGCTGACGATCGCGCTGCCCACGATCACGGCATCCGCTGTACCGGCCAACCGGGCGGCAGTCGCCGCGTCTCGAATACCGAAGCCGACACCCACCGGCAGGTGGATGCGGGCCTTGATGGCCCTCAACTTCTCGGAAACCGCAGCCGTGTCCAGGTTGCCCGCCCCGGTGACGCCTTTAATGGAGACGTAGTAGACGAAGCCCGAGGCCACCTGCCCGATGAGGTCGATCCGACGCTCGGTGGACGTTGGGGCCAGAAGATAGACCAGATCGAGACCCTGAGCGCGGAGGGCCGCCACCAGGTCATGTCCCTCCTCCGGCGGCACGTCCACCACCAGAGCGCCGTCCACTCCAGACTCCCGAGCCTCGGTAGCAAAGGCCTGGTAGCCCAGGACCTCGATGGGATTGAGATAGCCCATTAGAACCACGGGGGTCTCGGCGTCCCGGATCCGGAACTCGCGCACCATCGCGATCACGTCGTGCAACGACACCCCCTTGGCCAGGGCGCGCTCGGTTGCGCGCTGGATGACCGGGCCATCGGCGATGGGGTCCGAGAATGGCACCCCAAGCTCGATCAGGTCGGCCCCGGCGGCGACCATGGCGTGCATGAGCGGCACTGTGGTCCCAGGGCTCGGGTCCCCGGCGGTGACGAAGGGGATCAAAGCCGTGCGTCCCCGGGCCTTAAGGGACTCGAAACGGGCGGCGATACGGCTCACAGGATCAGGCCCTCGTGCTTGGCAACCGTGTGCATGTCTTTGTCCCCGCGGCCGGACAGATTCACCAGGATGCTCCGGTCCCGGTCCAGGGTGGGAGCCAGCTTTGCCGCGTAGGCGAGCGCATGACTGGACTCCAAGGCCGGGATGATGCCCTCGGTACGAGTCAAAGTATGGAAGGCGGCTAGGGCTTCCATGTCGTCGATGGCGTCGTAGTGGGCGCGCCCGCTGTCCTTAAGCCAGGCGTGCTCGGGTCCGACCCCTGGATAGTCCAGGCCGGCGGAGATCGAATGGGTCTCGATGATCTGGCCGTTGGCGTCTTCCATCAGGTAGGTGCGGTTGCCGTGGAGCACCCCGGGCCGGCCCGCATTGAGCGGCGCGGCGTGGTGTCCGGTGCCGATCCCCTCCCCCGCGGCCTCGATCCCGTAGATAGCTACCTCCCGATCCTCGAGGAAGGGATAGAAGAGCCCGATGGCGTTGGAGCCCCCTCCAACGCAGGCCACCAGGGCATCGGGCAGACGCCCGGTGCGTGCGAGCATCTGGGCGCGCGCCTCCCGGCCGATCACTGCCTGAAAGTCCCGCACCATGGCCGGGTAGGGGTGCGGCCCCGCAACGGTGCCGATGATGTAAAAGGTATCGTCGACGTTGGTCACCCAGTCGCGCATCGCCTCGTTGAGCGCATCCTTCAAGGTACGGGAGCCGGACTTGACCGAGACCACCCGTGCGCCCAAGAGTCGCATGCGATAGACATTGGCCTCCTGGCGTGCCACGTCCACCTCGCCCATATAGACCACGCACTCCAGACCCAGTCGGGCGGCGACGGTCGCGCTGGCCACACCGTGCTGGCCGGCACCGGTCTCGGCGATGATGCGCGTCTTGCCCATACGCCGGGCCAGCAGTGCCTGGCCGATGGTGTTGTTGATCTTATGGGCGCCGGTGTGGTTGAGGTCCTCGCGCTTGAGGAAGATCTGGGCGCCGCCCAGCTCCCGGCTCCAGCGCTCGGCGTGGTAAATGGGCGAGGGCCGACCTACATAATCCTGCAGGTCAAGATCCAGCTCCGCCTGGAACTCGGGGTCCCCCAGGAAGCGCTCGTAGGCGGCACGCAGCTCCTCCAGGGGGTGCATGAGGGTCTCGGGGACGAAGAGCCCGCCATAGGGCCCAAAGTGCCCGTTCGCATCCGGCCACCGATAGGCGCCGTCCGAGCCGAAGGCCGGTCGCGGTTCATGGATCGTATCGGGCGCTGTCGCCATCTCGTACCCCTTGCATGAAGGCTGAAATCTTGGCCCTGTCCTTGATGCCCTTGGCGGACTCGACTCCTCCGCTCACGTCGACCCCAAAGGGCCGAACCTGCCGGATCGCCTCCGCCACGTTCGCGGACGTCAGGCCACCGGCCAGGACAATCCGGGGTGCCAGATCCGGCGGGATGCGGCCCCACTCGAAGGACTGGCCCGTGCCGCCAGCCAGGACCGGGTCGAAGGCGTCGAGCAGGACCCCGGACGCGCCCTCCCGCCCCCCTAAATAAGGGCGTACCGCATCCAGAGGATCGAGCCCCGGGCGCATCCGGATCGCCTTGATCCAGCGCCGTCCGAAGCGCGCGCAGAAGTCGGCCGGCTCGTCCCCATGGAACTGGAGCAGCTCCAGCGGGACCTGCTTCAACACCTGGGCGACGCGCTCCGCCGGGGGGTCCACGAAGAGCCCGACGGCGGTCACGAAGGGCGGCAGCTCCGCACAGAGATTCCGCGCTTGCTCGAGGTCGACGGCCCGGGGGCTGGCCGGGTGGAAGACCAGGCCGATGGCGTCCGCGCCCGCATCGACCGCCGCCCGGACATCCGCGGCGCGGGTTAAGCCGCAGATCTTAACCCGGGTGCGGACCGGGCGCGAAGGTTCGATCGCCGCTGGGGCATGGGCATGCTCGGACATGGGTCGACAATCTCGGCGAGGAAGAACGACGGGCGGCGTGAGGCAGAGGAAGAGCCGTGAACCACGAAAAACTACAACTATCCGGCGTTTCTCGGTTTATTCGCGATCCATTGGAGCAAGCTCTTCTTCCGCTGGCCAGGGTATCGGCCGGATGCGGAACAGGGGGCTCGTGGCCTGAGGCAACCCGAAATGGTCCGGATAGTCCGCCCGAACGAAATAGAGTCCCTGGGGCGGGGCGGTGACACCACCCAGGGTACGGTCACGCACAGCCAGGAGGTCTGCGGCCCAATGAACCGGGGCATCGCCCCGACCGATCGCAACCAGGACGCCGACGATGTTTCGGACCATATGGTGCAGAAACCCGTTGGCCCCGATGCGCAGATCGATAAACCCATCAGCCTCCTCGAGCTTCAGATAATGGACTCGCCGGACCGGGCTCTTGGCCTGGCAGGCCAGGGCCCGGAAGCTGCTGAAGTCGTGCTCGCCTACCAGCGCCGGTGCGGCGTCGCGCATACGCTCCAGGTTCAACGGCTGGTGTATCCAAAGCGCACGGCGACGCTCCAGGGCCGAGCGGGTGCGCTGCGCAAGGATGCGGTAGCGGTAATGACGGGCCGTGGCGGAATAGCGGGCATGGAAGGTGTCGGGCACCGGATGGGCCCAGCGCACAGAGCAATCGGGCGGGAGATTGACATTTGCGCCCAGGACCCAAGCCCGTTCGGTACGGCTGGCCCGAGTTTCGAAATGGACAACCTGCTCAATGGCATGCACCCCCGCGTCCGTGCGTCCGGCACAGTGTACGACCACGGGATGATCGGCGACTGAGGCGATCGCTGCCTCGAGGGTCGCCTGGACAGTGCGCACGCGCTCTTGGGTCTGCCAGCCGTGGAAATCCGATCCGTCGTACTCCACACCCAGGCTGATTCGGGCGCCCGTCAATCGGTAGTGCCCGCGTTTGAGACTCGCCCGCTCCACTCCCTCCAACCGCCGCCCGCGCCCCGCCTCAATCCCAGCCAAGGCCGGGCTCGGGTCATCCGACCCGCCGCAACAGCTCGCTGGCCTCGGCACGCTGCTCCTCGTTGCCCTCGCCCACGACCTCTTCCAGGATACCTTTCGCGGACTCCTTGTCGCCCATCTCGATATAGGCACGCGCGAGATCGAGCTTGGTCGCTATCTCGTCCCATAGGCCGGAGTCCATCTGCCACTGAGACGTCAGCAAGTCGCTTGAGCCACTTTCGTCCTGGCCTCCGAAGAGACCGGTCATCGCAGAAGGCCGCTGGCCCCCGGAAGCCTCCGGGGCGACGGGTCGCAACGGCGTCGGCTGGCCCCGGCCGGTCCGTGACTCGAAGTGGCCCGAGGTCGGCTCGGAGCCCTTGTGGTCAAGCTGGGTGGCGTCGACGAAAGACTCGAGGTCCACGTCGCTGGCGGCCCAAAGGTCGTCGATGTTTAGCTCCAGATCGGAGACCCCTTTCGCCGGACCGCCACCGAAATCCGCCTTGGATTGCTCGGATCCGGACCGATGCGCACTGGGACCTGAGTTCGGAGTCAGGTCAATATCCAAATCCTCGGAGTCCTCGTCGAGCCCCAAATGGCGGGAAAACACCTCCTCGTCCATGACCAGCGGTCCGTCGTCTCCCAGGGGTGGCTCGACCGGGCGGCGTCCCGCGGCAGAGGGCGAAAGCACCCCGTGGTCGGATCCGAGGTCGAAGGGCTTGGACTCCGAGACGGGAGTCCTGGAATCGCGACCGCGACCGAGGCCCAGCCGTTCCGCAACCGCGCCTTGCTTATCGCTGATATCGAGAGAAAAAACCTCCTTGGAGACCGCATCGAAGCTGTCGTCGACGGCTCGCCGGTCTGCCGATGCCGGTGCCGTGCCCCGAGCGGGGGCGACGACTCTGAGACCTGGGCTAAGATCGCCAGGCGGGTCGTCGTCCGACCGGATGGACTCGGCCATCTCGGCTAGGCGCTGCAATTGATCCGCCGGGATCCGGTCGGGGCCGGCTTTCATCTCCTGAATCAGCGCCTCGATGGCCGGGCGATTCTTGGCCCCAAATAAGGCGTCGGCAAGCTTGAGCTTCAGGTCCAAACGGCGCGGTGCATGCCGGATTTCATCCCGCAGTAGATCCTCGGCCTCCCGGAAGCGTCCGTAGGCGATATAGATATCCGCTTCCGAGATGACATCGGTGTCGTCCGTTTCGGACTCGGTCCGACCGAGGGCGCCGATCGCGGAGGATCCGGTCTGCACGCCACCCACATCCTCGGAGCCCGCGACGACCATCCCCTTGGCCTTCTGCCCAACCTCGGAGCCGACGCCCCAGGATGCTCCTGCACCGATCGCGTCGACGGACTCCACGGAATCGATCTCGGCAGTGAAATCCTCCTCACGCCGACGCCCTCGGGAACGCCACCAAGTTAAGGCACCGATACCCAGTGCAGTCACCCCAGCGATTCCCGCCAAGGGCAGCAGAAGGGCATGCCAGGTGGAGTCTCCTGCCAGCTGGCCGGGAGGAGTCGCTTCTGTGCGCGCGGGTTGCGCCGACTTCGGTTCCGTCGTAGCGGCGACGTCGGGACCGGTCTCGCTGACCGCTGGTGGCACCTGGGTGCTATCGGGCGTCTGGAGAGGCAAGGTCGGAGCAGTCGATACGGGCAAGGGCTCTGGACCCGTCGCTGTCGCAGCCCCCAGTGCAGATTCGGCAATGACCGGGCCGCCCGGGGCGCCCTCGCCCGCGGGTGGGAAACCTTCGGACGGCAAGCTCCCCGGTGCCGGCTCGGGCGAGGGCGTCG
>JBGSOR010000076.1:0-10210 GCA_041738985.1 Chromatiaceae bacterium | reverse complement strand
TCTCCATGTAGGGGTCATTGCGGGCGAGCACGCTGGCGAACGCTACGAGCGTTCGTCGCGCCGGGCACACACCCGACGCCGTACCCATGAACCCGCGTGTTCATTGTGCCGCCTCAGGCCCCTACATGGTTTCACGCTCATCGAGCTTCTGGTCGTCATCAGCATCGTCGCGCTGTTGATCGCGCTGTTGCTGCCCGCCCTCCAGAACGCGCGGGAAGCTGCGCGCGCCGTCACGTGTCTGAGCAATCAGCGGCAGGTGGGCCTCTTTCTGCAAGCCTATGCCATGGACTTTCGCGTATTTCCTCGGGCTGAACCCAACGTCGGCCAGGGCAATCAAATTTACTACCGTCGTCAACTCTCCAACGGCGGGTATATCGACCATGAAGAGAATATCTCCCGCACTGCCGGGAGCAGGCGCGCGCAGCTCTACTGCCCGTCGTTTACCACTCCGTCGGAGGTGCATTCCTACGGCTACCCGCTGACGCGACAAGCCAGCATGACACGCATCAGCATTGGTGGGTCACGCACGCAGCAAGACACGTGGATCAAACCCGACGAGGTGCAGCAGCCCAGCGAAACAGTCGGCCTCATCGAGTCTTCTACCGACTGGCAAGGGTTCGTCGCCGACCCCGCAAGCGGATCGTTTGCCGGGTCGTACCGTTACTACCACAACGACGGCTCCAACCACCTGTTCGCCGACGGTCACGCCAGCCACCACTCTCGCCCCTGGCTTACCGCGGTCAACTGGTTCGATCGCGTCGGCGTACACAAACAGTAGCTGTGCACGCCCCCGAGTCCGGGGTGGACGTCTCGCATCCGCATCCGAAGCGCAGCAAAGGCACCGGGCGCCGTGCCTCAGTGCGTCAGTGCGCCACGAATACCCGCCTATAACCCCCAAGGGACGAAGCCGGTTTCGAGCAGGGCCGATCCCGCCGTATTCGAGGCAGTTTAGCGGCAGGAGATGGCCGCTCACCCCGATTTACATCCAAATTTCTAGATAACTCTTGACAGCGGGGGCCGGTCGGGATCATAATCGGTAGCGTCACCAGTTATGCCGAGCGTTAAGTCAAAACCTCTGACCCCCTACCCCGACGGAGCCACGTTGCGCGACGTGGCCCGGCATGCGGGGGTGTCGCTGATGGTCGCCTCCCGGGCGTTGGGTGGCCAGGTCAAAGGCCTTCGTGCCGATGCCCTTGAGCGTGCGGAGCGTACTCGGACCGTCGCCCGGCAAATCAACTACCGACGCGACCTGGCCGCCACCGCCATCCGAAAGGGTCGCTACGGGTCAGTAGCCATCGTCCTGTCGAGTGGTGGTGCTCGTCACAGCAACCTGCCGGCCGACCTGCTGGCCGCAGTCACCGATGCCCTCGACGAGCGCGACATGCATCTGGCGGTGGCGCGATTGAGTGATGCTGCCCTCACCGATGAAACGCGAGTGCCCCGCTTGCTCCGCGACCTCGGGGCTGATGGCCTGCTGGTGAATTACAACCAGTGGGTTCCCCCGGCGATGAACGTCCTGATCGAGCGGCACGCCATTCCGGCGGTGTGGATCAACGACAAACGGGACCACGACGCGGTGTATGCCGACGAGTTCGACGCCGGCCGTCGCGCCACTCGGCACCTGCTGGCGATGGGTCATCGCCGCATCGTCTATGTTTGTCATGCCATCGCGCCCGAGCGCCACTACAGTGAACAGGACCGTCGCGACGGCTTCACATCAGCGATGAACGACGCTGGCTTGACGCCCATGATGATCGCGGAGGACGCCTCGGCGGATAAGGCCGCGAAGCTGGCGCAGGTCTTCGCCAGTTCGGACCGTCCGACTGCGGTGGTGGCCTACGGCATCACACAGGCGACGCTGGCGATGCTTGTCGCCGCGGAGGCCAGTCTTCGCTGCCCGCGCGATGTTTCGTTGATTACCTTCAGCGGCCAGCCGGCCCACTTCGGCCGCGTGATTTCGATGATGTGTGTCCCCGATGCCGCCGTCGGCCGCGCCGCGGTGGACATGCTGCAAAAGCGCATCACTCACGCCAGCGAAAGCCAAGACAGCCAACGTGTAACTCATACCATCGACCCCGGCGGCACGTGTGCGCCGCCAGAACTGTGATTGCGGATGTCCTGATCTCACCCTAACCCCCTTTTTTGGAGGACTCGTCATGAACAGCTACCGCGCTTCAACTTTCGGAATTCTGGCTTGCTCACTCATGATGTCTTGGTGCATCACTGCCCATGCGGATGTCATATCAGCGGTCGATTCACAAGCGGTGGATTCAACCGGGCCGCAAGGCGACACCACCGCACCCGACATCGGGGCTGTTTCCGGTGGCACAACGATGCGATCAACGGTGATCGTATTCGACATCGGCGCACTGGCAGACGACGTAACATCAGCGGGGTTATATGTCCAGGTATTGGCAGCACGCAGCGGCGCCTCCAGCTCTTTCAACGCGGATCTCTATCAACTGCGATCCGCCAACACTGCCGACATCATCGCAGGCGACTTTTTCGCGGGTACCGACGACGCGGGCAATACCAAACTGCACGACAACTTCATACCCATGGGCACGGTGGCCAACACTTGGGTAAACCACAGCAGCGTCACGCTGGCCGGCTTCCTCAACACCGCGCGCCTCGCCGGGGACGACTTTGTCTTCTTCCGCTTGAGCCCAGATGTTGCAAGCACGGCACAGAATGGCCGGCGCTGGGAGATCCGTGGTTCGGGCGACATATTAGACAATCGCCCCTATCTCGAATACACGCTGATCCCCGAACCCGCGTCGCTGGCGCTGGTGGGCGCGGCCTTGGTAATGCTCATCGGCCGCCGTCGACGTGACTGAAACGGAAGTGATCGAGAGGTTCCACACGAGCCTCGGAAATGTAGATGCTGGGTTGATCAACATGATCCGCTAGGGAGTGCGCACTTGAAGCAACGTCATGGCTTCACACTAATCGAATTGCTGGTGGTGCTGACGATCATCGCCTTGCTCGTGGCGTTGCTGTTGCCGGCATTGGGCCGAGCGCGGGATGCGGCGCGGACGTTGAAGTGCGGGACTAACATGCGATCACTGGGGCAGGCGGTGCACGTGTATGTCGCGGATTACCGCGGGTTTTTGCCGCCTTCCGAAGAACCCGGTTTGGCGGGCGGGTGGCCAGTGGATACGCGGAACAGGCGGTGGGTGCCCCGGCTGGCGGCGGACGGTCGTCTGCCGGGAGAGTCGCTCGATGTCGGTTTCGATTGGACGCCCGGCGATGTGTTCTGGTGCCCGTCGGATGAATCAACCATCGGCAGCACGTTCATCGACAACTCCCACAACACCAGCTTCACGCCTAACCGTGCGGTGCTTTGCGCCAACGGTGATAACAACCCAACGGGCGTGTGGAAAATAGATATCTATCCCAACCCGTCGGGCCGCATCACCTTCGCTGAGAAGCAATCCACCGGCGGGACCAATCCGTTTCGCCTGAGCTTCAGCATTTTCCAGCCAGCGGGGGCGGCGGAGCTAATTACCAATATCGTCGGACGTCACGGCAACGGCGTCTATCCAGAGGCGAATCTAAACCTAACCTTCCTCGACGGTCATGTCGCGTCCTTGCCCTGGGCCGACGTGACCGCTCCCGCGACCGCCCGCGTCGGTGGGGCCTCGGTCGCCGTCGCTGATCCTACCTTACTTTGGGGTGCTAAACCGCAATGACGCTCATCAATGATCTCCGTGTCCTTCGCCCGCTCATCGTCGCGCTGGCCACCACGTGGGCGGGATGCACCGCGGGAGTGCCCGCCAATGCCGAGTCGATCGTATTCCCGCCGGGTGCCAACGTGATCGACGTCACCAAGCCCCCTTACAACGCGACTCCCAATGACGATACGGATGACACCGCAGCGTTCCTCATGGCCTTGCGTCAGGAGCCACCGAATTGGCTCATCTATGTTCCCGATGGCACGTACATTATTAGTGACACGCTGCACTGGGGTAAGCGCCATCGCCGCCAGGTGCTTCAAGGCCAGAGCGAGGCCGGCACCATCATCAAGTTGAGGGACAACACGCCGAAGTTCGCCAACCCCAACCAGGGCGAAGCGATGATCTGGACAGGCACAGCACCGGCTCAGCGCTTTCGCAACGGCCTGCGCAACCTCACCCTCGACACCGGTCGCAACAACCCCGGCGCCATCGGCGCGCGATTCATCGCCAACAACCAGGGCGGGATTCAGAACATCACCATCCGTTCCGGCGATAATCAATTACGTGGGCAAATTGGCCTGGACCTGGGCTACACCGATGAGCAGGGGCCCTGCTTGATGAAGAACGTCACCGTGCGTGGCTTCGACGTGGGCGTTCGCACGAAGCATGGCGTCAATAGCGTCACCTTTGAACACCTGACCCTCGAAGGCCAACGTCAGGTCGGCCTGCTCAATGAAGGGCAGGTCATCAACCTGCGTGGGCTTAAGAGCACCAACAAGGTTCCCGCCGTTCGCAACGTGGCTGGCACCAGCACACTGACGCTCTTGGAGGCCGATCTGGGCGGTGGCGACCCGGCTGGGGCTGCGATCATCAACGAGGCCAACCTCTTTGCGCGCGATATCCGCAGCGATGGCTATAAGCAGACGATTGCGAACACCGGAGGTGCCGGTGACAGCCCCGTCGGCGCGAAGGTGCAGGAGTTCAACTCGCACGCAGTCGTCAGCTTGTCAGATGCCGCCGCCAAACGCTCGCTTAACCTGCCCGTTCCTGAGACGCCCGAAGTGCCATGGGATGCTGTGGAGAAATGGGTCAGCGTCACGGACTTCGGCCCGCCGGAAAAGCTGGCGCTCGTGGTTGGGCCTGCGACGACCGTCAACCCTGCGGTTGAGCCCGATGTCGGTCCCGATCGCGGCAAGAAAGGCAAGCCGGTCAACGTAGAGAACTGGGGGCCAGCCCTGCAGCGTGCCATTGACTCAGGCGCTACGACCGTCTATTTCCCGCATCGCAGCGGCGGTGACGAAAGTGTCTTTGGCCTCTACGGCCCGATTCACATCCGCGGTAACGTCCGCCGAATCATCGGCTGCGAAACCGCCTTGGGCCGCATCGTTGACAGCAACCGCGAGCGATCACGCTTCACCGATCCCGCGCTCATCCCCGTCTTCATTATCGAGGACGGTTCGTCAGACACAGTCGTCATTGAACGGTTCGACACCTGGTACGCTGCGCCGCGCATTGAGCATCGCGCTAAGCGCACACTCGCCATCAAGAGCATGTCGATCTACGACCTCGAGACTTTCCCCGGCAGCGGTGATACGTTCCTCGAAGATGTCCGTGCCAAACGCATCACCGTCAACGAGGGCACCCGCCTTTGGGCCCGCCAACTCAATACCGAAGGCGTCGAAGAACCACGCAATCTCGTCAACGGCGGGCAGATGTGGATTCTCGGCCTCAAAACCGAGAACGACACGACCGTTGCCCAAATTCAGAACGGCGGCACGCTCGAAATCTGCGGCGCATTTTTCTATAGCAACAAGGACCTGGTGGATCCCAGTTACATGTTCATCAACCGCGGCGGAAAACTCAGCGCGTCCTTCGGCGAGTTTGTGGGTGGTAAAGTCACACGACCCTTCGCTGTCTTGCAGGAATGGCGCGACGCCACGCCCCAAGTGCTGGGAAAGGCCCACGGCCGGGCGGGCGGGTCGATGGCGACCCTCCTCGTCAGCGAGGTTGGGCCAACCAAGTCGCTGACATCTCCACCGCCTGACGCCTCGCCACGGTGATTCAAGGTCGCGCCGCGGCACCCACACAGCGACGCTGGGAAATCGCTACGCTTGACGACGTTGACAGCCGACATCCATCGCCATTCAAGTACCGGAGATTCCCATGCGTGTCATTCATTTTCCCAAGCAGGGGATCGCACAATTCGACGAGCGACCCATGCCCGTCTGCGGCCCGGGGCAGATTCTCGTCAAGACGGAATTCTCAGGCGTCTCCAACGGCACAGAACGCAGCTTTCTCATGGGCGGGCCTTACGGTGGCTCGACGTGGCCTTGCCAGTGCGGCTACCAGACCGTCGGACGGGTGGTGGAGATGGCCCGCGACGTGACTGGTTATGCCGTGGGCGACCGCGTGTTTAGCGGTATCTTCCGGCATCATGCTGAGTACCTGGCGCTGGATGTGGCCAAGGGGGATGCGCCGGAGAATATCACAGCTGTGTTGCCCGAGACTATCGACCCGATGCACGCCGCATTGTTCGGCGTCGGAGGCGTTTCTGTGCATGATGTCCGCCACGTTCGCACCGGGTTGGGCGATCGGGTGCTGGTCGTCGGCGCGGGTGTCATCGGCCAATTTGCTGCGCAAGCGGCACAGGCAGCGGGAGCTGAGACGTGGCTTGCCAACCGGAGTGAAGATCGCTTGGAAGTAGCCCGGCAGTGCGGCGTGCGACACACCGTTCAGATCACCGGCGATGAGACCTGGCAGGCACTGCAGAAGCCGGGGTTTGATGTCGTGATCGATGACTCGGGCGCGGACATTCTCGACAAGATCATCGGCCTGGGTTTTGGTAAGCCAGGCGTGCTGCGCCGCGGTGGGCGGCTGTTTCTGTGTGCTGGGCGTTTCGAGATCAAGTACGCCAGTGCCGCTGCACAAGCCCAGCGGTTGGAGATCTATCACACGACGCATTTCAAGCGCACCGACCTGCTGGAGTTGATCCGGCTGGTGGACCAGGGCACCATCAACGTCGGCCCAATAATCCGCGACGTGGTGCCGGTGGCGGATGCCCCCGCAATCTACGAGCAAATGCGCGACAACCCCCACTCGCTGCTAGGCACGGTGTTCGACTGGCGTTGATGCGGCACGCTGCAGGTACAGCTGTGACATCGGTATAAATTAGCCAGCATCAGAACATCATGCCGAAGCCCATGAACGGCATCAGCAGGGAGTGCGTGACGTTGCCTTCGACCTGTACTTTGAGCGTAGCACCGTCGCCTGCGGCCTTAAGTTCGATGCTCTCCATGATCTTGAGCGTCGGAGCCATCATCGGGGCCATGGCGGGCGTGTCGGCCATCTGTTCCTTGATCTCGCCGATTCCCATCGCGATCTGGCCCTGCATCGTCGCGACGTTTCGAGCTATGGCTTCCTGGTCGGAGCCCTTGGCGTTGATGGTGATGGTCGTGGTCTTGCCGTTTTTCGCGCTGGACATCGTCAAGGTGTCAAACGGTGCCAGGGGCGGGGCGACGCGGTAGGCGGCCGAGACGTTCATCACCGCCCACTGTTCCGAGGTGGTATCGACAGTCTTGATGAGCTTGGCGATGGCCTGGTTGTCGGCCAGTTTGCCCTTGCCGGTCTTGAGCGCCTCGATGACCGTCGCCACGGGCAGGGCCTCACGATTGGGCCCGCAGAGGATCACGAAGCGATCTTTGGAAAAGGGGATGTAGCGTAACTCCCGAGTGGAAAAGGTTTCGACCTCGCTGATGGTTTCACGCGGGACGCCCATTTCGGTCAGCGCCGCGCGGGCGGCTGCGATGTCGTAGAGGCCGCGGATAACAAACATCGCGTAGCCGGTGTCGTTACCGACGTTGTCAGCTACGCCGAGGGTGACGCCATCAACTCGCACGTTACCCAGACGCCCGGCGAGCTTCATAAAGGCATCGTGATACTGCGCGACCATGGCCTTGCGCATCTCGGGCGTCATCTGGCCCTCCTCCATCATGGGCATGGCGGGCATCTTGTCGAGGAGCGCGGCGACGTCGAGTTGGCCCTCGGCGGGCATGGTGGCCTGCGCCACTGCGCCGATGTCAGCCGGGAGCAGCCAGACATCGCTCATTCGCGTCTCGGCCTGAAGCGTGGGCGCATCGTAGCGCTGGCCTTTGATGCGTGCGACCGCCAGTCGGGCATATTCAGCCTCGAAGAGCGCATCGGATTTGAGCAGTGGTTCGAGCAGGGGCAAAGCTGCGGTGTCACCCGTCTCGCCTAGAGCGCGGATGGCCATGAGGCGATCGACCTTGATCATCTGTGCCTGGGTGCCCAGCGCATCGATGAGTTCCTGGGCCCTTGCCGCCACGTCCGCATTGGAGCCCCGCGCAGCCTTTTCCAACTGGGGCAGAGCTGCGTTGCCCTTGGCGAGGATTTCCTGACCCGCAGCCTCACGGACTCGGGCCATTGATGAGCCGAGGTTTTCAAGTTGGCGTGAGATGTCGGCTTCAGCAGGATCGCTGAGCCTGGGTTGGAGGCTTTGCACATCCATGACCTTGACGCCGCGATGCTGCCAGTAGGCCTCGGTGGTGACGTAGCTGAGCAGTTCGTTGCCGCCGCCGCCGCTGCCCATCAGAACGATCATGAGAATCTGCATCAAGCCGAATGCCATCATGGTGGTGCTCCCGGTGAAGAGGCTAAGGTTGGGTATTGAAACAAGCCGAAACAAGAATGCACAAGTCGGAACGAGCCGTTGAAAAGCGCGACGATCAGGTCAGGGTCGCAAGGGCCAGTTGCTGAATCTTAATAAGTTTGCGGATGCCTTTGTGTGCCAGGGTCAGCAACCCGTCGAGTTCTTTGCGTGAGAACGGCTGGCGCTCGGCGGTGCCTTGGACTTCGATGAGCTTGCCGCGGTGGGTCATGGCGACGTTGAGATCCACATCAGCGCGGCTGTCGAGGTCGTAATCCAGATCGAGGCGCGGCTTGCCATCGATGATGCCCACAGCTATGTCACAACTTGTCAACCCGCGTCGGGTTGTTGGTCGGCGATCGTTGCGGGCAGCGGTCAATCAGCTATCGGCGCTCCGTGCTTGTTAGGCTGGGCGCATGAGATCGAGTACGAAGCCGATACGGCGTATTCACGCTCAGGCTCTCGGATGGGTGTTGAACCCGTGGGGCATAAAACCATAGACGCACGTATCGGCGATGTCCTGCTGTCCGGTCGGATCGACGGTGCCATTGCCAAGCTCGTTGAAAACGATGCGGCAACAGCGTGGAGCGTGCTCGTCCCCATCGGACCCTTCGCCCAACCCGGAGGGTGCGATGGGGACGAGCACGCGGCGGTCGGCTCAGGCCGCGGGCGACAGACGGCGTGTGGTCTTGCTGCGCTGGGCGGCACGCATGGCCAGGAGCAGTCGTCGGGCAATGGCGATAATCGCGCGTTTGCCATCGTTACGGCTCTTGATCTTAAGCCACAGACGCCGGTAATGCTCATCCACGCGAACGGCAACCCAGGCGGCCTGGACCAGGGCCCAGCGCAGTTCCCGGCTGCCGCACTTGGCGATGGCGCCGCTGCGGATGCTTTCGGCGCTGCTGTAGATGCGGGGATCCAGCCCGGCGTAACGAGTGATGCCATCACGGTGATCGAAGCGGTCAAAGTCGCCGACCTCGGCCAGGATCGTTCCGGCCAGCACCCACTTGACGCCGGGGAAGCTCATGAGGCGTTGAGCCAAGGGGGCGAAGTGGGGCAACTGCAGGGTGGCCTTGAGCCGCACGTCGATGCGATCGAGTTGGCGTTCCAGGAGCGTCAGTTCATCGATGGCCATCTCCATCTGATCCACCAGGTGGGCCGGGAGTTTGTCACGTTGGGCCTTGAGGTAGCGCATCAGCGTCGGGGCTTTGAGCCGGTCGGGACCGGGGCGGTTGACCTGGGCCATGATGCTCTTGACCCGGTGCAGAACCCGGGCGTGCTGACGACTCAGGTAGTGGCGATGGCGGGTCACATCGCGCAGGGCCGCCAGGTGCGCCGGCGGCGCCCAGGCTCGTGGCATCCGGCCCGCCGCCAGGAGTTCGGCCACGTTGAGCGCATCCTCACGGTCGGTCTTGATGCGGCGACCCGCCAAGGACCGGCACTGCGTCGCGTCGGCCAACAGCAACACCTCAACGACCGGCTCAAGCAGGTCCCACAGCCAGCGGTAGAAGCCCACGGCCTCGATGGCCACGACGTGCGGCCGTGGCAGGGCCGTGAAGAATTCAACGATCTGCTCGCGGCATCTGCACACCAGACGCCGCTCGATGGTCTCGCCGGTGCGCGGGTCCAGCGCCACGACAAAGAGCGTGTCCTTGTGCAGGTCGATGCCCACACACCAGCGGTCGATGATCTGGCGATTGATTCGGGAAGGATTGCCATGCATGATAGAGGTCTCCATGTAGGGGTCATTGCGGGCGAGCACGCTGGCGAACGCTACGAGCGTTCGTCGCGCCGGGCACACACCCGACGCCGTACCCATGAACCCGCGTGTTCATTGTGCCGCCTCAGGCCCCTACATGGTTTCACGCTT
>JBGSOR010000064.1:0-4934 GCA_041738985.1 Chromatiaceae bacterium | reverse complement strand
CCGCCGTGGCCGACACGCCAGCCGCGCCCGCCGGGGCGTCGGCGGACCGCAAGGACACCACAGCCAAACCGGAATCCGGTCCGAAACCTCCATCGGGCAAGCAACCGGGAACCCCGGGGGTTGGTCGGACCGAGGTGTTCGAGGCCCACACCACCGAACGGCACCGGCCTACCGTCTGCGCCGTGTGCGCTCGGGTGCTGGCAACGGATGCCCCCGCCATATCCTACACCGGCTTTCAATGGGATAAGGGGCCAGACTCGCGCCCCGTGTTCCCCGCGCCCGCGGGGATGAACCGCGCTCCGTGATCTCCGGCTGCATCGCTTCGATGTGTTCCCCGCGCCCGCGGCGATCCCCGGACAGTCAGGGGAGAAGGCGCGATGGCGCATCGCACCCGATGATTCCGATCGCCTCAGCCTTCGTGAATCTCCAGTCGGCGCTCGATGCGATCGATACGGGCAGCCAACCGGTCTCAGCTGACGTGCTGCTCGACTACCTCGCCGTACATGTATGCTAGGTCGCGTCGCATTCCGGCCACCGTGACTTCCAGATGAAAGCCGCGATTCGATCCGGCTGAACCGTTCTCCGTGGTCGATTTGAGTCGTGCGGATGGCTCGCAGGTGCTCGAGGACCAGGCTCTCGATGTTGTCGGTCATTTCCGGTCTCCCTACTTACATTTCCGGTCGCCGCAACCGAAGTTGGACAATAACCCATTGTAGGGACGCTGTAAGGCCGTCCGCCTGTTTCCCTCGGCTTCTAAGAATAGCGCTTGCTGCCTGTTCGGCACAGGGCCCAAAAAGCCCGCCATCATGGAGCAGCTGCACATGACTCGGACTGGCCGACCCGGAGGCATGGGCAACCCCAGGAAATCGCGTGAGTCCATCCCAGCCTCTTCGCCTTTCATTTCTTCGGCAAGACAACCGCCTTCTCGGTGCTCGCAGTAGCCGCCAGACGATCATTCCCCGCTGGCAGCGTCGTGATCGCCGAGGCAGCTTGCCTACGACTGCCCGATCACCGCCCCGATTATCCACAAGCCCGGCGATGGGACGCACGCGAACGCCCTTTGCGTCACAGCGACTGGGCTCTCGCCCTGCCCTCCAGGAGTCGCTCTCTGCTTTACTAAAGGCAGCAGCGGGCCCGCGGCGCGGACCCAGCGGCCCTGTGACCCGCGGGCGGCGGCGCTCCGAGCGAGCGGGTCCGCGGGCACTCCGCTGAGCAAAGGCGTCGAACGCTGACGACCGATCGCCGAAACCGGCGCTTCGAGGGAAGACGATGCGATGTTTACGAAGGTATCGATCCCGCAGCGCGACATCGTCGGCTGCGACCTGGCCCGGACCCTCCCCGGCCTCTTCCGCTTAAGGGCTCAGCGAACGCCGGATGCGGTCGGTTACCGTCAGCACGAGGGCGGTATCTGGCGCGACTACACCTGGTCCGACATGGCCCGCCTCGTCGCCCGCTGGCAAAAGGGACTGGCGCGCGAAGGCCTGCAACCCGGCGACCGCGTCGCCTTGAGCCTGCGCAACGGGGTGGATTGGGTCTGTCTGGACCAGGCGGCGTTGGGCCTGGGCCTGGTGCCGGTACCCCTCTACACCACCGACAGCCCTGACAACACGGCCCACATCCTCGCCGACTCCGGGGCGCGCCTGCTGCTCCTGGATTCGGACCGCCGCTGGTCGGAGCTCGCCGCGCAGCGTTCGGCCTTTCCGGAGCTGCGGCGGGTGATCTGCCTGGCCCGCGAGGCACCGTCTCGGGACGAGGCCGTCCGCTACCTCGACGACTGGCTGCCCCGAGAGGCGGCCGAGCTGCAGGATCGGGTTCAGGACCCGGACGCCCTGGCGACCATCGTCTACACGTCCGGGACCACCGGCCCGTCGAAGGGTGTGATGCAGTCTCACCGCGGCATCCTCTGGACGGCGGAGGCGGTTTTGAGGCGCATCCCGGCCTGGCCTTCGGACAGCTTTCTTTCGTTTCTGCCCCTTGCCCACAGCTTCGAGCGCACCGTGGGCTACTACCTGCCCATGATGGCGGGCTGCCGTATCTGCTATGCCCGCGCGGTGGAGCTGCTGCGGGAGGACCTGGCCAGCGAGCGCCCGACCGTTCTGCTCGCCGTCCCGCGGGTCTACGACAAGATCTATCTCGCGATCCAGACGAGGCTGGGCGAGCGCGGTCTTAAGCGCCGGTTGTTCGAGAAGACGGTGGATTTGGGCTGGAGGCGCTTCCTCGCGGGTCAGAGGCGCGGACCGCTTCTGGGGCTCTCCGATCGCATCGTCGGCAGCGTGCTGCGGCGTCTGATCGCACGCCCGGTCCTGGCAAAGCTCGGCGGTCGCCTGCGCGTGGCGGTCAGCGGCGGCGCACCCCTGTCGCCGGTCGTGGCGCGCTTCTTTATCGGGCTCGGACTGCCGCTCACGGAGGGCTATGGGCTCACGGAGGCATCCCCGGTACTGAGCAACACCGAGCCCGAGGACTGCGTGCCAGGCTCGGTCGGTCGGCCACTGCCCGGACTACAGATACGCATCGGACCCCAGGGGGAGCTATTCGCCCACACACCGGGTCGCATGCTGGGATACTGGGGCCAGTCCAAGGCGAGCGCGCTCGCGATCGACGGGGACGGTTGGCTTCACACCGGCGATGTAGCCGAGATTCGCGACGACTACATCTATATCCGTGGCCGGCTCAAGGAGATCCTGGTCACCTCGACCGGCGAGAAGGTCCCGCCCGGGGAGATGGAGATGGCCCTGACGATGGACCCCCTCTTCGATCAGGCCATGGTGCTCGGCGAGGGTCGGCCCTTCCTGGCCGCGCTGCTGGTGCTGGAGCCCACCGCCTGGGCGACCCTGGCCCCGGGGCTCGGTCTCGACCCCAGCAACCCCGGGGCCCTGCGGGAACCCGCGGCGATCAAGGCGGCACTAACCCGGGTGCGGGATCGTCTTAAGCCGTTTCCGGGCTTTGCGCAGGTGCGGGCGGTGCACCTGAGCCTGGAGCCCTGGACGGTGGACAACGGGCTCATCACGCCCACCATGAAGGCGCGGCGCGACCGCCTGGAGGTCCGCTTCGCCGACGAGATCCACCGGATCTATGCGCATCGCGAGGTGCCGTGGGAGGTATCGTGACAGCGACCGACGCGGATCGGGCCGGCTTGGTCCTCTCCGTCCTGCGGGACCTGGCGCGCGAATCGCACCTCCCCGAGCCCGCTGGGGGCCTGACCCTGGACACCCGGCTGGAGGCGGACCTGGGTCTGGATAGCCTCTGCCGATCAGAGCTGCTGGCCCGGGTAGAGCGGGCACTCGGCATCAGCCTGCCGGACGAGGCCCTGCTCGCATCGACCGGACGCGACCTGCTGCGTCTCGCCCCGCTGGAACGGGGCGGCCTCGCTCCGGCGGGAGTGCAGACCCCAGACAAGTCGGCCGCGGCCCCGGACCTGGCCGCCGCGCAAGGGGCCCCCGACTCAGCGGGCACACTGCTCGGTGCGCTGGATTGGCACCTGGAGCGCCACCCGGAACGGGTCCACATCCTCCTGTACGGAGCGGACGACAAGCCAGAGCCCATCGCCTACGAGGGGTTGGCCCAAGGCGCCGCACGCGTCGCGGGCCGCTTGAAACGACAGGGGCTCTGCCGGGGCGACACCGTGGCGCTGATGCTACCCACGGGTCTGGAGTATTTTTTCGGCTTCTTCGGGATACTCGCCGCGGGCGGTATCCCCGTGCCCATCTACCCCCCCGCGCGCCTGGATCAGATCGAGGAGCACCTGCGTCGGCACGCCCGGATCCTCGACAACGCCGGCACCGCCTTCCTGATCACGGTGCCCCAGGGCCGGGCCGTCGGGCGACTGCTGCGCGCCCAGGTCGGCTCCCTGCGCGCCGTGCTCACCCTGGAGGACCTGGAGGCCGAGCCGCCCCTGGATGCCCCCGTCCGCCCCGGCGCCCAGGACATCGCGATGCTCCAGTACACCTCGGGCAGCACGGGCGACCCCAAAGGCGTGATCCTCTCGCACGCCGACCTGCTCGCCAATATCCGGGCCATGGGCACGGCCATCGGGGTGCGACCGGACGACCGCTTCGTGAGCTGGCTCCCCCTTTACCACGACATGGGACTGATCGGCGCCTGGCTCGGCAGCCTCTACTTTGGGCTGCCGCTGGCGTCGCTCTCCCCGCTCGCCTTCCTGGCCCGTCCGCTGCGCTGGCTCCAGACCATCCACGCGCACCGGGGCACCCTGTCCGCCGCGCCTAATTTTGCTTACGAACTGTGTCTTACCCGAATCGGCGACGAGGAGCTAAAGGGCCTGGATCTCCGCACCTGGCGCTGGGCATTCAACGGGGCCGAGCCCGTAAGCCCCGGGACCCTGCGCCGCTTTGCCGAGCGTTTCGCCCCCTGCAGCCTGAGACCGGAGGCTTTGGCCCCGGTCTACGGCCTGGCCGAGGCCGCGGTCGGGCTGGCCTTCCCCCCCGCGGACAGAGGCCCCCGCATCGACTGCATCGACCGGGCGCGCTTCGTCCGCTCGGGCGAGGCCGTGCGACTGCCCTGCGACGACCCGAATGTCATGGAGGTCGTCGCCTGCGGTCGGCCGCTGCCAGGCTACCGGGTGCGGGTGAGAGACCCTCGCGGCGAGGTCCTCCCGGAGCGCCGGGAGGGACTCCTGGAGTTTCAGGGACCCTCCGCGACCCGCGGCTATTACCGCAACCCCGCAGCCACCGCCGCGTTGATCCGCGGGGGCTGGTACGACACGGGCGACCGGGCCTATCTGGCCGATGGGGAGATCTATCTCACCGGCCGAGTCAAGGACCTGATTATCCGCGGCGGACGCAACCTCTACCCCTATGAGCTGGAGCAGGCTATCGGCGAGCTGCCCGGCGTACGCAAGGGCTGCGTGGCTGCCTTCGCGGCCGCCGACCCCCGGCAGGCCAGCGAGCGTCTGGTCCTGGTGGCGGAGACCCGGGAGC
>JBGSOR010000057.1:0-3344 GCA_041738985.1 Chromatiaceae bacterium | reverse complement strand
GAGCCATCGGTCGCAAGCACGATCTGGCGGCCCTCCACCCGTGCCGCCCTGGGTACCACCAGCACATTGCAGCGGGCCTGGCCGATGACCTGGGCGGTGGCATGTCCGAGCATCAGGCGGGCGAGCCCGCGCCTGCCGCGCCGGCCCATCACGATGACATCGGCCAGCACACGATCCGCCAGATCCAGGATCTCCCGATCTATTCGATCGCCCTGAATCAGGTGGGTCTCGCAGGGCACCCCGGCGAGGTGCGCCCGCGCCTCGATCTCCGCGAGGTGGGCCGCCGCCTTGTCGAGCTCCTGTTTCAGGATGCGCTCGCCCAGACCCTCGTGCTCCAAGCCGGTGGCAACCAGAGACATGACATGCAGTCGGGCGCCACATTTGCCGGCCAACCCGATCGCCTCGCGCACCGCCGCCGCGCTGAAGTCGGAGCCGTCGCTCGCAACGAGGAAGCACTCGAAGCGACCGATCGGTGAGAGCTGCCTTGCCGAGCTTGCGGGCGCCGCGACCGCTGGCGCGAGCGGTGCGGCAGCGGCCTGGGCCAGTCGATGGTCGCGCATCCCCGTATGAAGCGCCTTGAGGATCATCGCCGCCCCAAAGACCAGGGCGAAGACCAAGGCCCCTTGACCAATGCCGTCCAGGACCGCCCGCGTCCCGGTATCCAGCGGCGCAATACGGCCAAGCTCCGAGAGATAGCCGGGGATGTAGAAGAAACGGCTGACCAGGACCAGAAGCATGATGGCTGCCATGACAAACTTGACCACATAGTCTTTAACGTAGGTGGTCCCGATAGCCCCGATCTGGATACCGAACAGGGACCCGGCGAGGATGATCATGGAGAGTCGAATGTCGACGAACCCGTCTAGGGCATAGAAGAGGCTGCCGCCCAAGCCCATCACGAATGCGATGACCAGCTCGGTGGCACTGGCAACAAGCGCCGGGAGCCCCAGGATATACATCATGGCCGGGACCCCGATAAACCCGCCGACCGCAATGGTCGCGGCGAGCAGACCGGTAGCGAAGCCGAGTGGGGCTAGTACCAGAAAGGAGACCCGCGCATCCATGCTCTTGAAATAGAGCATAGTGCCGGGGATGTGCAGCCTGCGCACCCAACGCACCATCGGGGTCAGCTCCCGCGCCGCCTGGCTCGCACCCTTGCGCGCGGCCTCCCCGCGGCGCTCGCGCAGCCCGTCGCGCAGCACGAATCCGCCGACGATGGCGAGCACGACCACAAACACGAAGGACACATAGAGGTTGGTGCCGGCCGCCCCGAATGCCTCCCGGATATCCACCATGACGTGCTTCCCGAAGAGCACGCCGGCCTCCGCGAAGATCCCCATGACGATGCCGAGCTTGATGTCTACCTGCCCGTATTTATTGCGCTTGTGGGCGCCTACCAGCGCCTTGGGGAACTTATGGGCCATGTTGCTGGCCACCGCAACCACCCCGGGGACGCCCAGGCTCATCATGGCCGGGGTCAATACGAAGGCCCCCCCGGAGCCGATGAATCCGCTGACCATGCCGCCGACGAAGCCCACCAGGAACAGGATGAGCGAGGTGGTATAGGTCAACTCGATGAAATCGATGCTTTCCATGAATTGGCGCCCTATTTCTTGGCGCGCAGACCGAGGAGGTCCCAGAAACGACCGGTAAAGGCCCCATGGACGAAGGAGAAGACCATGGCCACAGCGAGCGGTACCAGGGCATAGAGCTTGTGCCCCTCCCGCGTCAGGGCCGCCAGCTCGGTCAGGCGGTCGGCGAACAGAAAGAGCAGGACATAGAGCAAGGCGCTCGCCGCCCCCAGGATCAGGGTGGCGGCCAGCGCTCGGAACGGGAAGGGGCTGCCGGGCGGCGGCTCGGTCGGGGACATGGATCCGGGCTCCTCGTCGTCTATTGCAGTTGTTTAGGTTCCTTTGCGGACCCTTGCACTTGCAGGGTGCGCACCGCCCGCGACCTGGCTCAGCCGGACTCGCCCCCGGTCACCACCACCCAGGGCACGTCCAGGTGGCGACTGTCCGTCGAGCGGGCAAGTAGCCGCTCGGCCACCGCGTCCTCCGCGCTCACCACCACAAACAGGAGTCCGCGGCGCGCGCGGGCGTAATCCAGGATGCCGGTCAGGACGTCCCGACCCAGGCTCAGCAGCTCGAGTCGATGCCCGGTCTGGGCCAGGTCGGCGCGCTGCGACTCAATGGCGGCCTGTAGCCCGCCCTCGGGCAGGTCCGTCAGCACGTCGAGATCCGCGTCCATGCGCTCGCAGGCGTTGCGGGCGTAGCGCAGGGCCTTGGGCTCGACCCGGCCCTGGATGGCGAGCGCCACCCGACGCCGGGACTCATGAGCCTGCTGGGCCTGGGGGGACAGGGAGATCGAGATCCGTACGGGCTCGGGGACCCCGAGGGCCGCCTTCTTGTCCCGGTCCGACAGGTAGTCGCCCAGATGGGCGGAAGCGAGCCCATTCATGGCGCGCTCCATGTCGGCAAGTAAGCCGCGTTTCCTGTTCATTCGAATGGCTCTCGACAGTCTTGGGGTTAGCTGCACTGGAGCAGCCGGCGTGCCAGGGACTGGCTCTTCCAACCGGCTGATTTTTCTGACGCGAGGAGGATCTTTACGAAAGCGGGTGTTGCGCAGGAGAAACGTCCTCGGCGCGAGCGGCCTAGCGGAATGGCTCCCTACGAGCGCGAATTGGGACAGGCATCGGTCCAGGAGGACCGGACGGCAACCCCAGCGCGACGCCGGTCGCTGGGAGGGTCCAGAGGAACCCCTGTAAGAGGCTATTACGCATCTGTTTTTGGTTAGCTTTGCACGTCTCGTGCAGCTCTTGGGAATCTCTGCACCGAGCCCCGGGCCGCGCGGCTGCTACACTATTGCAACGTATCGTTGCAATCTGAAACGCTCGCAGGTCCCGAACCCCATGCCTAGCCTCCAGCGCAAGATCCAGCTCGGCTACTACGCCTTCGCCGCCGCGGTGGCGAGCGTGGCGCTCCTGGCCGCGAGCGATCTGACCTACCTGGAACGTCATATGGCCCCGGACCTGGCCGCCTCGCGGCTGCTGGACACGGTCTTGGAGATCCGCCGCTACGAAAAGAACTGGCTCCTTTACGGCGGCCAGGGGGCGCTCGCGGACCTGCGTACCTTCGCACAAGAGACGCGCGCACTCATCGCGAATGCCCAGCCCAGTCTGACCGCCCTTGGCCGCACCAGCGACCTGGACCGATTGGGGGTGGAGCTGGACGGATACCTCCAGGTCCTGGCGGACTATCAGGGCGGGCTGGCCGAGGGGCGCGGCGATTCGGCGGCCCAGGCGCTGGCTGTTCGTCACGCTGGCCGGCGCCTGGCGGATGGCGCCG
>JBGSOR010000019.1:0-2671 GCA_041738985.1 Chromatiaceae bacterium | reverse complement strand
GATTGATTTTGAATAAAAGAACTGCGGCGTTTCAGCGACTGAAAGGCAGGCACTGGACGTTATTCAGTGAATGCTAATATTGCGACGCGCATTCGTGGTCGCTTATATACTAACGCTCGCAGAAGTACAAAACTTCAGCTCAAGGAATACGCGCTGCCGAAAGTCGTTGTCCTTGGACACGATGGCAAATTCCTTCTCGCGGGCGTACTCCCAGAGCGCCAGGTCGGAAGCGCCGCGCATTCCGAGCTGCCTCGGATGCGCACTGCCGGGAAACTCGGCGGCTAGCAAATCGACCAAACGATGGCTGAGGTTCTCGTCAAAGAGCAGCTTCATGCCGCTGATGAGACAGCCAATCGACGCTCGCGCGCAGCAGCAAAGGCCAGCGCGGCATGAACATCGTCGCGGGTCAGATCGGGGAAATCACGGAGTAGCTCGTCCTCGGACATTCCGCCAGCCAAGTATTCGAGGATGTCGTATACGGTGATACGGGTCCCTTTGATACAGGGCTTACCGCTCCGGATGGCAGGATCAATTGCAATGAGGTCTTCGAAATTCATGGGCTTGCCATTTTGGGGGTTGTACGACGCATCATTTGCCCAAGCAGCGCGACACACCACTGGCGGGCTTTTGTCTCCGGTAAGGAGTATGCGCCGATTCTAGCTCGAAGGTCGTCACTGGCACCGTTACGCACGCGGCCGATCCCGCCTCCGCCGTCGCCGCGACGTGGTTCATGGTGTCCTGCCCGCGGGTGAAACCGAGCACGCCCGGCTCCGCCGCCAGCCCGCAGTTGCGCGCATCCACCAGGGCGTCGATGGCGTTGACCTGCACGTTTGCCAGCAGCGCATCAAAGGTCGCCGGCACCGGCTCGACGGCAATCACCGAGGCCCCGGCCACCTTCGCCGCCAGCACCGTGTAGCTGCCCACGTTGGCGCCGATGTCGAAGAACAGGTCCCCCGGCCGCAGTTCGTAGGATGCGGTGAGGCACGAACCGCATCAATCGCGGCCTTTGGCTTCTTCCGGTCGACCCGTCCTGACCGAGCTCCGCCAACATCTAGACAAACGTCCCCGATCGATTACACTGGCGGAGCATGTACACCATCAAGCGGACGCCCAACTTCGACCGCTGGCTTCGCGGGTTGCGTGACCGCCACACGCGCGTTCGACTGCTTCGGCGCCTCGAAAAGGCCCAACGCGGACTGCTGGGCGACGTTGCACCCGTGGGCGACGGCGTCTATACGAGATGCGCGAATTCTTCGGGCCAGGCTGGCGCATGTACTATGTGCACAAAGATACAAACCTGATCGTTATGCTCGGCGGCGGTGACAAGACCAGCCAAGCCGCTGATATCGTCGCGGCAAAAGCGCTGGCCATCCTTCTTGAGGAGTGAATCACCATGACAACAAAGATCAAAATCGACGAACTGCCCGAGCTCGACATGGCCCAGTACCTCAATACAGACGAGGACATCGCGGAGTATCTGAGCCAAGTGCTCGAAGACGGTGAGCCCGGGGAGCTTGCAGCGGCGTTGGGCCATATCGCCAAGGCGCGCGGCATGACCGAAATCGCAAAAGCGTCTGGCATCAAGCGCGAAGCGCTTTACAAGGCGCTGCGTCCTGACGCCCACCCGCGCCTCGACACCGTGCAGCGTGTCTGCCGCGCGCTCGGGGTTAAGCTGACCGCCAAGGTCACCAATTCCGGGGAGCCGTCATCAGCCAAATCGAATCACCAATGAGGGCACCACCTGCGGGCTGGACGGCTGTTGCGTCTCGACCGATGCGGATCGTTCCTCACCGCATCCTTAAGCGATGTGGGAGGGGCGCTCCGCGCCGCGACTCCCACGCGGGGCGACTCCTCACCTGACCCAGGGGGTCCCCGCGGCGCCGCTTTTTCCCCGACTCGGCGGCTCTCTTTCCGGAGCTCGAACAGGCGATCAGCGCCTATGACGAGCGACATCCTCCGCCAGCCATGCCTTGATCAGGGATTGATAAGGCATATCGCGCTTGTTTGCTTCGATCTTGATGCGCTCCAGCAGCGCCAATGGCAGACGCAGCGAGATGGCCTTGGTCGTGGGTTTCAGGTTCGGCAAGCGCCCATGCTCCGCCTGGCTCCAATCCAAGAAATCAGTGGAGTCGTGGCTTTCCCAAAAGGCGCGTTCCTCCGCCTCCGTACTGAGCTCAGGTGCTACCTTTCTTGGCGTCGTCATAAACGGTCCTCTCCTTTCGGTGCATGTCCCGGGCGGAGATAATCCGAATCAAGGTCCCGGCCGCGCGCAGTGTGAAGGTAACGTGCAGGCGCCGGCCTTCGTCTGTCTCTCCCAGAGCGTGGAAGCGCGGTTCTTGCTGGCTGTGTCCGGGATCGCGAACAAGCAACAGCCCTTCGCTCAGGAGGATTTGTTCTGCTTCTATTTGGCTTACGCCGTGCTTATCGGCGCTCTTGCGGCTATCACCGGCGTCCCAGTCGAATCCGACTACGAGATTCCAGTCGATCATCGAACGCATATTTTCACGATATACGTAACGAGAAAGCGTTCGTAAGGATTGAGTGAAAAACAAGTAATACATACGCTCAGCTAATACCGTGCGCATCGACGACGTAGTTCCAATGACCGAGGACGTCGTCATGGCGAATGAATCTGTCCTTGAGGTCGCGGAACGTCTCGGAGCATTTGCGG